>NZ_JBSQBM010000002.1:22826-463698 GCF_059417685.1 Paenibacillus sp. LT-B23 | reverse complement strand
CGGGTGTGGAACGGGTCTCGTCGGAATGAACTTGTTAAACGATTTTAATTCTATGCTTTTTCTGGATACTTCACAAAACATGATTAATCAAATAAAGCAAAAAATTACTGATTTTAATATTCATAATGCAGATACAATATGCTTTGATTTTGAAAAGGAAGGTCTATCGGATTTGCATGCTGACTATATTTTTATGGCTCAGGTTCTGCTCCATATTCATGATGTTGAATTCGTTTTATCCAGATTATTTGATGTTCTAAATGAAGGAGGACATTTATTAATCGTAGATTTTAATAAAAATGAAAAAGTAGTTTCAGATATAGTTCATAACGGATTTAGTCAAGAAGAGCTGACTGACATTATGACTAAAATAGGATACAGAGATATTCAGTCCAAAACTTTTTTTAACGGAAGTAAAATATTCATGGGACATGATGCATCTATGTTTATTCTTGATTCTAAAAAATAAACTTTTATGCAGAAATGATCCCGTTAGTAGATTTGAGACTATTGAGTAGCGGCAAGTTTTTTTGGAAATAATGAGTTAAAAGGAGAGATGGAAATGCCCTATATCGTTGATTTTAATAATGTGTCTACGGTTGGTTTAGAGTCTTCACCTGTAGTAGAAGCGCTTGCTGGTTTGCGTGCTAATGAAGCCCGTTACTTTATGAACAAATACAAGCATGAATTTACGGTTGTGCCAGCTAGTGAAAGTCAGGAGACCCTTGATTATGTGAACCTAGTTTTGAAAGAGCGTGATATTGAGTTTGCGGCCAAACCTTTAGAAACGTCACGTTTTCAAGTTGAAAATATTAAATTTGCTTATGTCTTTTATGAGGATGGTCTTGAGGTCAACGTCATGTATACGGTTGATGATACTAAGAAGCGGGCCGTTGGTTTTAAGCTTTCTGAGGGGATGGAGGTACCAAAGGAGCTAGAAGGGAAGTTTAAGTTTGCTAGGCAGAAGTCAAAACTAGCTGGAACAATTCGGGGTTCGTTTTTTGTAATTAAAGGAGAATATTAAAGTAAGCAAAAGTGCAATTGGAGAAATCCATCCACTTTTTCTATTTGTAAAAAAGATGCGAGATCAAAGAAAGGGCTATCCCGCAAAATGATGGTCCTAAATCTTGCCGTTACAAACAGCACGGAGATCCGTATTATAAGCAGGGACGAATTTTTTCCAAGGAAAGGATTGGGCGATCTTCCGCATTTCAACCCTGATCTCGATTTCGATGAAGGACCTGCTTCGGTAAGAGAACTACGGACACAGCTTAGGGAGGCAAATGATGTACTTTTATGTACATCTGAATATGGGAATGGCGTGCCCGGTGTGTTAAAAAATGCCTCGGATTTGAATGCTGGGATTGTAGAAAGAGGGAGCTATTTAATATTTTTCTTTAGTAACAGTAGACGTTCCAATCCCACTGCTCATTTTTTTGAATAGCAAGATGGCAAGAAGTAATGCAACGCTTACAGCAGCCAGACCTACCCAATTTAAATTCAGAACAGAGGTACGGCTGATGACAAGGCCGCCTAATCCAGATCCTAGCGCAAAACCAAATTGGATGAAGGAAGTATTTACGCTCAGGGCAATGTCTGGATTTCGAGGTACCAGAGTGACCAAAAATAGCTGCTGAGCAGGGGAAATACTCCAGGTTGCTAACATAAAGATCATTAAAACCAAGATTAATACAATGATATTGACACCAGCTACAGTGAATAAAAGGAGCATTACTCCCTGTAACAGGAGTCCAATACAAATTGTGAATTTCGATCCCTTTGTATCTGCCAATTGTCCACCCACTTTGGATCCGATAAAGCTGCAAATTCCCGCTAGGAATAAAACACCGCTAATTTCGGTTATGGAAAGAGAGGATGCGGCTTGCAAGAAAGGTGTAATATAAGTAAAGAGCGTAGAGTAACCACCAATATAAAATAAAGTAATAGCCAAGGCAGTTACAATTTTTGAATCCTTTAAAATAGAGAGCTGCATCCTGAGGGTAACAGCTTCTTCTTCTCTGATTGCAGGAACCTTTTTATAGATGATAAACAATGGAAGAACGCTTATTATACCGATCAAAATAAACAAAACTCTCCATCCAAACATCTCGCTAAAAAATGTACCAGCTGGAACACCCAGAACTAACGAACTACTGAGCCCCATCAAAATAATACCGATGGCATTGCCCCTTCTTTCTTTTTCGACGAGTCGTGTCGCTACTGCCATGGCTACTACGGTAGCGATTCCTCCGCTAACCCCTTGAATAATTCGTACCCATAGTAATGTTTCGTAAGAAAGGTTTACAAGCATAAGTCCGTTGCTGGTAATAAACACACTGAGGGCAGCCATCAGTAGCTTCTTGCGATCCATATTTATTGTTAATGCAATCAGAATCGGAGCAACAATGGCCGCTGCGAGAGCAAATACAGTCACCAGTAAACCAGCTTCGGAAGTAGATACTCTCAAGTCCATGGCGATCATTTCAATGACTCCTGTAATAATGTATTCAATGGTTCCGATTAGAAAAACAGCAAGTGCTAGGACATATATAATCAATTTATTTTTCAATTTAATCCGCTCCTCCTCAGTTTCATTCAAGCAAGAAACTTTTTAGACTTTTATCTATAAATACGGAATCTGGTTCATGCTGTCCAATGCCTGCGCAATGCCCCCACTTGGATTCAATCGGGAGGAAGAATGCATTTGGCATATGTGATGCTTCAACTTTGTTATCCTGGGGAGGGAAGAAAAGGTCTGTACTTCCCGGCATAACCAAGGCCCGTGCTGTTATCCTGCTTAATGCAAGGTCAAAATCGCCGTTATACGTCGGATTAGCGCTAATGTCACCTGTAATTCCGGTACGTAACATGGTGATCAGGTCATTAGCGTCAAAGGTCAAAAATACTTGATCCCAGTAATCGACGAGATATTCCTCCAGTGTGTGGTAGCCCTCTTGCTGATAGAGCTGCTCTAGATAATAAGCCTGAGAGAACCCCCAAGCTGCGTAGACTCGACCCATGGCTGCCAATCCCGTTTTGGGTTTCTGCGTGTAGAAGCCATTTTTCCAAGCAGAATCAGCCTGAAGAGCAGCGATCATTCCTTCAAATACAACCTTTGCATGTGGCCGGGTCATGGCAGTCCCGCCGAATGGAGCGATTCGTTGTACCATATCAGGATAACTTGCCCCCCACTGAAAGGTCTGTACAGCCCCTAGTGACCAACCTACAACGAGGGCGATTTCTTCAATACCAAACTTTTGATTCACCAGTTGATGCTGCAGTCGCACATTATCATAAATCGAAATCAGCGGGAAATTTGCTTGATGATAAGGTGGTGGCGTATTGCTTGGCGAGGAGGAGAGTCCATTGCCCAACATATTGGGGACGATGATAAAATATTTTTCTGGATCCAGTGCCTTGCCAGGTCCGATTAACCATTCGTTATCAGTATGCAAGCCGGCAAACCAGGTGGGATAGACAATCACATTATTTTTGGCTGCATTTAGCATGCCGTATGTTTTGTAGGCGAGAATGGCATTTGGCAGAGTGTCACCGGATTGCAGCAGAACATCTCCTAATTCATAAATTTCATAATCCCTCATATAAAAAACTCCTTTTCATAGCTAAAAGTATGAACTACCTTCCTTGTCATCACTCTACGATGCTGCTATTGTTAAGTCAAAGAAACGTTTATAAAGAGAACGTTCATTTTTTTTGAATTAAGGAGCGGAACTCCATGGAATTGCGCCAATTAAAAACCTTTTATACGCTTGCTTCCACACTCAACTTTACCCGAGCTGCCGAAGTGCAGAACTATGTCCCTTCCACGGTTACGATGCAAATGAAGGCCTTAGAGGAAGAATTGGGTGTCAAGCTGGTGGACAGATTGGGTAAAAATGTGACTTTGACCGATGCAGGGAGAACGTTCCTGCGCTATGCAGATAACATATTGAGTGTGGTTGAAGAAGCACAGCATGCCGTCAAGCAATCCGGCGAATTGACGGGTACGGTAATCATAAGTGCCGATGAAACGTTGTGTACGTACCGGCTGCCGGCTGTATTGCGCCAGTTTCGTTTGAGCTATCCAGGGGTTCGGTTAATGTTCCGACCGCTGCCTAATTCGAACCTCAAACAGAGCTTGCGTGAAGGGGACGCTGACATTATTTTTACGCTGGATGAGGACAAGGGCGAGACCGGATTTTGCGGTGAAAAAATGCTGGATGAGCCCTTTTATCTATTGGTATCACCGGATCATCCTTTGGCAGCACATCCTGCATTGGCCATTGAAGATTTTCATGGCGAGACCTTTTTGTTGACGGAGAAGGGATGCTCCTATCGCACTTTTTTTGATCGAAGTCTGTCACAGAAGGGCATGGGGGGAATTACCGAATTGGAGTTTTACAGTGCTGAGGCTATTAAACAATGTGCGAAAATAGGAATGGGCATTGCCATACTGCCTGAAATGGCCGTAATCGGAGAAGTGAATCGGGGAGAACTGGTTCCGTTGCCTTGGGATCTGACCGCCACATCGTTTGCAACGCAAATGTTTTGGCATGAAGAGAAGTGGATCTCGCCTGCAATCGAAGCCTTTTTGAGCTTGACCAGAGAAACATTTTTGAAAAATAACACCTAAAGAGATTTCGCGCACAGGTGTGCAATTAGAATGATACTTTATCCGACATGGGGGTCGTAAAGGGTACGCCGGACAGTTTATTCAAACCGAACGCTAATGCGACTATCGCGGTGAACTGAGTAGACAGTTAGGAATAAGCCCCTTACTGTATATACTCAGGAATTCAAGTTGGAAATTGTAAAAATGTACTTGGCAGAGGAAAAAAACCTATCAACTATCCAAAAATCTGAATCTGGAGGGGCTTTTTAAAGGTCCCTTAAATATTACGGGTTTTGTACTCGTTTAGGCACTCATTTGAAGTGGCGTTGAACTTCTTACAGGGGATAATGAACATCGAGTTAACGTCTTTAAAAATGCACTCAAAAGAGTGAAAATAATTACAGACTAGTTTAAAGTTAGTCTGTACATGTATGGTAAATGAAGTGGGTGTATACCCACAATGAAAAAGCACTTAAATATGTTCTACCTAGTTGTCTAAAAAACATGAAGATAGGGAGAATACTGCATTGCACGGCTGGATAAGGTGCTGTCAGAAGCGTTGAAGAAATTGGTTACTGACGTCTCGTTGAACGGACAGTATATCCAGAAATACCGCCTAAAGTCTGTTATAAGATCATGGAATATGGAATGACACTGAGTTCGATCTTTGAAGTGTTGCATGAATGGGGAAAAGAACACAATAACCAGTCGAACTAACGGTACGGTTAGTTTTGCTTCCAACGTTTGGAGCAGACTAATGCCCCGGTGACGGCGAGCCCATCAAGCAATTTTGGGCGTGCACATGCCCCATTCGCACAAGCAGCCCGCCCGCCCCTGGCGTAAACTGAATTATAATCAGTGAGCGAGGTGAACTTCCATGGCACAGTCGAAAGAGATGCGCGCACGGGCTAAGAAGCTTCAGGGCCGTCCGGTCTGCGTCACCCTGCACAGCGGAGAGACTTACGTCGGCTACATCACCGACGTTAATTGCGGTGGGTTGGTACTTGCCAGCCCTGGAGCCCCCCCACGCGCTTCTTCCGGGAAGCAAGGCTCCCGATCTCCCAAACGCAGAGCCGGTTCGCCAGCCCCGGGCGTCCGTCTCGGCAACCGGAGAAGCGGCGCGCGCAAACCGTCCGTCCGTTCGCGCTCCCGCAAACCGGACGCCAAGGTGTCGGCATTCCTGCCGATGATGGGCTCGTTGCTCGGCGGCCTGGGCGGCGCCAGTGCGGGCGCAGGTGCGCTCGGCGGTGCGCTCGGTGGCGGCCTGCGGCTGTTCGGCATGATCCAGAAATTTGTTCCGGTCGTGAAGATGGGCTACGGCATGATCAAGTCCATTCGTCCGTTCTTCGGCGCCGTTCAAGGCTTGATGACCCCGGCCGCGCCGGATAACGAATAATCGTATATCTGTCAAAGGGGGCTATTCGCGATAGGTGCGGACGCATATTCTGCGCGGATCAAGGGGGCGTCTCCAGCTTCTCGTGAAATTAAAGTTGACCATTGACCATTTTCGAGTTTGTTAACGCCTAAATTGAAAACACTGACCGTAACTGTCAGTGTTTTTTTTGTATGCTGGTATTGCTTAAAGCCAATAATGAAATAGAGGGATGAAAAATGTTTACTAGGATTGAAGATTTTGCGTTAGAGTGGACTGGCGAGGCAGAACTAACCGCTAGTGTGCTGGATTTGCTCACGGATGCTTCTTTGGGACAGGAGGTTATCGAAGGTCGGCGTACGCTTGGACAAATCGCGTGGCATTTGGTACATTCATTGCATTATATGACGAACCTGGGGCTCGTATTCGATGCTCTCTCTGGAGGAGAAGAGGCACCGGCTTCTGCCGTATTAATAGCATCGGAGTATCGGCGGATCAGCAACGATCTGCTGCATGCGGTTCGTACGCAGTGGAATGATGGAACTTTGTTCGAATCGGTCGTAATAAACAAGGAAGCTTGGCTGATTGGAAGCTCTCTTCGTTATTCGATCATGCACCAATCGCATCATCGCGGACAGATGACCGTTCTCATGCGTCAGGCTGGCCTTCAATTGCCGAATATCTATGGCCCTACTTACGAGACCTGGATCGAAAAAGGGGTAACACCTTTAGCCTAAAAAATCTTTACAATGAAAGTATTGAAGGAGTAAAAGTTTAAAACGAGAAACTGGCTCAGGGAGTGAAGTGCGGCATGTCCAAAGCGGATAATATGCTATCCATTCTATGGTTGCTTCGTTCAGGGAAGCGGGTGACGGCGCAACAGCTTGCGGATGATTTGGAGATTCATGTCCGCACCGTTTACAGATGCATCGATTCACTGTGCGCAAGCGGTGCCCCGATTATAGCCGATTCCGGTCCGAACGGCGGTTACCGGCTGCTCGGCGAGTTCGTCAGTTCCCCGCTGCTCTTCGATTCCGAAGAGCAGAAGGCGCTAGTGCATGCGTCGGTCTTCGCCCGGGAAGCAGGTTATCCCTTCACAGATGCGCTCGTCCGAGCAGTAGATAAGCTGAAGCGATACACCAATGAAGAGCAACTTGAATGGATCAACAGACACAGCGACGGGCTCGCCGTCATCCACCCTCCCACGGACGCGCGCGAGCTTGAGCTGCTCAAACATCTAGAGGAGGCCGCAGCGCGGGGAGAGTCGCTGGACATGGTCTATGCCAAAGGACCGGAGCTGGCCCGTACCAACCGAGTCCTCAATCCCTACGGCATCGTGCATTGGAAAGGGATTTGGTACGTTGTCGGATTTTGCTGTTTGCGGCAAGAGATCCGGAGCTTTCGCGTGGATCGAATAGTCCATTTGGAAGCAACGGGGACACGCTTCGAACGTCCATCCTCCTTCTCCGCAAGGGATTTCCTTTTGCGCTCTTTGCTCCCGGATTCGCTCGATGCCGAGACTTTGGTCACGGTAAGGCTAAAGGGGCATGAACACGCGCTTAACGAGCTATGCAGACATTGGCTATTCGGGCATGCGTTAAGCGAGCGCAGGAGACCCGACGAAGCTCTCTTTAAGATCGGGGAACCGTCTTTGAAGACGTACGTGCCTTACTTTCTTCTCCCATATGGGAAGTCTTTTGAAATACTTGAGCCCCTCATGCTGATCGAAAGAATGGCGGAGGTAAGCCTGGAAATGTGGAAGCACTACGAAGCGATGCCATTTAAAACGGCTAATAAGAAAGGATGAAAAAAGAGATGGACAAGTTCACTATGTATGGTAAGTTGACGGCTCACCCCGGGAAGCGAGAGGAACTCATATCATTATTGCTGGAGGCTTCCCGGAGCCTGAACGATATGGAGGGCTGCGAGCTCTATATTATCAATGAATCTGTGGACGATCCTGACACGGTTTGGGTCACGGAGCTGTGGCGCGATGCCCAAGTTCATGCCGACTCTCTCAAGAATGAGCAAGTGGTGGCAGTCATTCGGCGTGCAAATCCTCTAATCGCGGGCGTAGAGCCGATACGACTACGTCCCGTAGGCGGCAAGGGATTGGGCGTATAACGTGAAATCTCATGCTCACTAAAGAAACAAGGCCATCCTAACAGTCCGTAAATTTGTCTTGACTCTCTTTTAGACCAACGAAGCGACGACGTTTACGGATGTGAAGGCTGGTGACGGGTACAGACAGCGTAGGTTCACGCCATTTTGGCAATGGTACTCATAGCTCATTTGATGGAGGCTGCTGTTGGCGTAGCAGCCAGTTCCCATATAGAACAACTTGAACGTGGAAAGAGTTAGTAGTAATTATCAGTATTATGAATATCGCTCTTTTTTCCGATAATCTATTTAGATAGTTGTTTGGATAGGAACTCAAAGCTCACCGAGCATTTTGTGATTCAAGTAATACCTTACATATCGGGGCGGAGGAGATTTAAAGTGGATAACAAGAAACAAGAATGGCAAAATTCTTATAAAAACGGGGAAAATCACGTTTTTTATCCCCATGAAGAAGTGATACGTTTTTTTGCGAAATATATTACAAAACGAGTGGGACTCCAAGATTACAAGACCATCCACACTCACCAAGCACAACCAAGATTCCTAGATGTAGGTTGTGGTATAGGCAGACATATTATTTTCAGCAAGCAGATGGGTTTGGATTCCTACGGGATTGACTTGTCGGATGAAGCGGTAATGAAAGCTCGTGAATGGGCTTCAAGCGCTGGCATTGATCATATAGAAAGTAAAATTGTAGCAGGCAGTATTACCGAGATGCCTTGGAACGATGGTTTTTTTCAATTTGCGGGCAGTAACGGTGTATTCGATAGCATGAACTTCGAAATTGCTAAAGAGGGTATACGAGAGACTGCAAGGGTGTTAGAAAAAGAGGGGTTATTTTATTGTGATTTAATCTCTGGAGATGATTCGAACCATTCGAGGGAATTCACTGGCGAAGAAATTTGCGGTACAGGGCACGAACAAGGAACTGTGCAAATGTATTACAATTACTCAAAAATTTTGGACCTGATTGGCAGCAACTTTACTATTGAAGAGATTGTGATGATTCGTAATGAAAATATATTAACAGGAATTTTCCATTCCAGGTATCATTTGGTGCTAAGAAAACGGATGAATTCAGGAGGCTAAATCCATAGGTGGCCGAGAATTGAGCTGTGGGTCCTGTGTTTTGAGTTATACGAGTTAAGGGAAGGTGTACCCCACGCCTTCCTTTTTTTATGAGAAAAAGGAGTACCCTATTGGGAAGATGGCTATGATTCTGGACATGCAGTCTTTTCGTTGCTGTTTCAGACAGCGCGGTGAACCATATTATAAATAATGGAAAATTTTTGGTATAATATTCTGGGAGGGAGAAAAACATGCACACGATAGAGAGCTTAATGAAGCAGTTAGAGCAGCTGGGCATTGACAGCAAAGGGACGTTGTTGGTCCATTCTTCGATGAAAAGTATGGGGCTGGTCGAGGGTGGTGCGGACACAGTCTTGGATGCGTTTACAGAGTATATGAAGGATGGGCTGCTGGTGTTACCTACCCATACGTGGTCCTACATCAATGCGGATAATCCGAGATTTTACGTGGATCAGTCAGCTTGCTGCGTTGGTATCCTACCTGAACTTTTTCGCAAACGGCCTGGCGTGGTGCGTTCGTTACACCCCACCCATTCGGTGGCAGCATTAGGTCGGGATTCCATAGCTTTCACCAACGACGATCATCGTTATGATACACCATGCGCAAGAGGCTCCGCCTGGGGGAAGCTGCTCGATCGAAAGGCGACCATCTTGTTGGTTGGGGTCGATTTAAAACGCAACACATTTATCCATGGAGTTGAAGAATGGGTGGACATCCAGGGCAGGTTAACGGATGAGCATGAGATGCTTTACACGGTTCTACCTGATGGAACGGAAATCCCTGTACCTTCCCGCAGACATTGCGGGTTGTCGTGGTCGGAGCATTTTTGGAAAGTAGATGAGGTCCTTGAACGTAAAGGTGCGATGTATAAGGGAGAGCTTGGCGATGCGGTTGTAAGGGTTTGTGATGCGGCTATGGTGGCGGAAGTCATCACGGAAATGCTCAAGGACAATCCGGATTTGTTCTCGGATAATCTTCCCTTGGATCATTAATATGGATTATGAAAGGGCCGTCCGGTAACGGATGGCCCTAAAAACTTGCCGTTACAGACAACGTGGTGAACCGTATCATAAGTGATAGTAGAGCGAAATATTGCGATATAAGGTGTGTTTTTGATTAAAGTACTGACTTCCTCAGTGGGATGCTAAGTTCTACAGTGCAGATGATAGTTTACCTTATAGAGTAAAACAAGATATATAGAGCTTCTTTCAGTTAGAATTGGTTGGTTTGTATGATAGCTGGACTGTGGGGAACTAAAGGTGCTCCCGGCATTAATCCAAGATTGGATAAAGGCTGACCAATTAGATTACAAAAAACTCTGGGTTCCTTGGTGCAGGTACCCAGAGTTTTGCTTTGTTGATCGTATGCAGGGAGCCGTGCGGCCCCACTCTTCGGTCATCAATCGGCTTCCGATCTCTCCGCAAACATTGTCATGACTTGGATTAATTATCTTTGGAGTGTCGTTCCCCCACTTGGTACTCATTCGCATGTTCAAACATATATTTCACCGTTACGGGATCTTGGCCCGTCAGCTTCTTGAAGTCGTCCGTAAATATATCCATTTTCCCTAAGCGAATTGCTTGTCCAAAGGTAACCATACCTTCAGAAGAGAAGGGGGCTTCGGAATCTTCTGCAAATTTGCCATCCGTTGTTCTGGGAACTCCCATGGCATCAAATACGCCGTAATTTTCTTCATCCGTGATATGCTTGTAGGTTACATGATGACCCGTTACTTCATTTCCAATCTCGATAAAGTCGGACATTGTTATTAATTCAGGACCATTTATATTTAATATCGCCTCATGATAATTGCTTGCTGCTAATGCATAAGCGACAGCTTTTGCACAATCTTTCCGTGAGATATAGGCCATCTTGCCGTCACCCTGGTTATTTTTCAACACGCCGTCCGACTTCACAAAGGTGAAGTAATTGGTAACCATGGCTTCCGCATATTGCGAATTACGCAGGAAAATATAATCTAACCCGACACTTTTGATATAATCCTCCGTATACACATGGTCCAGTTTTTCAACACTTGGATTGGATTCATCAGCCGCGTTAACCAATGAAGTATAGATGATTTGTTTTACTCCAGCTTCTTTCGCCGCATCGACCACGTTTTTGTGTGCATTTTGGCGTTTTATCCCTACAAAAGGCATGGAGATTAAAGCAAGCTTATCTGCATTAGCAAAAGCTTTTGCAAGACCGTCTATTTTATTGAAATTGGTCACATGCGTTTCAATGCCTTGTTCTGCATACTCTTGTAAAGATGCTGGATCATATGCGCAAAAAATAATTTGGTCTTTTTCCACTATTTTCAATAAATATTCAGCCGCTTGTCTGCCCAGATTGCCATCCACACCCGTTAATAATAACTTACCCATGTTTGTCGTCACTCCTTGCTGAAATGATCTATACTTATATATTATGTGAAAAAAATAACAATGTATAACACAAAAAACTTATGGACTATTGCTAAAACGAATTTTGTATTTGCCGTAGGAATGAGTATAATGCCGGATTTGAATTATTTTTTAAGTAGCCGATTTCGATTTTAAAAGTATGGTTTGAATCATGTATAGGAATGAGTCGGACCTCTTCTTTCAGGTCAGCAAGATCATAGTTATCTGGAAAAAAGCCAATTAAATTCTCCGTAATGATATAAAACAGCTCTGTTTCGACATCATCTGCGGTTCGAAGGATGCTTGGCTGGTAACCATCTTCCATGGTATGTTGAATCATTAAATAATAGGAGTCTCCAATAACCATTGGATTCAGCATAACAAGCGGATGCTCATATAATTGATCCTTTGAGATGGATTCAAAACAGAAGAGAGGATGTTGTTTACTTACAGCCGCGCAGTATCGTCCGCTATATAATGTATGGGTTAGGATTTCTTCTTTCCCTTGAAACTCTGAGTCAAAGGCCACGGCCACGTCATATATTCCTTTTTGCAGATACTCAGCGATATCCTTTAGCAATACTTTATTTAATTCAAGTTTAATCTTTGGATGATTTTCTTTAAATGAAGGAATGAGTTTTAACAAGCTTTGGATATCTGTGATCGCAGCATATTCGATGCTCAATAGTTGGGTATTATTTTTCTGGAAATTTTCCATGCTTGTTTTCATATGATTATATTGCTTCCAGAGCACGACGGCCTCTGCATAAAACAGCCATCCCGCTTTTGTGGGCTCAATCGGAATTTGTTTTCTGTCAATTAACTGAATGTTGAACTCATTCTCAAGTGCGGCAATTTGTTGGCTAATTGTAGTCTGCGATACAAAATTTTTCTTTGCTGTTTCTGTAAAGTTTCTACATTCAACGAGATCTATAAAATATTTTACCCTTTTTAGATTCATGTGTACCTCCAATTGTATGAAATTTATTATACCTTACGTTCCCGCCATAAATTCAAGCCAGTATACCCTAATGTTAATGGCAAACCGGCGGTTCATAATTTGGAGGTAATTAGTACAAGATAGTCGCCAAAATTATCACTATCATGAGGAATAATTTCATAGGGAAAATCGTAGATGGAACACATTATAATCCATCATTAGTATATCACGCTTACAGGTTCTTAGACACACCAAGCAGACCTGCAAAAGCGGAATCAGTAAGGATGTTCCATTCAGATTAAGGCTCGGTTTTATATTCTTGGAGCCCTGTGGACAACTTATCACTTTTTTTTCCATATTCAAATGGTTTATAATTATCAGATAATAGTCGATATAATTTTTAATAGACTATATTTTAGTTATAATAGAGATAGAAAAGGTATGTTCCTGAGTGGAGCCTTGCTTCTTGTATCACCTAAGCAGGAGGGCCTGCTCTTTTTTGCAAAATAAGAGATAAGGAAGGTTTTTATGAGTAGCATACAGAGAAAAACAGACGTTATCTTAATTGGTGCCGGAGTCATGAGTGCGACTCTGGGATCATTGCTGAAAGAGTTAGCACCGGAATGGGAAATTAAAGTGTTTGAGAAACTCGCAAACGCAGGAGAAGAAAGCTCTAACGAATGGAATAATGCGGGTACGGGTCATGCTGCACTGTGTGAGTTGAACTATACATCCGAAAAAGCTGACGGATCTATAGATATTAGTAAAGCTGTAAACATTAATGAGCAGTTTCAGCTCTCAAGACAATTTTGGTCTTTTCTTGTAAACAGCAATTTGATTCGTAATCCGCAGGACTTTATCAAGCCAATACCTCATATGAGTTTGGTAATAGGGGAACAAGACGTATCTTTTTTGAATAAGCGATTTAAAGCGCTATCAAACGTTCCTCTGTTCCAAGGAATGGAATTTTCTGATGACCCTGAAAAGCTGAAGGAATGGATTCCGCTGATCATGGAAGGCCGTACATCGAGTGAACCGATCGCGGCAACCAAAATCGACTCCGGAACAGATGTCAACTTTGGTGCTTTAACACGCATGTTGTTTGATCATTTACAAAGTAAAAACGTCGAGATCAAATACAAGCATAGTATTAAGAATATTAAACGTACGAGCGACGGTTCGTGGGAAGTCAAAGTGCATAATCTTGAAAGCGGTAAAATCGAATACCATACTGCCAAATTTATCTTTATCGGTGGTGGTGGCGGAAGTCTGCCTTTACTACAAAGAACCGGTATTCCTGAGTCCAAATATATTGGAGGATTCCCGGTAAGTGGACTGTTTATGGTGTGTAACAATCCTAAAGTTGTCGAGCAGCATCATGCAAAAGTATACGGTAAAGCTAAGCTTGGTGCTCCTCCCATGTCTGTTCCGCATCTGGATACAAGATACATCGGCAGCAAAAAAGCACTGTTGTTTGGACCGTTTGCCGGCTTCTCACCAAAGTTTTTGAAAACGGGTTCAAATTTGGATTTGATCTGTTCTGTCAAACCCAATAACCTCTTCACGATGTTGGCGGCAGGCGCAAAAGAGATGGCATTGACCAAATACCTGATCCAGCAAGTGATGTTATCGAATGAAAAGCGTCTGGAAGAATTACGCGAGTTTATTCCGAACGCCAAAATCGAGGACTGGGAGATCGTGATAGCGGGCCAACGTGTGCAGGTGATCAAAGATACGGAGGTCGGTAAAGGAACCCTTCAATTTGGTACGGAAGTGGTTAGTGCCGCTGATGGCTCGGTAGCTGCATTGCTCGGTGCTTCTCCGGGTGCTTCTACTGCTGTTAACGTTATGCTGGAAGTATTAGAAAGATGTTTCCCACAACATATGAAAGAGTGGGAACCGAAGATAAAAGAAATGATTCCTTCTTATGGTGTGTCACTAGCAGAAAACCCGGAGCTTTTCCAGGAAATTCATGCTTCCACAACACAGGCGCTTGGTTTGGGCGAAAAAGAACCGCTTCATCGTTAATTTTGGATGTAGAAACAAAGATATCTCGGGCTTGTATTCCTTTCTTTAGAAGCAGTTCGTTGATGGATTGACTCTCGGGGAGGCCTGAGCGAAAACAACTAAAAGCATTGCAGACATTATTGATATATCCTTTTTACCGTACTTTTACCTTTCCTTTGGTATCCTAAACTTATTATTCTACGTTCGGCGGTGAAACTAGGTGAACATTCTTCTTGCTGAAGATGATAAAAAACTGGGGAAATTGGTGAAGTACATGCTGGAGAAGAAAGGCGGTTACCATGTCGATTGGGTAGAAACCGGTGAGGATGCATTGGATTATGCCGGAGGCTCATCCTATGACGTACTGATTTTGGATTGGATGATGCCCCTTACGGATGGAATTGAAGTTTGTAAGAGCTTACGAGCTGCGAACTATGGCCAGGCCATCCTCCTGTTAACTGCGAAAGATGCATTACAGGACAAAATACTCGGATTGGATGCCGGAGCTGATGACTATCTGACGAAGCCCTTTGAGATGGACGAATTACTCGCTCGCCTCCGCTCGCTCACACGGCGAAATTTCGCACCCATTCAAACGGATGTTGTGACGTTCGGGGAATTTACGTTAAATCGGACGTCTCATCAATTGTCCAAAAATGGGGAGGAGATCCTCCTCAGTCAACGGGAGTATCAACTGCTCGATTTATTTCTTCAAAACATCGGCAATGTTCTGACGAGGGAAGTCATTCTGGATCGTGTATGGGGGATCGGCAGTGAGGTATCCTATAAGAATGTGGATGTCACAGTTAAAATGCTTCGGTACAAATTGGAGACTGCGAAAGGGGAACCGATGATCCACAGCGTCAGGGGGGTAGGCTACCGCTTTGAAAAATAAACGTGTGAAAAAGATAGACTTGTTTGTTCAAACGCAAAAAAAATTAACTTTCACCTATACCTGGCTGATCATCCTCTTCTTGGTGTTGTTTTCTATGATTGTTTCCGTGTTCTTTGTAGGGATGGTGTATCGGGAGCAAAGCCAAACTCTCCTGTCAACTTTGTATGCGACGGAGAATGGAAGCGTGGTGATTCCTGATCTGTCCAACTCCCGTGATGAGGATTTGTATTTTTTTTATATAGTGGATACCGATGGTAACGTGGTAGCGGGTAGTGAAGCCTTTCCGCAAAACGATAACGTCAATCTGGAGAAGATTGAAATGTGGCATCCACATCGGGATGAGTTTCGATTGGTATGGCTGCCGGAGCACGATAACCACCGTGACGCCAAAAAATCCAGGGAAAGGGAAAGGCTGCTTTTTGTAGGGGCGCGTCCGTCTATGACGGATGACGGGAGAACGGCCGCCATCTATGCGGCGAAAGATGTGACCTTTTACTTTGAGGTGTTTCAAAATCTTCTCGTTGTGTTTCTCTTTATTCTCATTCTCTTTTTTATCGCTGCCGTATGGTTAAGCTATTCCATGTCCAAGAAAGCAATGATTCCGATACAACGGGCGTATAGGCAGCAGCAGCAATTTTTAGCCGATGCGTCACACGAGCTTCGAACGCCCCTTAGTATTATGAATACGTCTTTGGATGTCATCGAGCTGGAGAACGGGGAAGACTTCTCTTCCTACACCAGGGAAGTAGTGTCGGATATGAAAGAAGAAGTAGGGCGGATGAGCCGAATGGTTCAGCACTTGCTGATGTTGGCCCGTTCCGACTCAGGCTCGGTCGAATTTGAGATGGTTTCTTTTGACTTGGTACCGAAGGTCCGCCAATGGGTGCTGGCTTTTGAAGCCGTCGCACACAAGAAACAGATCACAATCAAGACCCAACTGCCTGGGGAGATGGCGGTTACAGGAGATATCGAGCGCATCAAGCAACTGGTGTATATTCTCTTGGACAATGCCATCAAGTACACGCCAGAGAACGGGATAGTCGACGTTGCCATAGGCAGCAATCCCAAACAATGGTGTCTATCCATTCGGGATACAGGCATCGGGATTCTGGAGGAAGAAAAGCAACGGATTTTCGACCGGTTTTATCGGGCGGAGGAACATCGTTCGCGTGAGGAAGGAAGTGCAGGGCTTGGTTTATCGATTGCGAAGTGGATTGTGGAAGCACATCAGGGATCGATCGAAGTCGAGAGTTTTCTTGGTGAAGGAAGTACCTTTATTGTGAAGTTCCCCCATGTATAGAATGTTGTGCCCTTTCTCTGTACAAGTAGAGAAAAGGGTATTTTTTTGTCCATTTACCGTACTTTTACTTTTCGAGGCTATAGTGAGATATGTCAAGAAGATAAACGTAACGAAAGGATGGATGGAGCATGAGATCCGGTAAACCTTGGATCAAGAAAGTACTTCTCATCGCCGTGATAATCGCCATTGTCGGAGCCGGAGTGAACTGGGTTGCAGGGATGGACAGGTCCAACTATAAGCAGGCATTCGATCAGGCGAAACAAAATGCCGAACAGTACATTTCGGGAAGCGGTGAAAAAGTTTCGGTTGGACCCAAGGACCATCATGAAAGAGAGATGAGCGAAGGGGGTCAACACCACCATGAATGGGATGCCGGAATGGCCGTAGGCGGAACCATTCTCGCTGCCGGATTGCTATACTGGACCATCAAGAGAAGAAAGAGATCCAGCAGAAATACTGCAGCGAATGCAACAACTCCTGTGATCCCTTCCACTTCCGATTTCTTAGATCAATGGGAAAACAATCAAATCAATACAAAGGAGTCGAATTAACATGGGTATCTTAAGACGGGTAAAAGATGTATTTTTAGCTGAGACGAATGGGCTTTTGGATAAGTGTGAACAACCCCTCAACATGGTCAATCAATACATTCGTGAGTTCGGACAAGAGCTTGCGAAAGGACAGAGGGCTTTGGCAAATCAATTGTTTATTGAAAAAAGACAAGTTGCTCTTATTGCCGAGACCGAAGCAACCATTGAAAAAAGAGAACGCCAGGCTAAGCTTGCCGTGGAGCAAGGTGAGGATCATATTGCGAAGCTGGCGTTGCAGGAAAAGCTACTGCAAGAGAAAAAACTGGCTGCCTACCGTGCGCAGTATGCAACGATTCAGGAGCAAACCAAGACATTGGAAGAAAGAATCGACCAACTTCTCGTACAATCTGAAGAATTCAATCATCGCCGACTTCTGTTGATTTCTCGGGCAAATGTCGCCAGTTCCCTTAAGGAGATGAACCAGAGCGCAGTTTCTTTTCAAACGGATAATGTAACAAAAGGGTTTGCTCGTGTGGAAGAAAAAGTATTGATGATGGAAGCAGAGGTGGAGGCGATGGCTCATTTCTCTTCACCAGCCAAGCGTTCCGCTCCTCAATATTTGGATCCAAGTCTTACGGTTGATATCGAAAAAGCCTTGGACGAACTAAAACAACAAGCATAAGAATAGACTGTATTGACTTGGCTCTTGGTGTCCAAGCAAATGTTTCGGCGCAAACATATCAATCTCGGTCTTGGAAATGTTTGCCGACGTCAAACCGTAATCTAATTTGCAAACCATTCATGCCTCCGCAAGATGGTCATGTCATCTGCGGGGCTATTTTATTTCAACATGAGCTATGAGTCTGCGTACTCCTTTGCTTTCGAGCATCGTGTAAAAGACATTCCCCGTGTATTCCATCGGTTGTCGTACGCTTACTGCCAGCGGCCCTAACAGCCTTATTGTAATGTCGATCAAGTACCCGCCAGAGTGCTCCCGTCCCTATATACTGATGTGATTTTTAAGGTCAAATGATATGTTTTAATACAGTAACCTGCTATTAATATGTGTACTATCTGCGATGGTAAAGTGAAGAATCGGCAGGTGTTGAATTGCCTTAAATTTTACAGGGGAATCGTATCATAGGTAGTAGCAGTTAAAATTGAACTCATTCCGAATTACTTAAGCAGTGTAAGTGTCACCGCTATCGTGTTATCAATAAATGATCGCTCTGGACGAGACTTCATCATTACGGTCAGTCCAATTAACGATACGATTAGCGCCTGTGATACAGCCTTCGCATCTAGCCCGATCTCAAGCTCACCTGATTGTATTCCTCGTTCAATGGTTTCTTGAAATATGACCGATAGGTACATTTGATGTTCCCTTGTAAGAATTTCAAATTTCTCATCATGAGGCGCAAGTTCGACCATTGTATTGATGCAAAAGCATCCTTTTCTAGGGTCTCCTGTATATTCCTCATCGACCACACCTTCAAAAAAAGTGCGAAATGCCTCTTTTACAGATGGGTTGATTTGAAGTCTGGTTCGAACCAGAGAAGCACGGGTCATCATGTATTTGCGTAGCGCGACTTCGAACAATTCTTTTTTGCCCCCAAAAGCTGAGTATATACTGGGGCGTTGAATTTCCATTCTGGAAGTTAAATCACTTAATGAGGTAGCCTCATATCCCTTCTCCCAAAATAGTTGCATAGCTGCATCTAATACTTTTTCTTCGTCAAATTCGCGGGTTCGTCCCATAATCAATACCTCTCGTTACTCTTGATTTTATTCTTAATTCAATGACTCTGATCATGTGCAATTGTCAGCGGTCTTTATTTGCGTACCAATTAGTATGTTATTATCTTATAATTAGCCGTTTATATTGTCAAATGCAGTTTGGTTTATCTCGACAAGGGGAGATCAATATTAAGATGAATCAAAGTTATTGTACTATAGTTATTGACAGTATTCTTTTTGATGAGTTATATTTACTGGGAATTATATCTTACTGATCGGTATGATATTTTACCGCTATTTAATTGGCATACAAAGAAAGCTATTAGAATAGGAGAGATTGACCATGGAGATAGGTATTACTTCGTTTGTAGAAACGAAACCGGACGTTCAGACAGGTGAAGTGATGAGTCACGCACAGCGATTGCGCGAAGTTGTCGAGGAAATTGTCCTTGCTGATCAAGTGGGACTTGATGTGTTTGGCGTAGGTGAGCATCATCGGAAGGATTATTCGGCATCTTCACCAGCAGTTGTGCTGTCTGCGGCTGCATCGCAGACGAAACGGATTCGGCTGACCAGTGCAGTGACGGTGCTTTCTTCAGCTGATCCGGTGCGCGTTTTTCAGGATTTTGCTACGCTGGACGGCATTTCAAATGGACGTGCGGAGATTATGGCGGGCCGGGGCTCCTTTATTGAATCTTTTCCACTGTTTGGCTATGACTTGGACGACTACGATGAGCTGTTTGAACAACATTTGGAATTGCTCCTTAAGATACGGGAGTCCGAAAAAGTAACCTGGAAGGGCGGGCATCGGCCAGCGATTAACAATTTGGGCGTGTATCCAAGGCCGGTTCAGAATCCTTTACCGATATGGGTTGGCAGTGGGGGCAGACAGGATTCTGCTATCCGAGCAGGTCTGTTAGGACTGCCATTGATGCTGGCGATCATTGGTGGAAACCCGACGAATTTTGCACCGCTCGTGCAGCTTTATAAGAAAGCAGCAGCACACGCTGGTCATGATGAATCGCAGCTTAAGGTTGGGTCGCACTCGATAGGATTTGTCGGAGAGAATACTGAACGAGCTGCAGATACATATTTCCCTTCTACGATGGCAGGTATGAATAGATTAGGCAAGGAGCGGGGCTGGGCGCATTACGATCGTTCTAGCTACGATGCCGCGCGCAGCTTTGAAGGTGCACTGTATGTCGGCGATCCGGAGACTGTTGCCCAGAAGATCATCCACCTTCGCAAAAATGTAGGCGTTACACGCTTCATGCTGTATGTTCCGTTAAGCACGATGCCGCATGCCGAGGTGATGAGAGCCATTGAGCTGCTAGGAACAGAGGTAGCACCCCGAGTCCGGGAGGAAATAACCAAGTGGGAAGCTGAGACGGGAAAAAGATCATAATTCAAATATAGGAGTGATTCGAATGGATTTTGAAAGTCGGGTATTACCAGAATTAAGGACTATATTAGCACAATTTCCTGGTTTTCAACTGGAAGAAAATTTAGCATTGAGCAGAAGCTATTTGTCGAGTCCTCCCATTGAGAAATCGGAGCACGTACATACGACAAGCCGGATGATTCCAAGCGTAGCAGGCGAAATATTGGTCAAAATCTACGAACCTGTCCAGCGCACTGACGCTAAGCTTCCGGCCATGCTGTGGATTCACGGGGGAGGCTATGTGATGGGGCATCCTGATATGGACGACGCTTTGTGCGAACGCTTCGTGCAGGCGGCTAAATGTGTCGTCGTATCGGTCGATTATCGACTTGCTCCGGAGCACCCCTACCCAGCTGCCATCGATGACTGTTATGCCGGCTTGACGTGGATGACGGGCGAAGCTGAGCTGCTGGGCATCGACTTGGATCGGATCGCGATTGCTGGTGCAAGCGGGGGCGGCGGTCTGACCGCAGCGCTTGCTTTAATGGTTCGCGACAAAGGCGGGCCAGCCCTCGTCTTCCAAATGCCGCTGTATCCGATGATCGACGACCGCAATATTACGGCGTCAAGCCGTGAAATTACGGCCGATAACGCAACATGGAACCGGACGAACAATTTGGCGGCCTGGAACATGTACTTGGGTGATCGTACCGAAGACAGCGAGATGTCCCCATATGCGGTGCCGTCGAGAGCGGAAAGCTTGGCGGGGCTGCCGCCGACCTATACGTGCGTAGGCCAGCTCGATCTGTTCCGAGATGAGACGATCGAATATGTGGCACGTCTTGCTCAAGCGGATGTAGACGTCGAATTTCATCTGTATCCCGGCACATTCCACAGCTTTGAAGGGATGGTTCCGCAAGCGGAAGTAAGCCAGCGCGCCAGCCAAAGTTATGTGGACGCCGTTGCAAGAGCGCTTAATCCTTAAATAATCCAGGGGGCTGTCTCCAAAGGTCTGAAACGACTTGGGAGATAGCTCCTTTGTAATACACAGTTCAGGATTTTGCAAATTCCTCAGTTATCAAAGATGGTAGGGAATGAAAGGCACCTTTTCCGTAGAAAATTAATACAATGAAGCATGACATTAGCCCAGAAAGGTGTGTGATTATGGACGGAACGATCCTTAATTTCTATGCCAGCGGCAATACGGCTGAAGGATTTGCCAACCTGTATAATTCGTCACTTCAAGGATTAACACGTTTGTTTGTCTTAAAAGGAGGCCCTGGTACGGGGAAATCAAGGCTTATTCGAGAAATTGGAGAGCATATGGCACAGCAAGGCTATGAGATATGGATTCTCCATTGCGCAGCGGATAACGATTCGTTGGACGGAGTAATTATACCCAAGTTAAAAGCAGGAATCGTGGATGGAACGGCACCACATGTCATTGAGCCCGAACTGCCTGAGACAGTCATCGTACACGTGGATGTAGAGCAGGCAGCCGATAGGCTTCAGTTGAATCTGCAGAAGCAAGAAATAGACAGCTTGACCGAACAGATCACGCAAGCACATAACCAAGCCTATTCTGGCTTTGCCGAAGCACTCCGTATTCACGACGAATGGGAAACCATATATATAGCCAGCATGAATTTCCAATTAGCTGATGAACTGACCCAGGAGTATATTGAACTTCTCTATGGTGATCGGAAACTGGAGAGAGTAAGTCGGGTAGACCGTCGTTTTCTAGGTGCGACTACGCCGAAGGGGGCTGTTGATTACGTCCCTAATCTGACTGCGGGCTTAAAGAGGTATCTGGTTAAAGGCCGCGCCGGATCCGGTAAATCTACTCTGTTAAAGAAATTAGCGGATGAAGGAATACAACGTGGCTTTGATATCGAAATCTACCATTGTGGCTTCGATCCGAACAGTCTCGATATGATTATCGTGCGAGAGCTTGGGTTTGCTATTTTCGACAGCACGGCACCGCATGAGTACGAGCCCGTCCACGCCACCGATGAAATCGTCGATATGTATTCGCGATGTATACAGCCCGGCACAGATGAAGCGCATTCGGATGCTATTGCCGACATTAAAGAGCGATACTCTAAAGCCATGAAGCAATCCATACAGCATCTGACACAAGCTAAGTCCTTACGGGATGAGCTAAAGGAAATCTATGCGGCGACGATGGATGTCCACCTTGTAGATCAGATAATATCCCGGATAGAACAGGAAATTGGGGGATAGCTGGCAGTCATGAGCAGGAACAACTGACCTCCATAAATAAAAGGGCTAGAGGAAAGGTACGTCTATAGCGCCTTTCTTCTAGCCCCTCTTTTTTACCGTGTAATCTCTACTTATTCCCCTTGCGTACCTTTAACAGTTTACCTTTTACGGTCGTATTCTTCATAATCTCCAGCACAAGTGGGCCCTTACCATTCAGAATCTCAACATCGGTTACATGATCAAAAATCGTAATGATCCCGATATCGTCTGCGGTTACCCCGTCAAGCTTAGCGATGGTTCCCACAAAGTCTACGGCTCTAAATTTCTTCTTCTTGCCGCCATTGAAGTTAAGCTTCATAATCTGTTGGTTTAATTGCTCACGCTTGTCTTTTTTAAGTACAGTTCTGACATGCAGCCTCTGCTCAAAATCTTCTCTACGGCGATCTACAGCCTCTTCTGAGGGTGCCTTTACTTTCGGAATTGAGAATCCAATGTATGCTTCAATATCGGCTAATCGTCGGTCATCCTTAGGCGTAACCAGGGTAATGGCTTTCCCCGTCTTCCCTGCACGTCCCGTACGTCCTGTACGATGAACATAGCTTTCCTTCTCAAGGGGAATATCATAGTTTATGACATGGGTGATATTCGTGATATCAATACCTCTAGCAGCTACATCAGTCGCAATCAAGTAACGAAATTGTCCTCTTCTGAACGCATTCATCACCTCGAAACGCTCCTCCTGCTCCATCCCCCCATGAATACGATCACACGGATACTCGAGATCAGCCAAGGCTCTGAATAATGTATCTACATTCTCCTGCGTACGACAGAAAATAATGCAGCTCTCAGGATTCTCAACAATGAGCAGATTTTGAAGTAATACCAGCTTGTCCGCCTCTGCCACCTGAATCAAAGAGTGATCAATTGTAGCTGTCGTTATACCGGCTGCTTTTATTTCAATTTCAACAGGATCGTTCATATACTTGTGTGACAGTTTGGCTACATCTTCAGGAAAAGTAGCGGAGAATAACATCGTAACCCTGTCATCAGGCAGAGCCTGAATGATCGACTGAACTTGCTCGATAAAGCCCATATTCAGCATTTCGTCAGCCTCATCAATCACGAGATAGGCAATCCGATCTAACGATAGCGTGCCTCGTTCAATATGGTCCAGTACACGTCCTGGCGTACCTACAGCCATATGTGTTCTTTGTTTTAACTCGGCCTTTTGTATATGAAAAGGATGTTTCCCATAAAGGGGCATTGCTTTTATCCGCTTAAAGCGTCCAATATTCGTGATGTCTTCGGTGACCTGTAATGCGAGTTCACGGGTTGGCGTCAGGATTAAAGCTTGGGGTTTATTCTCATTCCAATCTACTAACTCGCAAAGTGGAATACCATATGCCGCTGTTTTGCCGCTACCTGTTTGCGATTTGGCGACAAGATCCTTCTTCTCAAGTGCAACTGGAATGACTTCCGTCTGAATTTCGGTGGGCATCTCATAACCCAAGCTATTCAGCGCTCGCACAATTTCTTCACTTAATGGGTAATCTGTGAAATGCTTTTGACTCATTTTCAACCTCTTCTGCGCTGTATTTGGAATACCTATACATATAGAATGTCATCGTGTATCTAACTTATACTTATATAGTATACTCTATATCCAGATTCACTCTAATACATATCGAATATTCCCCAATCTTGCCGTACAGACTGCAAAAGCAATTTTTCGCTTAGATTTAATCGAAACGATGTATAGCAAAGAATCGCAGATGTTTGGCTGTCCCGCAATGATGTAAAGTTTTTCGAGCTAAATCTTTATTTTCACAGGTAGCAGAAAATAATCACTCATTCTTATAATTATAAATGTAAGCGTTTTATTTTAAGAGGAGAGGTATTAAAAACTATACCTATGAGGAGGAGATTTTATGTTGAGGCTTAAAGTAGGCAAATTGGTGAGCAGTTTGGCGTTGGCAGGTGTGTTGTTATCGTCTGTTCTGGTGAATCAGGCTGATGCTGGTCTGGCGAAGGGAAGCAAATTCCTCGGGAATGTCATTGCCGGCAGTGTCCCTCCTAGTTACGGAACGTACTGGAATCAGGTGACGCCGGAGAATTCAACCAAGTGGGGCTCGGTTGAAGGCAGCCGTAACAATATGAACTGGTCGCAGGCGGATACGGCTTACAATTATGCCCGTAATAATGGCTTCCCATTCAAGTTTCACACCTTGGTATGGGGTGCCCAGGAGCCAGGATGGATTGGCGGATTGTCGGCTGCTGATCAGAAGGCGGAAGTGACCCAGTGGATTCAAGCTGCCGGTCAGCGCTATCCGAATGCGGCGTTTGTAGATGTGGTGAATGAGCCACTGCATCAGAAGCCGTCCTTCCGCAATGCCATTGGTGGTGACGGGTCGACCGGATGGGATTGGGTAATATGGTCGTTCCAACAGGCCAGACAAGCTTTTCCAAATGCCAAGCTACTTATAAATGAATATGGAATTATCAACGATCCTTCATTAACCGACCAATACGTTAATATTATTAATCAGCTCAAGAGTAGAGGCTTAATTGACGGAATTGGCATTCAATGCCACCAGTTCAGTATGGACACCGTCTCAGTTAACACGATGAACACTGTACTGAACAAGCTATCGGCAACAGGATTGCCAATCTATGTGTCGGAGCTGGATATGACCGGCGACGACAACACCCAGCTTGCCAGATACAAGGAGAAATTCCCGGTATTATGGCAGCATTCTTCGGTGAAGGGCGTTACGCTCTGGGGATACATCCAGGGGCAAACCTGGATATCGAATACGCATCTGCTGAACTCGAACGGCTCGGAACGTCCTGCGCTCCAATGGCTGAGACAATATCTGGGCAGCTAATGCCAATGGCGGTGCTAAAAACCCCGGATGTGGGAGTTTTGCCAAATGTCTGGGCTGGGTAGATGTTTATTTGACGAAGTCTTGGCTGAAATGTTATACGCCCAAGGCTTCTTTTTATTTAGCTTAAACGTAACGTATCAAAACCTAATCCAACTCAATTAGGCTTACATACCCAATCCATCACTTTAACCCACTTGAAATAAAACCGTCTGGACGGTATAATAAAAGGGGGGTGATCAATATGAATACAACTAAAAAAGCATTAAAAAGAGAATTAATTCTTAAAGCGGCCTCGATGATTGTGCACGAAGAAGGAGTAGAGAAATTAACGTTAGAAGCGGTGGCTAAGAAAGCGGGAATAAGTAAAGGAGGATTGCTTTACCATTTTCCTAATAAAGATGAATTGATTCTGGGAATGGTTGAACAACTATCGACCAGCTTTGTCACCGAATTTAATGAGAGAGCAGAAAACGATATGCATTCCCAAGGAAGATGGACTCGTGCTTATATGAATACATCATTTTCTGGCGATCGGAATGCAAGTGACCTGTATACCGCTCTCTCAGCAGCACAGTTTACGAACCCTCAAATGCTAAAGTTACTTCAGGATGAGTATGAGAATATCCAAAATAAAATTGAAAACGACGAATTGGATCCCGTTCATTCCACGATAGTCCGATTAGCTGTAGACGGTTTGTGGTTTGCCGAAATGTTTGGGCTTGCTCCTCCCAATGAGGAAATGAGGCAAAAAATGATGAAAGAACTGAAGACATATATAAAGGAGAATGAATAATGGCTTATCTTTTCTTGGCAATCTCTATTGTTGGTGAGCTTATTGGAACTTCAATGCTTAAAGCTTCAGAAGGCTTTACCAGACTGTACCCGACTTTATTTACATTTGTCGCGTTTTTTATTTCCTTCTTTTTTCTCTCTTTAGTTCTCAAAACGCTCCCTCTAAATATGACTTATGCAATCTGGTCAGGTGTAGGAGCTGTTGCTACAACGCTGATTTCAGTATTGATTTGGAAAGAAAAAATCAATGCAGGAAGTATCGTAGGCATTTCTTTAATTGTTATTGGCGTGGTGGTGCTGAACATGTTTGGTGCAGGACATGGTGAGGCAAAAGGTACAACAGAAGCAACGAGTTCAATCGTTCAAAAATGAGATGAAATAGCATAGACACAAGAACATTCTGGAGAAAATGTATTCCAAAGGAGAGCCCTAATGAAGGGAAAGAACCACTTCATTAGGGCACTGGAGATTTAGGCACTGGAGATTTATTACCACTATCGATCACTGCCAGTTTGTGTGAAAGGATCCTGCTGCATCACTTCGTTCATAAGTATGGGCACCAAAATAATCCCTTTGTGCTTGCAAAAGGTTAGCATTCGAAATGCCTGTCCGGTAACTATCGTAATAAGTAAGTGAAGCACTTAAACATGGAAACGAAGTGCCAGAATTAATACCCTCACAGACAACTTTTCGTAATCCTTTTTGATACTCTTTAACCTTTTCAGCAAAATACGGGGCGATTAATAGATTAGCCAAATTCGGCTGTTCTTGATATGTTTCGCTTATTACGTTTAAGAATTCGGCACGAATGATGCAACCACCACGGAAAATAAGGGCTATATCCTTTAAAGGTAAATTCCATCCGTAAAGTTCAGAAGTCATTTTATATTGTATAAATCCTTGCGCGTAGGCACAAATTTTACCCATATAAAAAGCTTGTCTAATGTACTCAATCCACACATCTTTATTTAAACTTCGCTGATCAATCTCTGGTCCTGTTAGAATATTTTCTGCATAAACTCGTTCTTCTTTTAAAGAGGAGATGTAACGGGCAAACAATGACTCTGTAATAATGGATGATGGGATCCCATTGTCAATTGCTTGAATGCTTGTCCATTTACCTGTGCCCTTTTGCCCTGTTTTATCAAGAATCACATCGATTAGTGGTAAGCCTGTTACATCATCCTTTTTCCGTAAAATCTCTGCTGTGATTTGGATTAAATAACTTTTCAGCTCCCCTTGATTCCATATTTCAAAGATATCAGCAATTTCATACACAGATAAACGTAACCTTTTTCTTAAAAATGTATAGGTTTCTGCGATTAACTGCATATCTGCATACTCGATTCCGTTATGTACCATTTTTACAAAGTGACCGGACCCTTTTGGACCCATATAAACACAGCAAGGGTCTCCGTCCACTTGGGCTGCTATTTTTGTTAGAATAGGAGCTGCTTTTTCATATACGTTTTTATCTCCACCAGGCATGATCGAAGGTCCATTTAAAGCCCCAACTTCACCGCCGGAAATACCGATTCCTAAATAACCGATTCCTTTTGACATCAATTCATCATATCTACGTTCCGTATCTTTGTAATGGGAGTTACCACCGTCCATGATCACATCGCCTGCTTCAAGAAAGGGTACTAATGTACCTATTACCGAATCGACCGGTTTGCCCGCTGTTACCATAAGGAAGATTTTTCTTGGAGTTTTTAAGGAGTAAACAAAATCTTGAATTTCGTAGTAGGGATGGATGGGGTGGCCTTCACTTTTTTTAACAAGATCGTCAGTTAAATCCCTCGTATAATTATAGACAGCGACTTGCTCACCCTTACCAGCCATGTTTAAGGCGATATTACGGCCCATTACCCCTAAACCAATGACACCAATTGTGTTGGACATTTTTTCTGCTCCTTTTATTTGAAATAATAGGCCGTAGATCCTCACTTATAGGCTTAGAAGATTCTAAGAAAAATAAGTGGGGGGATCTACCGCCCGGGAATCATGGTTTATACGAATAAACTTAGTACTAAAATAAATCCTAATCCAGCTACAGAAATGATGGTCTCAAGCAATGTCCATGTTGCAAATGTTTCTTTCATACTTAAACCAAAATATTCTTTAAACATCCAGAAACCAGCATCGTTAACATGTGAAGCTATTAAACTACCCGCCCCCGTTGCAAGCACAACTAAAGCAAGATTAACGTCGGATTGTCCTAACATCGGAATAACTAAACCAGCGGTTGTTAAAGCTGCAACAGTTGCAGAACCTAAGGAAATACGTAATATTGCAGCGATGATCCAGGCAAGCAAGATGGGTGATAATGTAGTTCCATTGAATAATTCAGCTACATAGTCACCTACGCCGCCATTAATCAGTACTTGTTTGAAGGCTCCGCCACCCCCAATGATTAAGAGCATCATCCCAATATGAGTAATAGCAGTTGTACAAGATGCCATTACATTTTTGATTGGAATTTTCCTTGCTATTCCCATGGTGTAGACAGCTACCAGTAAGGAAATTAACATGGAAGTTGATGCATCACCAATAAAACGGATCGCTGCTAGTAAACTACTATCTTCAAATCCCATTGTTTTTTGAAGCAAAGTAATAACCGTAGCAATAGACATTAAAATAACAGGAAGCATTGCAGTAAATACACTGATACCAAATCCCGGAGTTTCCTCGGATTTAAATACTTTTTGTTCACCTAAAGAGGCAATATTACCCGTTTTCGTAAATGATGCAGGTACGAGTTTTTTGGCAAGCTTAGTAAATACAGGTCCAGCTAAAATAACAGTTGGAATGGCAATAATGAAACCGTAAAGTAAAACCTCACCAAGGTTTGCGCCATATTCACCAGCAATAACTGTTGGCCCTGGATGTGGAGGTAAGAAACCATGTGTTACGGATAAAGCTGCAACCATCGGAATACCGAGATATAAGATAGAAACCTTTAATTCTTTTGAAATGGCAAATATGATTGGAATTAACAATACTAATCCTACTTCAAAAAATAACGCCACACCGATAATGAATGAAGCAGCTACGACTGCCCATTGGATATTTTTTTCACCAAATTTGTCTACGAGGGTCATGGCAATTCGTTGAGCACCACCAGAATCAGCGATCAACTTACCTAACATCGCTCCAAGTCCAAAGATTAACGCTAAGTGACCAAGGGTTCCGCCTAATCCGGCTTCGATGGTTTTGACAATTTCCTCTAATGGCATTCCAAGTGCTAAAGCGACGCCGAACGATACAATGATTAATGAAATAAAGGTGTTCAATTTGAAACCCATTATTAAAACTAATAATGCTAAAATTCCAATCGCTACGATAACTAATGGCATTGTGATTACCCCCTGTTTTTATCTTTTTAGTGTTCTATTAAGCTTCTTTGATAGTTGGAAATTCGTGTATAATCATCTTCTAATACTCTGGATAGGTTAATGAAAATCGGCAGCAATTTCCTATATTCCTTGGTTGCTTCTTCTTTTGGTGTATGTTTGTTGGTACTGCCAACCATTTCAGAAACGACTTCAAAGGACTGGATTTGTCCGGTGGCATACAAGCCTAAAATACAAGCTCCTAGACAAGAACTTTCGTAGCTTTCTGGAACGACGACTTCAGATGCGAATATATCGGACATCATTTGCCGCCAAACAGCTGACCTTGCGAAGCCTCCAGTAGCTTGGATTCGGGTCACGGGACTGTCCATGCATTCAGTTAATGCCAAAAATACGGTGTACAAATTGTAAATGACTCCTTCTAGGGCTGCGCGAATCATATGTTCTTTCTTGTGTGACATCGTTAAACCGAAGAATGAGCCACGTACGTCTGGATTCCATAATGGCGCACGTTCACCAGCCAGGTATGGATGGAATAACAATCCGTCAGATCCTGGTCTTACACGTTCAGCAATCTTGGTTAGTACATCATATGGATCAATTCCTAGTCTTTTCGCTGTTTCTACTTCTGATGAGGCAAGTTCGTCACGGATCCAGCGAAGGACCATCCCGCCATTGTTCACCGGCCCCCCAATAACCCAGTGCTTTTCTGTTAAGGCATAACAAAATATTCTTCCCTTTTCGTCTGTTTGAGGCTTGTCTATAATGGTTCGAATAGCTCCGCTTGTCCCGATTGTAACGGCAACTTCGCCTTTTCGTATCGCATTTACACCTAGATTAGAAAGGACTCCATCGCTAGCTCCAATGACAAACGATGTTTTTGGATCGATCCCCATCTTTTTTGCTAAATCTGAATCACAGTTGGTAAATATCCTGGTTGTTGGCACGAGCTCAGATAATTGAGAAGGGGTTATACCAGCAATTTTTAATGCTTCTTCATCCCAATCTAATTTTTCTAGATTCATCATGCCCATGGCAGAAGCTAGGGAATAATCCACTACATATTGATCAAAGAACTTTTTAAAAATATATTCTTTAATTCCGATATACTTTTTAACCTTGACAGCGGTTTCAGGAAGGTCATTCACAATCCAGGCTATTTTCGTTAAGGGTGACATGGGGTGAATGGGTGTTCCTGTTCGTTTATAGACTTCATGGCCATTCAGCTCATCTTTTATTTTATGTGCCCATGCTTCACTTCGATTATCTGCCCAAGTGATACAAGACGTCAGTGGGCGGTCATTTTCATCCATCGCAATGACACTATGCATGGCACTGCTAAATGAAACAAACGATAGCTTTTTTTGTGAGTGATGTTTCATAATATTCGAAGTGGCTTGCAGGACAGCCTGAAAGATCTCTTCTGGGTTTTGTTCAGCTGTCGCTATATCCGGTGTATAAAGTGGGTATCCAATATTCTCTTGTTGGATGACTTCGCCTTTTTCGCTAAATAGAACGGCTTTCGTACTTGTGGTTCCGATATCTATACCTAACATATAGTTAGTCATTTTGTTGCACTACTCCTTTAGATAGCATTTGTTGTGACATCCATAGGTCTTCTACTTTACCTTGAACATCATCAAAGTTTTCATGTAAAGACTTGATCATGAGGTCTCTATCTTTTGCTTTGATTGCTTCAATATAAAGTTCGTGATTGTTTATAATCCGTGTAAAATCTTCATACTTTTCTTTGAAACGCATACGCATCGACAAAAGAATGAGACTTTCCATAACAGGCTTTAAATTATTCCAGATCATCAGAATATGCGAATGATTGACTGCACGAATAATCGTTTCATGGAACAAGACATCTTGATATGAAAACTCATCAGCATCACTATATTTAACGGCGACTTTCATCATTTCGAGTATTTTACTAAGTTCCTTCGCCAAATCATTAGTGTCCATCTTTACAAGACGTTCAAATACGAAGGATTCTATGAGCAGACGGACATCATAAATTTCTTCTATTTCTTTTTCTGATAGGCCAATAACAACGACTCCCATTCTTTCTAATCGAATGATATTTTCGGATGCCAGTATTTTTAACGCTTCACGAATGGGTGAGCGACTTACAGTGAAATCAGCAGCTAGTTTATTTTCAGATAATATGGTACCGCTTTCAATCCCGCCAGAAATAATGCGCATTCTAAGCTCGGATGTTACGCGATCACCAGCAGAGGCTTTTAAAAGCCATTTGGAGGGATATAGGAATTCTGATTCGACCATCATTTCACCTTCTCTATTAATCAAGTATACTTGTATACAGGTATTATAATCTGAAATTTAAATTTCGCAAGCGTACACATTAAATTTTTGTGTGTTCGTCCGATATTTTTCTAAGCTTGATGGGTTTACGAATATTATGTGGCAGCGAGTATTTAATATGAAGATATAAATTTTTCGTAAGTCCGGATTCTAATTGAAGAACATGGGCTTTTTTATGTGCAAATGCACAATCAATTTCGTCTGTTCTTCAATATTTTTAACGTGCGGCAATCGATATAATGAAAGCGTAATCAAAAAATTGCCCGGGGGGTTAGACAGATGGAAGGATTGACGATCAGTTGGATAGGAGCTCTGGCAGGGCTGGCTATTGCAATTATTCTGATATTAAGAAAGCTGAATCCGGTTTACGCTTTATTTTTGGGAGCTATTGTAGGCGCTTTATTGGGCGGAGCCAATCTGGAGCAGACGATCAGCGTGTTAATAAGCGGTACGCAAAGTGTGATGGGGACGGTCATTCGTGTGCTTGCCGCAGGTGTATTGGCAGGCGTAATGATGGAATCCGGGGCAGCGGAGACAATTGCGCAGGCTATTGTGAAGAAGTTTGGCGGTAGCAAAGCGATTCTCGCACTGGCCCTGGCGACGATGATTATTACGGCGGTAGGCGTATTTATTCCCGTTGCCGTGCTGATTGTGGCACCTATTGCATTGTCGGTCGGTAACAAAATGGGGATTTCCAAGCTGGCGCTCCTGTTGGCTTTGTCTGGAGGCGGAAAAGCGGGGAACATCATCTCTCCCAATCCTAATACGATTGCAGCGGCGCGCGGATTTAATCTGGATTTAAGCCACGTTATGTTGGCGGGTGTGGTTCCTGCGATATGTGGTTTAATCATGACTGTTTTGGTGGCGTCTATGTTGAAAACCAAAGGTGTGAAGGTGTCCGATCAGGATATCATGGACAGTGATGTCGATACATCGAAATACCCGGCGTTGGGACGGGCGATTGTAGCCCCGCTGGTAGCTGTTATTTTGCTGATGATTAACCCGATTGGTTCCATCTCTGGTATTGAAGCACTTTCGAGTTTCAAGGTGGATGCGATGTACATTTTGCCGATTGCTGGGATTGTGGGTATGCTGGCCATGGGGCAAGGGCGTAATATCTTGAAGTATTCGGCCTCCGGTTTGAATAAAATGACGGCGACCGTGCTAATTTTGATCGGTGCAGGCGGGATTGCGGGTCTGATCTCTGCCTCCAACTTGTCTGCTCAGGTGGTTGGCCTGATTGAAGCTTCGGGAGTTTCCGGTACATTTTTGGCACCGCTTGCAGGTATTCTGATGGCAGCTGCCACGGCGTCCACCTCGACGGGAGTTATTTTGGCGACAGGCTCGTTTGGGGAAGCCATTCTGAATATGGGAACGGCCCCGCTTGCTGCAGCTGTGATGGTGCATACAGGAGCTACAGTCATTGATTCTTTGCCGCAGGGCAACTATTTTCACGTCACGGCAGACAGCATGAAAATGAGTATTAAACAACGGATGGGACTCATCCCTTATGAAGCTATTGTGGGTGGAACGATGACGATTGTGGCGACATTGATATATGGATTTTTACTTTAACATTGATGATGAGGTGAGAAGATGAGAGAGAAGACATTTGTGCTGGCACCGGATTCTTTTAAAGAAAGCATGACGGCTAAAGAAGTGTGTATTGCGATGGAGAAGGGACTGCGCAAGGTCTATCCGGCAGCGAATTATGTCCACGTACCGATGGCGGACGGCGGTGAAGGAACGGTGCAGTCACTGGTGGATGCGACAGGGGGACAGATTCGTTATATCGAGGTGACAGGACCGCTTGGAGAACCTGTAACTGCTGCATACGGCCTGCTGGGAGACGGCACTACGGCGGCAATCGAGATGGCGTCCGCTAGTGGAATCCATCTGGTCAACAAGGATAACAAAAACCCGCTAAAGACAACAACCTACGGCACAGGGGAGTTAATCCGTGAATGTTTGAACCAGGGAATTCGAAAAATTATTATCGGCATTGGTGGAAGCGCGACGAATGATGGTGGTACAGGAATGGCGGAAGCGCTGGGCGCCAGATTTCTGGATGCAACAGGCAATACTCTTCCGCGCGGCGGCGGTAGTCTGGGCGAGCTGGCCAGTGTTGATATTTCATCACTGGATGATCGCTTGCAGCAGGTACAACTGATTGTAGCCTGTGATGTAACAAATCCGCTGTGCGGAGAGCATGGGGCATCTCAAGTATTCGGGCCACAAAAAGGGGCAACTCCGGAGATGGTGCAGCAATTGGATGCCAATCTTGCTCATTACGCCGATGTGGTGAAGCAGCAACTGGGCAAGGATGTGCGCGATCTCCCAGGCGCAGGCGCAGCAGGTGGATTGGGTGCGGGACTGTTGATTTTTACTCAGGCAGCGCTGCAAAAAGGCATTGAAATTGTGATCGAATACACCGGGTTAAAGCAAAAGCTGGCGAAGGCGGATATCGTTTTTACGGGGGAAGGCGGCATTGATTTTCAGACCAAATTCGGGAAAACTCCATATGGGGTAGCTCAGGCTGCCAAACAATCCGGCAAAAAGGTCATTGCAGTCGCTGGCTATATCGGGGAAGGGATCGATACGTTGTACAAGGAAGGAATAGATGCGGTGTTCGGCATCGTGCCGGGAGCCTCGGAGCTGGATAAGCTGTTGGTAGAAGGGCCGCAAAACGTAGAGCGTACGTGTGAGAATATCGCAAGGGTGCTTCAATTCGGCGAGAAATGAACAATCGATAAGCGAGGTAACATAAAACGGCATAATACAAATACGATATAATACGAGCGCTCGCCTGTAATCCCGAACTTAGCCAAAGCCGGATTGACTGAGAAACTTGGGAGTGACGGCGAGCGGAAATATGGTATTACTGGCGTATGGTCTGGCGTGATACAGGAGTTCATTGATACAGTGCCAATAAGCCGTGCGTAAGCTCAAAAAGCTGAAGGAGATTCCGGGGATCTTTACCGGTTAAGGTATGGATGCGCTTCAGGCGGTATTGCAGCGTATTTCGGTGAATATTTAATTCATCTGCGGTAAAGGAGACACTACCGTTATGGTTAATAAAGCTTCGCAGCGTATCCAGCAAATCCACGGTATCTTCCAGCTTGCTAACCGGATAGATCGTGTTCGTCAGGTTCGTTTGACTCAATCTGACCAGAAATTCGACTTCCGCAAAAGAAATTTTTTGCACAGGCGGGCGCAAAGCCAGTAAAACATTCATAGCTGACTTGGCTTGCATATAAACATCCGCAATGTTGTGCTCTTGTCTGCTGACCGTAATCAGCACATCGGGATGGCTGCGCACAAGTGGCTCTAGCAGTTTGTCTGTCGGCTCCTGATTTTGTATCAGAATGAGATAGCAGTCTTCCTCCATACGAAAGGATGGATGCTGCATGAATATATTGGACAACTCGGCTAAATGAGCTGGATCAGCAGGCAGGTACTTTACATATACAGCCGAAGTTTTTAAAAGCAAATCAATGTGATATTGAGCTGCTTCTTTTTTTATTTTTTGCGTGTAGGCTCCCTGATGATTTAACAACATTTCCAGCACAGATTTTTTGCGATTGGCTTCGTGGGCCAGATGCTCCAATGAGATGCGCTGTTCAATCAGGAGAGACACCGTCGTTTTAACAATATTGCAAAAAGGCCGCACTTCATCAGGATTGCCTGAAATACCAATGACACCAACTAACTCATGATGAATGACAATCGGTTCATTGGTTCCCTTTTTCTCATAGTGGCCGTCCTGCCACACTTCAACCATTTTCCCAGTTTCGAGCGCCTGAACAGCGCCTTGGTGAATGGTTCCGATTCGTTCACTCTCGCCGCTGCCAATGATGATGCCTCGTTCATTCATAATATTGATATTGTATGGAATATCTTTCATCATTTTGTCTACGATGTCTTGGGCTTGTTTTACGGAGAGCTGAAACAAATCAGGATTCCTCCTTTATCTATAGTAATATAGTGTATTTTAATGTACCACCTTTATGAAAGGGTTTCCAATTTATTGTGCATCTGAACAATATGATAAGGCAGGTCGCCGATCATGTCAGTCAATTTTATCATAGATGTGAAATTGCAGCGTATTATGATAATCCATTAAATGATGTTATATATTTTAGTATTGAGTTGTAATCTATGGAGGAGAGTGTAGTTGTACGCAAAAAAACAGGGCTCTAAGGAGCACCTGCTTTTTGTGTCTTATCCTTTTTATTGCCAGCCACGCTGTCTAATGATGAACCTCGCGGAAGCTATAGGTAATGTCGTGCAGTTCTTTCTTTAAACGGCCGTCTTTAGACGCTGGTGCATATCCAAGCACCTGGTAGTAATTCCTTTCGGTCTCAATAATCGCTACATGGGTGACATATTTGTCCACATCTTTCTTGCCTTTAATCACGAACTCAAGGGCAGGATATCCATAAATGGTTGTGTTAGAGACAGGTCCTACACTGGACAGGTTCCACTCTTTGGTTAAGTTATTTTCAGCTTTCTTACCATACTGTTGGAGAGTTATATTGCCCAATTGCTTTTTTGAGTGGGATAGTACCACAACGGACTTTTGGATGTACGGATTAAATATCGCAATCTCTGCTTTTTCTTCACGGTCCGGGTCTGTTGACCAGTCCAGCGGGGCCGTGATTTGAAACCGTCCATCTTTACTTACATAGCTTTGCTCTTTCTTGCTCACCGGAACTTCAGGAGGTACGTAACTGTCTGCAAGTATAAAAATAGCATTTACAAGCGAGGCTCCCAAGATCACCATTGCGGTAAAAAATATAAAGAGCGAACGTTGCATTGTCTTTTTGCTAATCGGCTCTAAATCCCGTACCTTTACAACATATGTACCTGCAGCTAAATCACCAATTCGTTGTCTTGATGCAGTTACTAACACACTGATACCAGCAGGTATCCCACCCATTAGCAACGGATTGGTGTCTATTAGCCTGAGCAGCGTACGAATGAGTGATTTAAGAAAACCAGGAGGCTTTCCTTCCCCGTTAACCACCTTAATACGAAAAACGAACTTACCAAGCGTGTAGCCTGTGTAACCTTCCAAAAGCAAATAATAGCTGAAGAAAGCAACAAGCAGAATACAACGGGATGCAATCGCTAAAGGCAAAAACCATCTATCCGTTATTTGAATGACAGAAATAAAAAAACAAACATACCCGATTAAAAAAAATATGAAATCAAAAACCGTTGCTCCCCACCGTCTAAACAGAGTAGAATTACCGTACGTTTTTGATATTTCGGCCATCCTGTTGGTGTCTGCCCCATAATTTTGACCATGCCGAATGTACATCTGTCTTGAAGTTTCCTGCGGATTGTGTGATACGTGCTGTTCGTCCAAAAAATACACCTCTTCTTAATAATTAAAAACATACTCCTTATATTAACGGTCATTTTACAATCCATGTTTAGGAAAACATTCTATAAACAAAGAAATTATTATAAATATCCCTTCCTCTCATTGAACCGCATTCAGGCGCTAGTAGAGCCAGAGAAGGCACAATCCTTGCGTTTGCTTGAAAAAGCAGGCTTTCGGCAAGAAGGGCTCCTCTCCCAATATGAATTTACGTCCGGGAAATATGATGATCTTTACATGTGCGCCTTAGTCAAATCAGAGTATATCAATCGTTCTCAGAAATGATAGATGTAGGTGGATCAAACGGGGGAGCATGGATGGGAAGAAGGTTGATCATTATACAACATGATCAACCTTCAGCGGCATACACATTTCATATTGCTCAATGGGGTCTTTCGAGAGACCTATTTTTTGGATAAAGCCTTCAAGAGAGTCATTGTCGGACAGACAAATGTATACCTTCTCAACCTTTTGGATCTTTGCTGCTCTATGAAGGAGGGCGCATCCTAATCCTTGGTTGCGATGCTCAGGATCGACCCAAAGAAAGTTGATTTTACCCTGAGCACTCATGCTCACCATGCCGAGACACGTTTGATTCACCTCGTAGATGCCGAGAAAAGCCTCCTGTGTACTGGTAGCGTAATAAGGTGTGTCACTTTGCCAATGGATGTGGCAGTCGGTGAGGGTCTTACGAAAAGCTGCGACGCCATCAAATGTAACTTCCTTAAGAATATACGAAGATGAGAGGGCAGCGGGTAGGGCGGAGGGCAGAGTGCCGTTGTAGTATTTCAGCGTATAGCGTGGCTGATACCCTTGCTTTTCATATAATTTGACGGCCCGATGATTATCCTTGATGACTTCGAGCCATAGCTGCTGGCAGTCCGCGAAGATGGCTGTTTGTTTATGTAATTCCAGCAGCTTGTTGCTAATCCCCCGACCACGGTAAGCCGGAGCGATGCATAGCGTGCCGCAACGCATGGTCTTGTACCCGTCGAACTGCCGGACACCGCCGAGAATTAAGCCGATCGGTTGATTCTCATCCATGGCAAGGAAAGAGTGATTCCGTGTATTACCCTCTGGACCAAAAAAACGTGCCGCGAAATCGTCCTGATCCGTGGTCAGGCGAATAGAATAATCTGAGAACCCAAGCGAAAATGCTTGAAAAATATGTTCCATGCTGACGTCATTGCATCTCATATAGGTGATCACCGTTATTCCCCCTAGGAATTCATGCTATATTTGGATTATAGGCAATTAAGGGGGCTCCATCAATCTCCCACTGAAAATGAAAATAACCCCTTAAAAAAGGGGATTGGTGCTGGGTGTTGTAGGGTTACAATTCGTGTCGCTAAGATCAGGATTGGTAGAGAGGTCACGATAATGGTTGAGCTTATATTCAATAATTTTTTGGGTTTCCATCAGTCTAGAAATTTCCTGTTGAATCTTCTGATTATGTTTTTCAAGTAAGGAGTGTCTAATCGGAATGGTGCTGTTGCCTTGCATCGAAAGTTCTCGATAATGCTTCATTTCCTCTATGGTCATTCCAGTGGCTTTTAATCGGGTTAAAAAGATAATCCCCAGAATCTGATCTCTACTGTAGAACCTGTGTCCGTTAGCCTTTCGTTCTGCATAAGGCAGCAAGCCAATTCGCTCATAATAACGTATGGTATCCTCTGTTAAACCTGTTAGTTCTGCAGCTTGACTAATAGAGGTTATGGTCTCCGGAATTTCCTGCAAAGTATCCCACTCCTTAATTGTAACGATTACCAAGGCACTTCTCCATTCGCGTCGAAAAACCCTCCTGACGGCCCATCATTATTTAAAGTGGCTAAACGAACAACGACAGCAGCGGCTTGTTGTACCGAACCCGGTCCTGTAAAGCTATTTAAGTCAGTGGCGGTAAAGCCAGGGTCAGCCGAATTAATTTTGAGAGGTGAGTCTTTGAATTCTTTGGCAAGGGTGACGGTGAACATATTAACTGCTGCTTTGCTGCTATTGTAGGCAAGCAAATTGAATTGGGCATGCTCGTGCTCAGGATCGCTATTATAGGTTAACGAACCAAGGCCACTCGACAAGTTAACGATTCTACCACAAGGAGATTCTTGCAGTAAAGGCAGCATGGCTTGCGTCACCGCGACCAAACCGAAAAAGTTTGTTTCATACGTTTCTCTTAAATCGTCCAAAGGGAGCTGACTTGGAGGAGTTGCTCCTCCCCGAGATACGCCGGCGTTGTTGATGAGTACATCAAGGAAACCGAATTCTTGTTGGATCTGATGTGCTGCAGACTCAATCGCAGCTTGATTCGTCACGTCTAATAATATCAATCGGGCTTCTACTCCCTCATTAGCCAGCTTACCCACTGCTTCCAGGCCGCTCTGCTCATTACGTGAGCCAAGCAGGATTGTAAAACCCAAGCCCCCCAATTGTTTGGCTGTTTCGTACCCGATGCCTTTGTTGGCTCCAGTAATAAGAGCTGTTTTCCCGATAGTCATGAGCGATTCCTCTTTTCATTATTCTTGAATTTGGCGGCCACCATGCTTTAAATGTACTACTTGGAGTATACTTAAAGTCAACACAAAACCAGCAACAATATAGCTCGAAATGCCCTAGACATTCTTTATTTTGGAAGATGGGAGAATGGAATGAATAAAAGGCAAATGGAAATTTTACGCATGTTGTTAACTGAACCGGACCGGTTGTGGTTAGCGCAGGATCTGGCGGATCTGACCGACTGCTCTGAAAAGACGATCCGCAACGATCTGAAAGTAATTGAAGATTATATCGCCAAGCATTCTGATGCCAATCTGGTGAGAAGGCCGGGACGCGGCATTTATCTGGAGATGGGTAAAGCGGATCAGAATGAATTGTTCCATCGACTGTATGCGGATGAGAGTACAGCCCAACACGAGTCGGATGAGGAAAGGATGCTGCATCTCGCCTATCGGCTCTTGATGAATGCCAAGCCTGTGACCATCCAGGATCTAGCTTCACAGTATTATGTGAACAAGACGGTGATCCGTAGAGATATGGAGAAAATTGATGGCTGGCTGCATAGCTTTGATCTAGCCTTGATTACCAAGCAGCGCGTAGGCTTGGCCATTCAAGGCTTTGAGAAAAATAAGCGAATCGCTTTGGCGCGGATGAACCAGCTGATTGACAGTCCTGAGTTAACGGGACAGATGATGCGCAAACAGTTTGAATCGCACGAGATCACAACCATAAATCATGAATTAAAAGCATTTCAAAAACGCCATGAGCTCAGCTTTACTGACGAAGCTTTCGAAGCTCTAATGCTGCATATCCTCTTAATGGTCAAACGAACCAAGATGGGACAACCCATTTCCCTCTCCAAGCAGGACATTGCCTTTTTGCAGGAGAGACGCGAATTTACATGGGCTACATCTTTTTTGCAGCAGTTGCAAAAGTTGTTTGCCGTGCCTTTTTCCAAGGAAGAGACGGCGTATTTAACTCTGCACCTGCTTAGCGGGAAGTTCCGTTATCAGCAGGAGGAAAGAAGGGGAAAACAAGGCGAGCTGGCAGATAGTCACCCGCTTTTGCCTGAGTTGATTGAGCAATTAGTCCGGCGGATGTCCGAGCTGAATATGATTGCCTTTTCCAAGGACAAGGTGTTGCTGAAAGGGTTGAATGTCCATTTATATACGACCCTGAACCGTCTTCAATATGGGTTGACCGTGTCCAATCCTATGCTGGCCGAGATCAAGAAGATGTACCCCTACATGTTCGACCGGGTTATTATTACACTGGAAGAGGTGGGGAAATGGATCCGGCTATCCTTCCCCGAGGAGGAAGCGGCGTATTTAACGCTGCATTTTCAGGCTTCTGTGGAGCGATTGCACCAGAAAGAGAGTCATCCTCAGAGAGCCATCATTGTGTGTCACATGGGTATCGGTATGTCCCAACTGCTGCGCACCAAGGTGGAACGTAAATTTCCGGCTGTACATGTGGAGACAACCCTTTCCAAAGCAGAAGTCCAGGACTATCTGGCAGCCCAAGAGGTGGATCTCGTCATTACCACTGTAGATCTCCCAGAGATGAACGTTCCGCATATTCTCGTCTCTCCCTTGCTGGATGCCAAGGACGAACGTCGGCTGGAGCAAGTGATCCGGCGACTGGATGAGCCGGAACATAGGGCGGCAGACGAATCTGTATTTTTTAAATATACAACACCTTTTTTGGTCTTTCCCCAGCAGGAAGTGCAGCATCCGGAACAATTGATCTCCAAGCTGGCACAAATACTGGAGGACAAAGGATATGTGGAGCCCGGTTATGTGGATAGCGTACTGGCGCGAGAAAAAATGTCGGCTACGACGATTGGGGGAGGCATAGCCATTCCGCATGGTGGTTCTGAATGGATAAGGCAGTCCTCCATTGTAATCGCTACCTTGAAGCAGCCGCTTACCTGGGGAACCGAGAAAGTAGAGCTTGTGTTCCTGCTTGCGGTTAAACAGGATGGGCGGGAAGAGATGCGCCAGTTATTCAAGGAATTGTCCCTGATCAGTGAGCAACCTGCTTTGGTTCATGCCTTATCTAAGGAGACCGATGCAATGAGACTATTAGGGAAAATGAAGGGATAAACTAAAATCAAAAGCTGTGCTCTGGAGCAGGACTTATAGATAAGTCCTGTTTTTTGTCGGTATAATTCCGTTTTTCCGAAAGTTCCGGTAAAAAGTTCGTCCGATAACAGCAAGATAGGCGTTTATACTATCAATGTAAGCGGAAACATCAGAGAGAAGGGGAATGACTATGAAGATATTGGCGATTACCTCATGTCCTAACGGAATTGCACATACGTATATGGCAGCTGAGAATCTGCAAAAGGCAGCAGCAAAGCTGGGCATCGAGATGAAGGTCGAGACACAAGGCTCCATTGGAGTCGAGAATCAACTGACTGAGCAGGAGATCCGTGAGGCAGATGGCATTATTATTGCAGCGGATAAAACGGTGGTTAAAGACCGCTTCGTCGGTAAGAAACTGCTGGTCGTTGGCGTACAGGATGGTATTCGCCGTCCGGAAGAATTGATCCAGTGGGTGATGAAGGGCAATGTACCTGTGTACCAGGCAGAGTCACGTTCTGCCGAAGCTAGCTTACAGGAGAACGAACCGAAACAAAATCCCATCTACCGCCATCTGATGAACGGTGTATCCTATATGGTACCCTTCATTGTCATTGGGGGATTGCTCATTGCCATTGCGTTGACAATTGGTGGTGAGAAGACACCAGGCGGTTTGGTTATACCGGACGGTTCTTTCTGGAAGACGGTTCAGGATATCGGCTCGGCTTCGTTTACCTTTATGATACCGATCCTCGCCGGATTTATCGCGATGAGCATTGCGGATAGACCGGGGCTTGCACCGGGTATGATTGGCGGATTCATTGCTGCGAACGGCAGCTTTTATGGAAGTGAGGCGGGGGCTGGATTTATCGGCGGGATTATCGCTGGTTTCCTGGCGGGTTATGTTGCACTTGGGATTCGAAAAATTAAAGTTGGCCGAGCATTACAGCCGATCATGCCTATTATAATTATCCCTGTATTGGCATCTTTAATTGTTGGATTAATCTTTGTCTTTGTGATTGGTGCTCCAGTCGCACAATTGTTTGAAGCTTTAACAGGTTGGCTTGCAGGTATGCAAGGTACAAGTTCAATTCTACTGGCATTGATTCTAGGTGCGATGATCTCCTTTGATATGGGCGGCCCTGTGAACAAAGTCGCTTTCTTATTCGGTTCGGCCATGATCGGCGAAGGGAATTATGAAATTATGGGGCCAATCGCCGTTGCGATTTGTATCCCGCCAATTGGGATGGGACTTGCAGCGATGATCAACAAACGTAAATTTGCACCTGAAGAACGCGAGGCTGGGAAGGCAACATTCACGATGGGGTTGTTCGGTATTACCGAAGGTGCGATTCCATTCGCGGCGCAAGATCCACTGCGTGTTATTCCCAGTATCATGGTAGGGTCCATGGTCGGCTCTGTCATCGCGATGTTGGGAAATGTAGGTGATAAGGTAGCTCACGGTGGACCGATTGTAGCTGTACTTGGTGCAGTGGACCATGTACTTATGTTCTTCATCGCCGTTATTGTCGGCGTAGCCGTATCGGTTGTCCTGGTGAGCTTGCTGAAAAAAGATATTGCAGCAACTGTAACTCCGGATGTTGCTGGGGACGCGATGCCTGGACATTCTACCGCAGGAGCAGGACAATCTGTGATTACTACAACGGCCGCTGCGGAGTCATCTGCGTCAACAACTGTCACAAATAACGGGCCAGCCGTGCCTTCACAAGCCATTCACATTGAGAAACTGACGGATATTGTAACGATGGATCTGATTAATTTGGATCTGGAAGGAACGACACGAGATGCTGTGGTTGATGAAATGATCGGAGCACTTGAGAGAACTGGAGCCGTAAGCTCTGCCAGTGATTTCAAACAGGCGATATTGGCCAGAGAGGAAGAAGGCTCCACAGGCATTGGAATGAATATTGCCATTCCTCATGGCAAATCGGAAGCTGTCCTGAAGCCAAGTGTGGTCTTCGGCATCAAGCAGGGCGGTGTTGACTGGAATAGTGCAGACGGAAGTGAAGCAAAACTGATCTTCATGATTGCCGTACCGCGCAATAACAAGGAAAATGCGCATCTGAAAGTGCTGCAAATGTTATCACGTAAGCTGATGGACGATCATTTCAGAGAAACGCTCTTGGCGGTTGCTTCGAAGGAAGAAGCATATCAATTGCTGGATCAGGTGCATTAATTCAATGCGATAAGAACTTGAATCAAAGAAAAGAGGCTCCCGAAGTTTCAGCCGGGAGCCTCTTTTCTTGAGAAGGTCTTTGCGTAAGTCAGCGGCGTTCACCGCGTGATATAAGTATGATGCCGAGAAATACAAAGCCTGCACCAGCCAGATGAGCAAATGAGAAGGATTCACGGAGGATGATATAGGACAGCAGCAGTGTACTGACGGGAATACAACCCGTATATACAGCTGCTGCACTAGCCGATACCCTTGACACGCCCCGAAACCATAATACGTAGGCTAATGCTGTGACAAAGATACCATAATATAAGACAAGCCCAATCTCTCCTGCTCCAACGTGGTTAAAGTTGAACTGTCGGGCCTCCCCGAAGGAACAAGCCAGGAACATGAAGAATGAAAAGAGTGTTATATACATGGTTCCAAGCAGGGAAGAGACATGGCTGGATAGCATCTTGCGTAACACTGTCAGTGCCGCTTCTCCGAACACAGCAGACAGAACAAGCAGCAGGCCAATGAACGAGGTTGCGTTAGGAGCATTGAACCAGAGCGCCGATATGTGAGGTACTTGCAGTGCCAAAACACCGAGCAGTGAACAGGCAATCCCTAGTCCGGGGCGGAGCGTAATCTTTTCTCTCAGCAGTATATACGAAAGAAGTGCAACGATAGCTGGGGTTAAGCTAGTTAAAATTCCGCTTTCGGAAGCAGAGGCGTAGGCCAGCCCGTACAGCATTAGGACACGGAAGAGAAACATGCCGACCAGTGCTTGAATGAACAGGATTAAGGCATCCCGTTTGCTGATCCTTAGTGAATATTTCTTGATGAATACAATGGGTACCAAGAACAGAAGGGCAACGGCCAGACTGGCAGATTGCGATAAAAAAACAGGCAGCCGCATCACGACCAGTTTACCGACTACTACAGAACTGCCGACAATGGAGGTTGCGATCACTAATTCCATGTAAGTCGAAAAGGTTGGTTTGTTCATTTCATCTCACCTCTTGTACAGATATTGATATATACTGTAGCAATAGAAACTGGGCACTTGTAGATCCAGTTGAAGAGGTTTTTGACAGTACCGCTTGAGGGGGCAACCTATGTGGTTATCTATCGATAAGAATGTGACAGTTCCGATGCTGCGTCAGGTGTATCAAGCGATACGGGACCGTATTTTAGCCGGAGAACTGCATGCAGGATATAAACTTCCTTCGACCCGGGTGCTGGCCTTACAGTTGAATGTTTCCCGGAATGTTATCCTCGAAGCTTATGAAATGCTGCTAGCCGAAGGCTTAGCCATTGCGCGCTCGGGTTCAGGTACCTATGTAGCCGAGGGGGCCGTTCTTCCAGGTTATGTATCCGCACGGCCTATCGAGGCGTCTGCGTCTGCAATGAATACTTCATATTCAAATGAGGTGTCGGTAATATCCTTCCGGACAGGCCTCCCCGCATTGGAATTGTTCCCGCGCAAATCATGGGCAGACTTGCTTCAGAGCGTATGCAAAGAGGCTCCTGATCTGGCACTGGGTTATGGCGACCCTGCTGGAGAGCCTGAGTTACGAAGGGAGCTGGCCGACTATTTGGTTCACACCAGAGGAGTGAAAGCTAGCCCGGAACATATTGTAATCACTAGCGGAGCAGTACAAGCGATTCAGCTTGTCACCCGTCTGTTACTGTCAGCTGGAGACGAAGCTCTGGTAGAGGAACCGACAAATGAAGATTTAAAAAGCATTCTGTCGGCTACAGGGGCCACACTGCGGAGCATGCCTGTTGATGATTCGGGAGTTATAACAGCCGATCTGCCGCAAAAGAGACACCCCAAGCTGGCATATCTGACACCCTCGCACCAGTTCCCGCTGGGAGGTATCTTGCCGATCCAAAGGCGGATCGAGCTTATCCAGTATGCAGCCCGGACAGGATGCCTGCTGCTCGAAGATGATTATGACAGTGAGTTCCGGTATGATGGGGCGCCCGTCCACTCCTTGCAGAGTCTGGATCCAGAACGGGTGCTATATGTCGGGACGTTTAGCAAAATTTTGTTCCCCGCACTGCGAATCGGCTATATTGTTCTTCCCCCGTCACGAGTCGCTGATTTTATCCGTTTAAAGCAACTGGCGGATTACCAGACGGCGAGCTTGGAGCAAATTGTGTTGAGTCGGTATATCAGGAAGCGACTCCTTCATAAGCATGTCCATAAGATGAAAAAAGTGTACGCCAAGCGTCGTCAGGTCCTGCTTGATAGCCTGGAACAGCATTTTACAGGGCAATACCGGGTATGTGGCCGATCAGCTGGTTTACATTTGGTAGCAGAGTTTCAGTTCCCACTCCGAGAGAATCTGCTAGAACATCTCCGTAGCGAAAATGTATTTGCAGCACAGCTCGAAGGAAACCGACTGCTAATGGGCTACGGGCATCTAAAGGAAAACGAAATTCGTGAAGGGGTTAGCAGGATTAGGAATGCCCTGCAACGGTAGTACACGCAAAAGCATCCTATCCTTAAGTGAGGATAGGATGCCCTTTTCATAGCAAGATATCGTGTTCCATGATCACTATTCATACGAGGTTTGAGCAATGTAATTGCTACATAAAGTCAAAAAAATAACGGATTACATGAAAAAAGACGGGCGAGGTGTAGGTCAAACTATCGACCCGGCTTAAGTAGCTTTTTTTCAAAGCATCGAACTTGTCATCATCGCCGATTAATAAATCCCGCTTCAGCACGGAAACCGTTAGGCTGCCGAAGAAACCGCTCAAGCTGATCAGCATACCGAAAATAATTCCAAATTTTAGGTCAAATGGCGTCAGGTAGGGATAGATCAGATACGAAGCCCCTATTGTCACGATAAACGCAAATGCAAAGCCTTCCCAAGTTAAATGTGGGTTGGAGGTTGGGACGACTTTCCGCTTACCGAAATAGAGGGATGCCAGATAGTGTGCAACATCATTGAGTTGCGTCAACACCACTAGAAAAAGTACGAGTTTCGCTCCGTATTGCGGTGTAGCGAATTGAAAGTAGGCCAAGTGACTAAGCCCGAAAACCATCAGCATAAGCCCCCACTGGGTTGAGCTGACACTGCGCAGAAAACCGACCGTTCCTTTGTTAATCAATCGCGGGAGCGGCAGGAGCAAGAATACATAAATAGGGATAAAGACAATAAACATCCCGTACCACCCGATATAAATCCAATAAAACTGCACAGGAATCGCCAAGTACGCCCACAAAAAAAGTCTGCGATCGGCTTTTCTGGATTTGATCATGGAGAAATATTCTTTCAGCGCAAAGAAAGTGAGTGCCATCAGGGAAAGCAGTGAAACAATCGGATTAAAAAGAGTTGCCAAGCAAAAGATAAAGAACATGCCCCACCAGGTTTTGATGCGAAGTCCGATGGCTGCATAGTCTTTGTTGGGCTGTGTTTTGACGATCACAACATAAATCAATTGGATAGCCAATAAGGCTGTGAAAATAAGGATTAACGTTAATAGCGAGCTGTCCATTGCCAATCACCAACTTATCGCGAGGTAGGAGTCCATTATAGGATTCCTATGTTATTATGAAGGAATAACCCAAACTTGATAAGGAGAAATTTTGTAAATGGTAGCTGATCAATCCGTCTTTATCTTACTTACGAATACGGGAACGTTTCTTACGAGAGTCATTAAGAGCTATACGAGGGCACCATACAATCACGCCTCCATTTCCTTCAACCGGGAACTTTCGGAGTTATACAGCTTCGGGAGAAAGACCCCTAATAACCCGCTGGATGGTGGTTTCGTGAAAGAGGATATTAAGACAGGTACATACAGCAGATTTCCGAATACAACATGTGTCATCTACGAGCTTCAAGTAACCGAGCGTGAAGTCGAGAAAATGAAACGGGTCCTACACGTCTTTATCAGAAGTCGTCAAAAATATATGTATAACTTACTGGGTTTGATTGGTATTGCACTCAAAGAACCCGTCGAGTTCAGTAATTCCTATTTTTGTTCGCAATTCGTCGCAGAAATTTTACAGCGATCCGGCATAAAAATATGGAACAAGTTGCCCGCTCTTATTACGCCGGACGATTTTCGGCAAAGCGACCGACTGCATTTGATTTATGAAGGAAAATTGAGCGACTACGATCCTCAATCCTAAGCTGGATAGCCGCGAGCGCCCCTTTTATTCAAACGCCCCCGCGTACCTCTTTAACAATTCGCTTTAATGCATCAATCTGCCTAACATTTAATTCGCTGACAGCAGCCGTGTATTCATCAATTCCAGAATAGACAATCGTCATATTTATAGTTACTATAGAAAGGTAAATAAAATCTGAATGGAGGATTTCATATGAAAATCGCATTAACAGGAGCAACCGGGCAACTGGGTTCCATCGTGGTAGAGGCGTTGCTTGCATCCGTATCGGCAGAAGACCTTATTGTTAGCGTGAGAAATCCGGAAAAAGCAGAAAACTTGCGTGCCCGTGGCGTTGACGTTCGTCATGGCGATTTTGATAAACCGGAGACGCTGGACCAAGCGTTTGCTGGTGTAGACCGACTGCTGATTATATCCGCAGACGGCGATAATGATACGAGAATCCGCCAGCATAAGGCTGCTGTGGATGCTGCTGTACGTACGGGAGTAGGCTTCATCGCTTATACCAGCGCTGCCAATGCGGCCGACAGCACTCTGTTCCTTGCACCTGTACATCGTATAACGGAAGAGTTCATTCGCGAATCGGGCATCCCTTACTCTTTCCTGCGCAATAACTGGTATCTTGAAAATGAAGCAGGCACGATTCAATCCGTGCTGGCCGGGGCTCCTTGGCTGACCTCAGCAGGTTCCGGTAAAGTAGGTTGGGCTGCCCGTGCAGATTATGCGCAAGCGGCGGCAAACGTATTATCCGGCGAAGGGCATGAAAACACAATATATGAGCTTTCCGGCAAGCCGATTACCCAAGAAGAGTTTGCGACGATTCTTGCTGAGGTGCTGGGTAAGGATGTGCCTGTACAGCAGGTAGACGATACTGCGTATGCCGACATTATGCTTGGTGCGGGCGTACCGGAAGCCGCAATCCCTATTGTGGTCGGTATTCAAAAAGCGATTCGTGAAGGAGCTTTGGATGTTGTAAGCAACGATTTCGAGAAGCTTCTGAAAAGCCCGCTTACGCCGCTTAGCCAAGGAATTCGTGAGCTGGTTGAGCAAACAAAGGCATAAACGTGCCGTAGAGTACATTTTTAATATATGATTCTGCTCATGATGAAGGATGCTACCCTAACAAGGCGGGCATCCTTTTTTAATCCTCATAATCATTTCAAAAGGAAAGGGAAATCCTAAACTAATTTCCTCTATTAGTGGAATCGTTGCTGATTATCCAATATACTTGTAAGGAACTCCAAGGAGGGCTTGGAGCAAGGTTTGTTTCATAGGACGATCACAGGTGTAGAATTGATAATGAATGGAGTACATACGATTATGTCTAATTTGCCAAATTGCCCGGAATGTAACTCAGAATACACGTACGAGGATCGGAGTCTTTTCATTTGCCCGGAATGCGCTCATGAGTGGTCTTCCAATTCAGAAGCAGCAAATAACGAAGATGTAAAAGTCATCAAAGATGCCAATGGTAACGTTCTGCAGGACGGTGATTCTGTAACCGTCATTAAAGACCTTAAAGTCAAAGGAAGCTCATCCGTCCTGAAAATCGGCACAAAAGTAAAGAATATCCGTCTGGTGGAAGGCGATCATGATATTGATTGCAAAATTGATGGCTTCGGAGCGATGAAATTAAAATCCGAGTTTGTGAAAAAGAACTAAAAGCTATGTTAATGCAACCCAACGAGTTTGGAGTTTGTACTGGAAAAACCCTTTGATATAAGAGGGGTTTTTCTTTATATTTTCACCCTTTTCAGTTCAATGAGGATTAAGAAAAGGAGAAGCTAGACGCTTCTCCTTGGCAAGTGCTTCGTTATAACGGTGCTAGCCAAACGGTTCCGGTTCCCCTGTACACATTGACCAGCCCTTCGCCGGAAGCGGCAGAGCCCAGTTTGGTTTTTCCAGATTTCTCGACGGTAAACTGTAAGGTATTGGACCACATGAGGGCAAAATTGCCGTCCACTTTTAGCACATCATTTTGCAATTCAACTACGACGGCTTCCTCTGAAGGGATAGGCGCTTGCAGGGCAAGAACTCCTTTTCCCCGAGCGCTTAAATTAAATAATCCTTCTCCACCCAGAGCGGCCGAGGAAAGGTTGCTACGGGCAACAACGGATATGTCCAGCGTAGTTTCACAAGCTAAAAATAAGCCGTCTTCGATGGCAATGTGATCATTATCGACATCAATGAGCCAAATGTAACTATAAGTAGGTTCCAGCATAATCGTACCTGTGCCTTTATAGAGAGGTTTGATGGCACTTGTTCCCGTTACAGCACCGGACACCAAATTGCGCATTAAGCCCCCTACGCCTTTTACGCCGGTAGTCATCTCCATACTGCCCACCGTATATTGCATGGCGCCCGCCTTCATCATGATTTCACTATTGTTGATTTCGATCATGAGCTGCTTGCGGCGCATGTTACTTTTGCTCATATAGTAATTGGCTTCCGCAGCCGCAACCGAAGTGCAGCTTAAATCCGATATGTATTCCAATACGGTAAATCCACCTAATTGGTCTGCGATGGCAACATTGCTGTTATCTTTTAGGTTATTGATGACAAAAGCCATGGATGTATGAGCCCCCTTGTTGTATTCACGCTGTGAAGATTGAAATCTCTTTTATTCCATAAAATATTCGACAGAAAGATATCGTTTCCTGCGGAAAATCCTCAGGTTCTCTTAAGCCGGTTCCATATTTAGAAAGCAGAGCTTGAAAAAGTTATAAAAAAAGTTCAAAATAAAGATATCGGTTTTTAAAATGGTTTGCTTACAAGCAGCCGATGGGAACGAGACATTGAAGTAGGGGGTAGGGCAAGTGGAGATAGGTATCAGCACATTTGTAGAAACAACGCCGGATACACAAACGGGTGAGGTCATCAGTCATGCGCAACGAATACGTGAAGTTGTCGAGGAGATTGTGCTTGCAGATCGGGTAGGGCTGGATGTATATGGCGTGGGAGAGCATCATCGTAAAGATTATGCGGCATCTGCTCCTGCGGTAATACTAGCTGCTGCTGCTTCGCAGACCCAGCGGATTCGGCTGACCAGCGCGGTCACAGTGCTTTCCTCGGATGATCCGGTACGTGTATTTCAGGATTTTGCTACGCTGGACGGCATCTCGAATGGACGAGCTGAAATCATGGCAGGCCGGGGTTCTTTTATCGAATCCTTCCCGCTGTTTGGCTATGATTTAGATAACTATGACGAACTGTTTGATGAAAAACTCGAACTGTTGTTGAAAATACGCGATTCTGAAAAAGTCACCTGGAAAGGTGGACATCGGCCTGCGATCAATAATCTGGGCGTATATCCACGTCCGGTTCAAAATCCGTTGCCCGTATGGATTGGTAGCGGAGGGAATCAGGAATCCGTGGTTCGCGCGGGCTTGCTCGGGTTACCATTGGTTCTGGCGATTATTGGCGGTAGTCCTGTGCAGTTTGCGCCGCTTGTGGAGCTGTATAAAAAAGCGGCTGCGCACGCAGGGCACGATGCATTATTACTTCCGGTTGCATCACACTCACATGGTTTTATCGCGGAAAGTACCGAGCTTGCAGCGGAAAAGTTTTTCCCTTCCACCCAGCAGAGTATGAATGTGCTTGGGCGTGAGCGTGGATGGGGTCCTTACACCCGTTCCAGCTTTGATGCCGCGCGTAGCTTTGAAGGGGCGCTGTATGTAGGCGATCCCGATACGGTTGCCAAGAAAATCATTCACCTGCGCAAGCAGGTAGGCATTACACGCTTTCTGTTGCACGTACCTGTAGGTACGATGCCGCACGAGGATGTCATGAGAGCCATTGAGCTATTGGGAACAGAGGTAGCTCCGCGGGTTCGCGAGGAAATATCCAAATGGGAAGCCGAGAGTAAATAAACGTTTTTCAGCTAATAGTATAGTTATAAAAGAAAGGAGCAGGCCCTTGATATAAGGTGGCTCCTTTCTTTTAGTTCAAGAATAATGTATATAAGCTGAGCAGGAAATGATCTGCGATTGAGGGTTACAGGTGCGCCCTTTTTCAGCTTATATTAATCTACTGTGTATAGTATGAGAATTTTGAAAGTAAGGAGTGGACAAAGGTTTCTTAATCGCTGAAATTGAACCATTTGCTGATGTCTATTTTTTTATGCTCATACCTGTACCGCCACTCGTTGGATTCGGGCTGATACGTATAATCCTTTTGCCACGCTATGATATTTTCCACAACCGCTCGTATGGAAGAGGTAAGATAGGAGACTTCCTGATGGGTCATCATGGGATGAAGGGACAGGCGCACCCAGCCGGGTTTTCTCGACAGGTCTCCCGCATGGATGAGGTCTGACATCTCATTAGAGGTTTGTTGGTCGATGCCCAACAAATAGTGTCCATACGTTCCTGCACAGGAGCAACCGCCGCGGACCTGGATTCCGAACCGATCATTCAGTAATTTTACGATCAGATTGTAGTGGATATGGTCGACAACGAAAGAAACGATCCCGAGTCGTTCTTGGCTTCTTCCACCTAAAACGTGCAAGTGTGGTATTACTTCCAACCCTTTTAACAATAATGACGTTAACTCCTTTTCACGCTCCAAAATGCGGTTTTGGCCCATCTGTTCTTTCAGTTGAATGCAAAGTGCCGTTCGTATGGCCTGTAGAAAAGCAGGAGTCCCCCCATCCTCGCGTGCTTCGATATTGTCTTTATATTCGTACCCGCCCCAAGGATTGGTCCAGCTTACCGTACCGCCTCCAGGCTGGTCCGGGGCATGGTTGAGGCTTAGTTTCGAATCCATAATGAGAACACCGCTTGTTCCGGGGCCACCGAGAAATTTGTGGGGAGAAAATACAATAGCATCCAATCTTTCAAGCGGCTCTGCGGGATGCATGTTGATCGCGGCATAAGGAGCGTTTGCAGAAAAATCAATGAAACACACCCCGCCATGCTCATGCATTTTGCGGGACAGTTGATAAATCGGCGGCTCAAACCCCGTAACATTGGAACAGGCTGTAAAAGCGCCGATCTTGATAGGGCGATGACGGAATTGAAGCAGCAAACGTTCCAGATTTGCCGGATCAACGGTACCACCGGGACCGGGAGGAATGCACACGACGTCTCCAATCGTTTCAGCCCAGGAGATATGATTCGAGTGATGCTCCATATGTGTGACAAAAATAACGGGACGTTCTTTTTCAGCGATAGGGTAATGATGCTTTAATTTTTCATGTATTTTCAATCCCAGCATGCGTTGAAGCTTATTTATTGCCCCTGTCATACCGGACCCGGCAAACAGAATGATGTCTTGTTCGTTGGCATGAACGTGGTTCTTAATGATTCGCTTTGCCTCTTCGTAGGCTTGGGTCATCAGGGTACCTGTCAAATTAGACTCCGTATGGGTATTCGCCACAAAAGGACCGAAATGGTTAGTTATTTTGGACTCAATAGGTCCATACAGACGACCGCTGGCTGCCCAATCCGCATACACCAGCTTTTTTGGTCCGTATGGAGATTCAAAGGTTTGACGATATCCAATCGTACCTTCCCGATACCGTGCGAAATAAGCCTCGCCAGAAGGCTGATATGCACTATTGTTGCTTCCGATCCGAGCCTTGAGCATACGGGCGCCTCCCATGTGGTTCTGTCTTCTTAGGGTACGTAGGAAGACGCGAATGGGTTAAAAAAATAGGCGAATGTCATCATTTTGACAAAATAAAGCCTCATCCGAAAGCCGGACAAGGCATGGGTACATCTTATATGAACAGCTGCATATCGGATTCGAGCGCATCCCTGAGATATGTCTTGGCCTCGATAATTTCCAGTTCAGGTATAAATTCTTCCGGTTTAAAACCCATAATGTCCACGGAAAGCTTGCAGGCATAAAATTTGACGTTCTTTTTCCGTGCCCCCTTCAAAAAGTGAATCAGTTTCGGGGCTTCGTTATCTTCGATCATTTCCGTCAGCATCAGCTTGCCCAGACCGCTAAAATTCATTTTGGACAACGGTAGCTGCTCAGGTCCTTTTGGAGTCATCCAACCCATGATTTTTTCATAAATCGTCTTGTCCTCAAGCGTCATTTTATCAGGATCACGAACCAGAAATAGTCCCCAGAACGCAAAAAACATCGTCACGTCCACGTCCAATTCCCGAGCCGTATTCGCCAAAATCAGTCCAGCCATCGCCTTATCGTAATCCCCGCTGAACATGAGCAGGTTCATCTTTTTGTCCACTACCTTCCGCCTCCATTACCAACAGATATATTCAGTATGGATTTGGAAATGAGAAGTATGCCCAGTTCACATATCGCTCACAATTATGGGATGCGTGTTTGGTAAGGAAGAGTACTGATTATAGTGTTGAAATCTTTATTCCACCCAATGCGAAGGAAAACAACATACGGATATGGTGATCATTCGGTTTCAGTAAAACCTGTCATTCGCATTGAAAGAATAGAACGTATGAAAACGTGATTTTCTTTAAATACAAGTCCTTTACCAAGATATCTATACTGATTGGGAAAATTACAAAAAGGTTGGAGTTAAATAATAGTGTCTTTTTATAAAGAGTTATCTTTTATTCTAATTTTACGATGTAGAAGTTTGGTGAAGTAATCTCTATCATCTTTAAGTTCAAATATAAACCATTTTTTAATTTCGTTATAATCTAAAGTTTTTTTGTTTGTTGCTACTCTAATTAAGGGCTCTAAAACATTAAAAATAGAAGTTATTGTTTTTTTATTTTTGAAAGAATTCCCTATATAGGATTTACCTCCAAAATCGGACAATCCATTAATGGAATTTTTTAGAATTTCGCTCAAAGGCTTAGGTAAAAGAACGCCTTGGGCTATTTCGCATAGTTCTAATGATAACGTATCTATGCTAATACCATAGAGATTTACATCCCACAATGTACAAATACTAATAGTTACATTTTTAAAGTCCGCATTCTTAAATGATGCCCCTGAAAAACTCGAGCTATAGAAATAGACATATGAAAGCTTAGTGTTAGCAAAAGAGCATCTTATAAGATCACAATGTTCTAAAGAGATATTACTCATGTCAGAGAAAGAAAAATCCATATCTCTTAAATTTAGACCCTTTAATGTGTATTTAAGGTTATGGCTGAAAAAGAATGGGTGCAAATTTTCATATTCAAAATTGCTCTTCGGCATTATAAGTCCACGAAATAGTTTTTTTCCCCATTCAGGAGAGGCAGTCTCGGAGAAATGATGCCAATTCTTCAACATATCAAAGACAATCTTAGTGTCACCTATAGTACTTGTGAAAAATCTCCTTTCTTTATCGATATTATGCAAACTATTACCGACTAAGAATGCTATCCAGCGATCTATATCCGGTGGAATATGAGATATCTCATCATTGATTTGGATTATTTCATTATTGTACAGTGAGGTGTAATGAGAACTTACCGTTGTTAATAAATATTTAGATTTTGATTCAATAATATCACGAGCTAGGTTGACTATTTTATTAATTACTTCATTTGTAATAATCCAATTTTCCAATAACTCTAAAGGTGGCTCAATGGTATTGTTACTAATCGGATAATTATCAAACCATTTGAGCTTAAGATAGTGACTGAATAAACCTTTACTAAAATCTGCTGTAGATAGAGAGGCAAGCATTGGGAATAACAGCTTTCTTTTTTGGATTACTACCTTGCTAGGATTGATATCATTCTCTGAAACACTTTCTTTTAAAAGTAAAAGCATTCCTACAAAAAAATCGATTGTCTGTTCTGTAGGGTTTCCTAACAATAGACGTATTCTAATATCATCAGGGGCGGAGGATTCATCTAATGCATAATGAATAAATAATTTTAAATAGTACTCTGCAAGTAATATCTCAGCAAAAGATTGATGCTGGAAATAAAAGGTATCCCCCTTCTGTCCAAAATAAGATTGGGCCAAGAACTCGACGTTCTCTATGTCTTTATACTTTGTCATTTTGTTTGTATCTGTCTTGTCGATTATAGAACCTTCTATAGTATTACTTATATCATGCTTTTTTAAGAAGCCTTGATTACTTCTATACGTTTCATACATCCATAAAGCGGAGGTTGCGTGTAAAATATTCCTGAATTTATACTCATCTTTCAGGTTTACTTCTTTTAGTGAGTCGATATACTTAGCCTCTTTTGTTAAGACATTAATGAAAGAAAGATATACACCTACTTTATTTGAAGAGGATAGATCTGCCTTATTAATGATTAGTTTGTATATCATATAGGAAAAGATAGGTCTCCTTAATTCGCTATATGTTAGCAAATTAATACTAGTGAATTCTTCATGAATATTAATCACTTGTGAATTATTAATTCCCTCGATTATTTTCTTGGATATACCACTGAAACTTTCTGAATCTAGAGGCAGTGCTCTTTTCAGTGAATCTGTAATTGAGTTATTAAATTGCTCCTTTTTAAAACCATAAATAGATATATAATGATTAATCGGACGGTTATCTCCATTTTTTATAATGAAGGGCTCATTGTTATTTAAATGTTTAAGCAACCCATGTTCAATAGGACGGGAGGCAACGGCTATACGGTTCTGTCTACACTTTTTTACGTTAATATTCTGTATTTTTTTTATTGAAGTAATAACCTTATCGATTTTTTCTTCGGTTAAGTTTCCACATTCATCTAATGAGTCGATTAAATAGAAATATTCCTTGGTTTGAAAGTCGCTGTCTTGCACATCAACCCCATATTTCTTTCCAAGAAAATCACTAATAACTCCAAAACTACTATTTTGATCATATTTATCAAAGTCTCTCAAATTAAAGTAAATTGGAATAAAGCCTTCTCCACGCTGTTCATATTGTCTAGCAAGCGTAGAAGCCTTTTGCTTTAAATATACGGATTTTCCTTTTCCAAAATCAGCTAAGATGAATAATGCTTTTTCAATTGTGTCACTCCCCCTATTGAAAAAAGTTTCTATTAACTCATCTATAGGTGATAGGTTTTCCTCAAATTCTTCAATATCCGTTTTATTTTCTGACGAATTTCTATATTCACTAACTTTATTCCAATACGCATAGGTTTGTTGATATTTTAAGTCTTCATATTCGGCAAAACCAATTCTATTTAACTCTAACATGTCATTTAAGATCTTTCCTTCTTTACTTTTGGTCCATTTCTCATCTACTTCTCCTATATGTTTCTCATAGTCATCCCCAAATGCTAAAACAATCTTGTGGCCTATATTTTCGTTGAAATCTTTTGTGAAGCAGTCAACTATTTTAGCTTTATTCGGTTCATTAATATACTCAAGCAATAATGATTCGCAAACAGTACGCACAATAGAGACTGCCGGATGTTTATTAGGAGTAAAGTGCAGTATAAGGTTTGAATTATAAATTGACTCCTGTTTTTCTTTTAAAATTTCCTCGAAACGTTCAATTATTGCTTTGCGTGTTAAAAGATCCAAACTGATACTTTCAATATTATTTAAGGACTCTTCAGCTTGTTCACATGCTGTCGTAAAATAGATTCCAATACCGAAATTATGCAACTTATCTTCTGATAGTTCATCGAAATATTTATCAATAAGTTGTCGACCTAATAATTTTACCGCGATCCCTAAGATACCATTTAGATTATTGAACATCGACTGTCCATTCTCATTAAAACTATCTTTAAGATTTTCAATAGCCATTTTAGAAATCAATGGTATTGTATCTTTAATATCGTTAAGTTTACTTTTTGTCCATGTCGCTACCATAATAATTCTCTCCTAAAATATATTTTTATAGTTTAAATTCGACATTTTTTTGAATCCCCCTGCTTTATTAGGCTAAATTAAGTGTGAATATAGTGCAATGAAGTTAGGAATTATACAACAATATCTTGGGTGCTAGATAACCCAATAAGTAGGGTAACTACAATCCCCAGTAGAATATTTGTACTTATCTCCATTCCCAAGTAAACAATGCTGTTAATTTTTATATTACAAGTAATAGAAAATAACGGAGATAGATTCGGATCAAGTAACGGATAATAGTTTATCAGATGTACAAAATGGATTGACCGATCAAGGTACTTTTCTGCTGTATCAAGAAGTACTTGAACATTGGGCTATTGTTCTGAAATTATAAAAAACGCAGTGTGCATAAAAATTTTTCCTGAACTGCTGGTGTAATATACTCGCTGATGAAATTATTTGCTGATATAAACTACTATCTTCTAAATATTACTTTTTTTCGATAACCCGCTCCTTACGCTATATAGATAAAGCCCAGCGACAAGGCCAACACAACTTGCTACCGCCAACCGTTACCAAAGTCATATCTCCAAGCCATCCTGATTCTGTATAATCTCAAGGGAATTCAAGACACAAGCCTGAGATCGGGAGGGTCATGGAAGTGACTACAGAGAATAAATATAAATCGCTTGAACTGGAAAAGCCGGGTATCTACGAGTTGGAGGGGCTGGAAGTTGGAGTCACCTCCAATTGTAATTTCAAATGCGATTATTGCTGCGCATACCGGCGTAATGATGGACAATGCATCAGCAGTAAAGAAGTGATACGCATCATTGATGAAATTCCCACCTTAAAGCGCGTGCGGCTGTCCGGGGGAGAGGTGACCTTGAAGTATCAGGATTGTCTGGACATTGTGGCTCACTGTTCGAGCAAGGGAATCGCTACCCAGCTCAACACTAATGCCAGCTTGCTCAGTCCTGAACGGATTGAGAGGTTGCGTGACGCGGGACTTTCCAACATCCATATCTCCTTCAACTTCACGGACCCCGAAAAATACGCGGCATATTATCATGTTCATCCACGCATGTATGAGACAATCGCCCAGAATATTCGGTTATGTACCGAAGCCAAGCTGGAAACGGTGCTGGAGACTTTGTTATTCGCCGAGACGCAGAACAACATGCCGGCAATCAGCGAGAAAGTATATGAACTCGGTGTACGAATTCATGAAATCCAGAACAGCATTGTGATGGATCATACCAACTGGAACGCTATCTCCACCAAGGAAGCACTCGTCCGTTCCGTTCATGACTTGATCGCACATAAAAAGGAAGACACCGTGCTGTATTTCACCTGTATGGATCGTTTTGCAGAAGCACTGGGCTTCAAGGAGCAGCCGGGTGTTTACTTTTCAAACTGCGTGGATGGTAAAAAGCAGCTTCATCTTCACGGGAATGGTGATATTCTGATTTGTGAACTGTGCCACCCCGTTGTCATCGGCAACATTTACAACGGAACCTCTCTAAAAGACATTTACACCCATAAACCCAAGCAGCTTCAGGATTTTCTCGACAAACTGCCTTGTCCTGCATACGATGCGCTTTTTCCGAATGGGGTCTGAGAGAGGAAAGATGTAAATAACGGAGTGGTTGCCCTTAAAAGCGGCTATTGCTAAATAGCAGGGATGTTACAGCACAGCCGCGGGGCTGATGCCTCCGTCAATAATGTCACCAGCAGTTACATGAACGATACCGTTCTAAATTGTGTCCAGGAGCTGGATAAGCTGGCGAAGGATTTGGGTGTCACCCTGTCACAGCTCGCGCTTGCCTGGATTCTGAGAGAACCGGGTATCAGCGCTGCACTCATTGGGGCCACTAAACCGATACAAATCGAAGAAAATGTAAAAGCAGTCGAAGTGACGCTGCAACCGGAGACATGCGCGGAAATTGAGCGGATTCTGAAGCAAGTAGAAGGATTTGAGCCTTTGCGTTAAGCATGTATACTGTTCTTGGAAAGGGAATATTCCCACGGATAAAGCCTCACGCTTCTCTGTCACAGACAGGAAGTGCGGGGTTCTTTTAACTTGCTCCTAGCATGGCATAAATACCTGAAATCTCACTTAATAAAATGCCGCTGATCACAAAAATGGATTGTTTCTTACTGAGATCAACCCGATCGAAAACCATAGGTAACAACCATTTTATACTTATGAAGAACCATGCGGCCTCCAACAAACCTATGATTAATACTTTTCTCCCCCAGTAAAACTGCATTTCTGATGTGAGCGGACCGGAAAAACTCAAGACACTTGAAGTACGGATATTCCAGGAAATGATGACTACAAATATAAGAAGAATCAACAGGGTCAAAAAAATATAGATGATATCTTTGACAGCCTCTTTTGTGAGCTTTGGCGATTTTTTAAACTCAGGTAAACCAATCAGGAAAAAGACGATTCCTACGATAATAGCCACCCCTACAGAGGAACCGAGGATGATATTGGCTACGATGCTGATGCCATTGATGAGTAATAATAAAATAAGCTCTCCCCCTTTGGGGTAACGATGATAGTCATTTTATTGTACACGCAGGAACGAAGATGCTCAAATATTTGGAAAAAGCCCCAGTGCTTTCGCCTGGAGCTTTTGACCGATTATAATGCTGATTTAATGACTTTTTTATAATAAAGGATGGATAGTATCCCGAAAATGGAATATAAGGCGGTGTATAGTACCATAACGATGATCATAGGCATCCAAATTTCGGTTCCAAACAAGAACCAGCCGGATTGGACGGCGAAATAGCTATGTGAAAGGCCAATCACTAATGGGATGCCGAAGTTAAAGAGTTGTTTTATTTTAATGCCTCTAAGCAGGTCCCCTTGTGTGAACCCTAACTTTCTCAACACCGTATAATTCGCTTTTTCGTCTTCGCTCTCATCCATTTGCTTAAAATAAAGGATACAGCCTGATGTAATAAGAAAGGTGAGTCCTAAAAATCCAACTACAAACATGATCACCCCCATGTTTCTCTTCTGATTGCTGCTCATTTCAAGGCGTGATGTTTGTTGCCCACTAAAGTTGGCGGCTTTAAAAAGGCGATCGGCTTCTTTGATCTGTTCTTCGTCAATCATATCAATTCCGATATATAAGGACGATTTCTTTTGAATTACAGGATTGATATCCTTCTTTAGCCGATCAAATACAGTTTCGTCTACAATCGCCGTAGGAAGTCCCCCGGCTGTAAAATAGTAGGGAATAACATATTCCTTTTTTAGACCCAAATATTGTTGATGTATGACTTCCTTTTTCCCCTTCAAATCCAATGGGCCAAAGCTTTTCAAGGACATAAATTTCTGTAACAGATCATTATAGCCCGTTAAAATCGTTTGATCTGGAGATACATCCGTCCCTTCCACGAATTGATCGCTTATGACAGGCAGCGTCATGGAATTCGCATTGCGATTTAGTCCTTCCAGAGGAGTCTCCATAATTTGCGCTGTGTTCACACTGACTTGAATGACTTCAATTTTCTTTTCACGATACTGTATGTCATGCTCCTGAAGTAACGTTTTGAATTTCTCCGCATCCGGTACATTCGTCATTGCAAAATGGGAAGGTACATTGTCCTCAGCTGCTTTATCCGCAGAATAATAGGCGATATAGCTTAAGGAGAGTAAACCGATGGCAAGTGCTGATACTGTTGTAATAATGGTCAACAACAAAGCATTGGATTTCATGCGGAACATAATGGATGAGAGAGACAGCACCTCATTAATGTTTAAATAGCCGCCTTTACTTTTTCTGATGATATTTGAAATAAAGCGGATGGATCCTTTATAAAAAAGAAGTGTTCCGATGATGACAGAGCCTAAAATAAACACCATAGCCATAAATAATTCATTCATGGATGTAAAGTCTCCACCAAACAATTTGGAAGAAACATAGTATCCTAAAGCGATGAATGAAACCCCAATGATCCCAATGATCATCTCAAAGATAGATATTTTCTTGATTTTCCCTTCGGTGGTTGAGGTCACTCTGAACAAAGACAAAATACTCTGTCTTTTAATAAAGGAATAATTCATGACCATGATCAACAGGTAGATGATACAAAAAATGATGAGTGTTTGAATAAGTGCCTGGTTAGAGAAATATAGAGTGGCAATGGCTTCGACGCCCGTCGTCTTAAATAAAATCATGATCACTAATTTGGAAAAGGAAAATCCAACCATAATGCCAATGAATAAGGAACCCAAGTATAGAATTAAGTTTTCAGCACTCAGAATGCGAAAGATTTTATTTTTGGTCATGCCGATTAATTGAAATAAGCCAATTTCTTTGCTTCGTCTTTTGATGAAAATATTATTAGCATATAAGAGGAAAATGCAGACAATGGCAACCAGCAGGACGGATGCTGCACGTATGGAAGCTGCACCCTTAACAGAGCCCTTCACTTCGTCCATAGAGGGATCGTATTGTAATGTGACAAAAGCGAAATAGAGCGCGACACTGAAAATTAAAGCAAAGACATAAAGGTAATAATTTTTCAGGTTTTTTTTCAAATTTTTCAGGATGAGTTGATTAATATTCATATTGGACCCCACCTAAGACCCCTTGGGTTCTCATGATATCTTGGAAGAAGCTTTGTCTTTCTTGTTCACCTTTATGAAGCTGTGTATACATTTGTCCATCTTTAATAAAAATGACTCTACTGCAATGACTGGCAGCGACGGGGTCGTGCGTGACCATAATGATGGTTGCCTTGCGCTTCTGGTTTAACTGGCCCAGCTTGTTCAATAAATCGGAAGCTGATTTGGAATCCAGCGCACCCGTAGGTTCATCAGCAAAAATAATACTGGGCTCATGAATAAAGGCTCTAGCCGCAGATGTACGCTGTTTTTGTCCGCCCGAAATTTCATTGGGGTACTTATCTTTCAGTTCATAAATTCCCAGTTCTGTAGCTACTTCCTGAAATCTTCGGTTTGCTTCTTTTTTAGGCGTTTTGGTGATGGATAAGGGTAAAAGAATGTTCTCCTTCACGGTTAGCGTATCCAGCAGGTTATACTCTTGAAAAATAAAGCCCAGATGTTTTTTGCGGAATTCAGCCAGTTGCTTCTCCTTCATTTTCGTCATTTCGATGTCTTTAATTTTGATGGACCCGTGGCTTACCTTATCAATGGAGGAAAGGACATTGAGCAGAGTGGTTTTACCTGAACCGGAGGCTCCCATAATACTGACAAATTCCCCTTCTTCAATATGGATATCAATTCCTTTTAATACCTCTTGAATATTTAGTTTGTTGCCGTAGCTCTTATGAATTTTATTTGCTTCTAAAATATTCACCTCGACGCACTCCTTTTTGTTCTTGTAACTTTATTATAAAAATAGGGATGCTGCTTTTCCTTTGATTGAGCGAACAATACATAAAAGCATGTGACATCTCTGTCACATGCTCACCATACTCACGAAATCATTTTGTTTGGGAAAAATTAAAGTAAAGGTTGTACCGGCGTCCGGTTTGGAATGCACATCTATATGTATGAGCAAAGGCGTTGCTGCCTTTTTCGTTAAATATAACCCCATGCCCGTTGAAGTATGATCAGAATGTTGGGTCGTGGATGTAAAACCTTTCTCGAAGATACGGGGTATATCCTTCGGATCAATACCGCGCCCAAAGTCTTGGACCTCAAGCTGTATTCGATCCTTTTGCTCATAGCTGTGAATGATAATATCACTGGCATCGCTATATTTGATGGCATTGGTTAAGAGCTGCCTAACGATAAAAGTAAGCCATTTGGCATCACTCAGCACTTCCATGTGCTCCAATTGGATATCAAAACCGATCCCTTTTTGGATGCACCATGATTGTAATGTTTTAATCTCTTTAAAAACCAGAGATTTTAAATTCACATGTTCTACATACAAATCATTTTCAATACATGATATGCGTTTTTGGTGGAGCTGCTGGTCCAGTAGTAAGTGAATTCGTAACCATTCATAAGTTAGTTGAGCCTTTAGGGATTTATCGTTCAATCGCTCAATCATCAAATGCATGGCGGTCAAAGGTGTTTTTACCTCATGAATCCAGGATAATAGTTCATCTTTTTCGTGTTCAAGTGTCAATTGATTTTGCGAGATGATTTGTTGTAATCGTTCGGTCTGGTCAGTGATTTTTTGTTCAATGATTTGCTCAAATGGACTCTCCGGTTCCCCTATACCCGTTAATTCGAGAGGGCTTTCCCATTCTTCTAGTGTTTTATAGAATTTGGTTTCTTTAGGGTAGCGGATAATTAAAAAACCCAAGAATATCATCATAGATAAGAAGACAATATAAATGATCGGCATAAACGGGATTGCTGCATCCACATAAGCGATGAGCAGGATAAGGAATTGCTGACATACAAAAAGTAGAATCCAGCTTCGCCTTTCCATAAGATATTTTTTAATCATAGGCAAGTGCCTCTTCCGTAGCCATGTAGCCTTGCCCCACCTTCGTTTCAATGAAACGACCCAAATCCAGCTCATCCAGTTTTTTTCGCAGGCGATTCAAGTTGACGGTCAGGGTATTGTCGCTGACAAAACGTTCATCATCCCAAAGGCTTTTAATTAATTCCTCCCGGGAGACAATTTTGTTTTTTTGCTCAATTAGAAGCTTTAAAATAAAAATTTCGTTCTTGGTTAATTCGATGGAGCCAGCCTTATTGGCAACTACATTTTTTTCGTAATCGACCGTGGCTCCACACCATGTTTTCAGAGAGACAGGTTCTGTATTGTAATTGTACACGCGGCGAAGTGTCGCCTGTAATTTTGCAATGAGTACATCAAAATGAAACGGTTTTTGGATAAAATCATCCGCTCCAAGCTGCATCGACATCACCATATCGGTAGGGTGATCACGTGATGATAAGAAGATGATAGGGACATTAGAGCGGGATCGAATCATTCGACACCAATGAAACCCATCAAATTTCGGTAATTGAATATCAATCACGACCAGATCAGGCTTTATCGTTGTGAATTCCTGAATTACCTTACTAAAGTCCTGGATGCCATACACATCATAGGCCCATTGAGTTAATCTATCTTTAACTTCATGAAATAAAGTTTCATCATCTTCAATTAGCAAGATTTTAAACAACGATTTCACCGCACTTTTAACTTTTTTATATAAAGTGTATAGCAAAATTGGTTTGCATGCTATATGTGTAATCCTCTACTTTATACTGCGCTAATCTGCTGTTAATAGTTGAGCCCTATAGTAGGATCTATATCCACAAATATCATATAAACTAAAGGATGGATGCAAGTATGGGGATTCATACGTATTTTCGATCATTAAACGAGTTGGAAAGGATCATCCGCTGTCCAGGCAAGTTTAAATTTGAAGAACACAGCGTATCTGCTCATTCATGGAAAGTGGTACAGTATGCCAAAACGCTGGCTGATATTGAAGAGCGAAACGGCGTAAGCATTGACTGGAAAAAGCTTTACGAGATCACAAGCAGCCACGATTATGGGGAGATTTTTATTGGAGACATAAAAACGCCTGTTAAGCATTCCTCCAAGGAACTCCGGTTATTAATCCAACAGGTCGAAGAAGGCATGATTGAGTATTTTATTGAAGAGAACATTCCGGAGGAGTTCAAAGCCATTTTCCGCAAACAGCTCCGAGAAGGCAAAGACAATTCAGTAGAAGGTTTGATCCTTGAAGTTGCTGACAAGATGGATCAGGTGTACGAAGCATTTGCCGAATTACAGCGGGGAAATACTGAAAAAGAATTTATAGTCATGTATCGTAATGCGCTCGTTAAAATCAAAAATATCCAATTAAAATGTGTTGATTATTTTCTGGAACATATTTTGCCGGATATGGTTAAGGAAGAAACGCCTTCATCCATTGATATTAAAAAGATTACGGAAGAAGCCTTAGCCTTGTAAATGAATTTCCCAACCGTCCAGAAGCTACAGAAGCGCTTCTGTTCATACATAATGATGTTTTTTTAGTAATGGAGTCACCCCCGTATAAAAATAAAGAGCAATAAGTGGCAGTGATTAAACTGCCCTTATTGCTCTTTTCTTCATGAATAGTCCGTGAACACTTTCTTAATATATGAAAATGTTTTTTATTCCGAAAAAGGATTCGGGAAATTCGTTTTAGTAGCTGCATTTTGTTGCTTGGTATTACCAATTCCAAGCTCGCCATTTTTGTTATATCCCCAAGACCAGACCGTTCCATCCGCTGTCAAAGCGTGCGAATGGTTGCCTGCTGCACTGAATGCTACTACATCAGTAAGTGGAGTATTCATTTCATCTACAACTTGGGTAGGGACTTTAATAGAAAATACATCAGTTCCATCACCTACCTGCCCATCATTATTCGTTCCCCATCCCCACAGAGTTCCGTCATTTTTGAGTGCGAACGCTTGGGTTTTGCCTGCTTTCAGTCGACTTACATCAGAAATATTAATCAATACGGGTGATCGTCTAAAAGTCGAGGTTCCATCCCCAAGCTTTCCAGAAGTATTGCTACCGGAAGCGTATACTTCTCCGCTGTTGGTCAATACATAAATGCGGTCAGACCCGGCTGAAAAAGTTTTGATATCATCAATTCGATATTGGACAGGAGTAAGCTGGTTTTCTTTATCATCCTGTCCCAGTGCGCCATCATAACCTTTTCCCCATACCCATAGCTGATTATTTTTGTCTAAAGCTGCACCAAAGCTATCGCCAGCATCGATGGCTACAATGTCCTCCAAGCCTTGTACCTGGACAGGCTTAACGGAAAAGGCGGAAACCCCTTTTGTGCCAATGCCTAGTTGGCCAAAGTTGTTTTCTCCGTAGGCCCACACGGTTCCGTCATTTTTTAGGGCAAGTGTGAATTGACCTCCTGCTCTCACTTCCTTAACATCATTAATATATTTGTTTTTCACTGGCTCTCTTGCCGTATCCCTTTTATTTCCTGTCCCCAGCTCCCCGTAGCTTGCAAAACCCCAGGACCAGATGGTTCCGTCTTTTTTGAGCAAGGTTGAATGCAAATCACCAGCATCAATCATACCGATATCAGATACAGCCGCTTGCATCGGACTTGTTTTATTATTTCCTCCACCAGCGCCTACGCCGAGTTTGCCATTACTGTTACTTCCAGTTGCATAAAATGAAAATCCATCTTCCATGGCCAGGAAAGCATTAGTAGTCCCTGCCGAGAGCAAATGATCGTAATTTACAGTAGAATCAGCGCTTGCTGTAATGGAACTTCCCATCAGAAGTGTGGATGCGGCGAGAGCTGCGAAACCTAGTTTTTTTAACATATTACTAAACACACCTTTCGAAATATAATAGATAATACATGACTAAAGCAACCAAATTGTTCCTGCCCGCGTCTTAATAGTGAATCGTATTTTATAAACCAGATTAGGGAGGATCACTTATGAAAAATAGAGTTTCTGCCCTTGCCCTTACCTTGCTTGCAGCAGCATTATTGCCGGCATGTTCTAAAACAGAATCGGCTAGGCTGGTTAACGAATCTAACGAAGCGGTAGCTCAATCTATTTTTGATTTAGATCGTCTGGAAAGCACAACGGTATACACGGGGCGTGCTAAAATCGAAAGTATTGAAAAGATTGAAAAAGAAGTAGAACAACCATTAGCTGCCCCCACCATGGACTATTTGATCCGATTTGAACAGCCTGTTCAATTTGCTAAAGGACTACCCAAAAGTGATGATCCAACTGAAAAGCCTATCCAATCCGTCTATATATCTGTTCCAGATACACATATTTATAAGCAGCTGGATGAGCAGCGCAGGCAATTAATCAATCCAGCAGAATTACAGGTGGGGGAACCCATTGAAGTCTCTTATGTGTACCCTGTAACACCTGTTTTCCTGGCATTGGAAATCGTCGTGCTGGATGAATGATAAGGGAGGCTGGTAAGGCCTCCTTACTCATACGGAAGCACATCGTAAGGCTAGGTGATATTAATGAGCTTTACCATGTTGTAGATATAACGTGTTTGCTCATACTTCACCATGGTACCTGCAGAATTTTTAACTTGAATACCGGACGAGCCTCCACCATCAAGAAGAATGGCTTCAAAGCAATCCTGTTTGATAAAATAATTGCGAAGCTGTTTCAGAGTCGCATTTTCATGAACAACCAGATAGACCTGCCAAATATTATTAACGACTTTGAAGCCCAGGCCAGTTCGCCCGGTGGAATCGGTGTATCGCAAGGTTCCATTCAAATCGAATTTTTCAATATCTTTTAAATCCTCAAGCCATTTTTCTTCCTCCTTCTTCAGCGACAGGCTGCCGCCGCTAATAATAGACTTATACGTAATCGAAGTCCCCATTTGTTTTTTGAGATCCGTCACACTTGAAGCACGGGTAATACCTATTTTTGTTTTGTTGCTCTCCGTGTAAATAAATGCTGTACCTCGGCTATTCCCTTTGGCATTCGCCTTGCTGTCATGGGTATTATTGGGTGTGACCGCAATCGATAGGCAATCAGTCGGCGGCTTTGTTGTGCTGATGGGGTTAAAGAAGCCCCCATTAATCCCATAGTCGGTTTGCTGTGTGATCCGGCTTCTAATATTTTTATTTTGAATATTCGAAGCTGGCGTAATGATCACATGAAAACCATCGGACGTTTTGGTATAAGAGTAGTTTGCTGGCATTATGGGCAACCTCCTGGTGGATTATTTTGAAACCGAATCTCGCGCGATAATTCGTTTCTCATATATATAGGAAATTTACAGCCGTCTCTTACAACCCAGAAATCACATTTTCCTAAAAATATTCGATATAGGGTGTTAGGGTGTAATGAGACAACGCTTGACTTCAAGTTAACTTTAAGTAGTAACATACTGGATGTAACGTGATGGTGATTAGAAAGGCCGATGACATTCTTTTGATATAGGAGTGATGGAAATTGAAAAAGAAACAACTGGGTAAAAGTGATCTTCAAGTATCTGCACTGGGTCTGGGCTGCATGGGAATGTCCGAATATTACGGTGAGTTGAATGATCAGGAGTCGATCAAAACGCTTCATCGTGCGTTGGAACTGGGGATCAACTTCTGGGATACAGCGGATGTCTATGGTATGGGAGAAAATGAAAAACTGATCAGTGAAGTTCTGCGAAGCCACCGGGATGAGGTGGTATTGGCTACGAAATTCTCCATTATGCGCGGAGAGGATGGGGCATTCTTGGGTGTCAACGGCCGTCCTGAATATGTAAAACAGGCATGTGACCGCAGCCTGCAAAGACTGGGAGTCGATGTCATTGATTTGTACTACCAGCACCGTGTCGATCCGAATGTACCTATCGAGGAAACGGTCGGCGCGATGAGTGACTTGGTTCAGGCGGGAAAAGTCCGCTATTTGGGGCTGTCCGAAGCTTCTCCTGCACTCATTCGGCGTGCTCACAAGGTTCACCCGATCACAGCCCTGCAAACGGAATACTCTTTATGGAGCCGGGAAGCTGAAGATGAGGTTATACCCGCTTGCAAGGAGCTGGGAATTGAATTTGTAGCGTACAGTCCGCTGGGACGCGGCTTTTTGAGCGGGCAAATTCAGAAGTTTGATGATTTTGCAGAAGATGATTTCCGTCGCACCGTGCCACGCTTTCAGCCTGAGAATTTCCAGAAAAATCTCGATCTCGTACAGCATATTAAGGACCTCGCTGCTCAAAAAGGGGTCAAGCCTTCTCAACTGGCCTTGGCATGGCTGCTTGCGCAAGAGGGAATTGTACCGATTCCAGGCACCAAGCGGGTTACTTATTTAGAGGAAAATGCGGGGGCAGTCGATATCGCTTTATCTACGGAGGAAATGGAAAATATTAATGCGATCATTCCCAAAGGGATGGCAGCTGGCCTTCGTTATGCGGCAGAGCGGATGCCGAATTGGCAAGCCGAATAATTCCAACTTTATAACCCAAAAAGCCGTCCTTAACGCGGATCGGCGCGAAAGGCGGCTTTGCGGGGCTTACATATACAGCTAAGGACGTGGTTTGAAAATACCGAAGGGACGTCCTACAGGCAGGAACGTACGGCCAAAGTGAGCATTCAGAACAGCGGCTCCTGTACCATACAGCGAGAGAAGACCAATACCCATTTCAGCATAAGCGGCGAGGGTGTGGAACACCTCTGGAGCAACGCCGAATGCATCGAAGCTAAGACCGAGGAACAGAAAATCAATCAGGACAAAGATAAAGAATAGGACCTTATGCGTCTCCATCGCTCCGATGGTCATGAATAGCGTGAAGATGAGATAGCCGGCAAAGGCAAAGCCGAGCTGCTTACCGTCTATAGCAGACGCCAGCTCAGGGCCGAATACGCCCATTTTGATCATCCAGCTACTAGCTATCGCTAACCAGAAGAAGGCGTAAGCGCCAAAAGCCGTCATGCCAAAGGTGTTGTTATGCTTTGCATCCTGAATGCAGGCAAATAGCTGTGCAAAGGCACCAAGGAAGATAGCCCAAGGGATGATGAAGCTCAAGCCCTCAGTGAGACCAAGCTTTTGGGATGAAGCGACAAGCGTTACAATAGCCAAGCCAAACAGACCGATCGCGCTCGGATCGGCCGTTACGATTTTTACGTTAGAATGAGATTCGTTTTGCATGAAAAAATAGAAGCCTCCAATAATGTTCAAGTACGCGTCAATCTGCCGATGCCAGAATCACACTGACATATTGTAACGGAAACAGAGGAACTAGCATAGTACATAATTCTGCTACCGATTGCGGTTGCCTTTATTCACATTATTGCTCCCACCCTCAATACTGACTGATTTGCCTGAAGTATCTGTGATGTTGTCCTTAATTTCATTGGAGCTGGAATCGGTGACACGTATTCCTATGTTGGAGAAGCCAGAGTGCGTAGTCATCTCGTTACCGATCACCTTATTGTTGTTTGCACTGGAAAGGCGAATGATTGCGTCAGGATTAAGCGAAGAATTGGTTTGAATAAATTCATTGTCTGTGAAGGTATTGCCATCCGATTGGACCAGCAGACCTTGCAGGGATGCATTTTTTACCGTATTCCCGTATACGTTGTTACCTGTCGCTCCAGTCAGTACAAAGATTCCCCGCGGATAATTTTCAATTACATTATTGTTGACAGTATTGTTGGCACCATTATTAGGGATGCGAATGCCAGCATATCCGTCAGATTGATGGGTTTTATTAATGATTTGATTTCCAGTGACCGTCGTGTAGGTTGCACGTGACAGATTGATTCCACTGCCTCCACCCGAGTTGGTAATCGTGTTGTTCGTAATTTTGACGTTACGGAACTCACCTGCCGGATAGCTTTCATGTCCGGTGGCAATAGCATGTCCATTATTCCGGTCAAATCGGCTGTTGGTAATCTCTGAATCTCTGGTTCTGCGAAGCAGCGCTCCGATGGTCGTGTCACGAATCTCTACTCGATCCAGCGTGAAGTGCGAGACGGCCGCATCTATAATAATACCGCCTACCTGACTTTCGCCGCGGGCTTCACGGTTCGTACGGTCTGCATCAATCGTAAGATTGGATAATTTCACATTTAATCGCTCAGAATTATCCCGCAGGACAGGATTCCCAATCACGTATTGGTTTTTAGACCCTGTTTTTTTGAAAATCGTTTTGCCCATTCCGTCACCGTTCAGACTCACCCCGGCATATAAACGGATCGAATCGTCAACCAGATACGTACCTGCCGGGAAGTACACGGTTCCCTCTGTACCACGATCATAGAAATACTTTAATGCATTCTGAATTTCCCTGGATTGTGAGGAATTCGAGTTGGGTTTAACGCCAAAATCCTTGGCATTAACCACATTGTCGGCTGCTTGGGCCACTTGCGGGTTTCCTCCTATAGAACCTTCAATAACGAGAGCAATGACGGCTACCAGCAACAAGCTGAGCCTGGCCTTCCGATTAAAGATGTTTAACATTTTACACACTCCTGTCAGATTTTATGTAATCGTAGAAACTTTTGTTTCATGCAAAGCCTATGCGTGAATCTCCCCTCCCAATGTTAAATATGTTGGAATAATACCATAATTACCCTTTATATTTTCGGTCAAAATGGGTTATATTTCAAGTATTAACTTAAATAAAACGAGGGTTTCTAACTTTCAGCGTGCTTTAATCTTGTTTTCAGCTTGACCGGGTACAATCAAGGCAATTTTCCTGGGAAGGGTGTATAACTAATGAAAACAAAAAAGGTCGTTTGGATTCCAGCAATGATTGCAGTTATGGTAGCAGCTCTGCTCGTAATCTACTATTACTACATGTCTTCGGTTTCCGACGGCGGACTTGGCCCGCGACCGCCAGAAGGCGGCGTAAGCAACGTGCCTGCAGGGCAAATGGGCGGACGTCCCGGTGGAGAAGGAGGTGGGGGCAACGGTGAAATATTCAAGACTTTGGGTACGATCTCCGTTTTCCTTGGGGCGTCCGCTTTCTCTTGGTTCTGGTTTAAAAAGAAGTTGAGATCGCCATCAATGTTGGTTAGAAAAGCCGGGAAGTTGTTACATTCGATGCATAAATTGCTGGGTTGGGCGATCTTGATTCTTATTGCCGTTCACGGTGTCTATTTTTTGATTACCAAACTTCAAGATAACAAAACCTACACCGGGCTTGCGGGCTTTGCCATTTTGCTGGCGATCGCCGGGTATGGTTTCTTTATTAATAAAGTACGTAACAAGTGGATGCGGACCGTGCATCGTTCGCTCGGATTGCTTTGGGTTCCCGTGCTGCTGCTACATGCCGGCGGATCCGCGATCATGGCGGTCGTCGCCAGCCTTGCAGTGGGAATTCTTGTCTGGGTTCTGGAAAGAATGGCGGGAAAAACGGCGGAATCGATAATTAGCAAGTAGCAGTCAAGCGGCCGTGAGCCATATACCACCTGGCACGAGAGCAGGCTGCATCACTAGCGTCTTACTGGAAATAAAAGCTCCGCTACCTTCCCGGTTGCGGAGCTTTTGTGATTTGGCGACAGCCTATTTTCTGTGGTCCGAACCCAGAGCCTGTCCGAAAGGTTGTCGCCTAGGGGTTTTCGTATTTATAACAAGCTGGGACATGCCGTTTTGTGACATGAATCTTGGTTTCTAGCAGAGGTAGCGGCCCACGCAGAAGGGGATCCGGATGCATATGCATACTGTATGCGCAAAAACCCAAAAAGATAAGAGGGATGACAAGTGCCCATTGGAAAAATGAAAAAGCATAAAGAAATGTTGCAACATCCCGTTTTGCGTCCGCATTTACCTGAAACCCACTGGTTTACAGATTCAAGGACCTCGCGGATGCTGAATACCTATTCATCGGTCTTCATAAAACCTAATCACGGGAGTGGTGGCAGCGGGATCATCCGAGTCAAGAGATTGAAAAAAGGATATGAGGTTCGTAGCGGTTCAAGTCGAAAGGTTGTTGGATCTCGTTTTGTCTTAAAAGCAATTAAGTCATACCGGAAACCCAGACACCGGTATTTGGTACAGAAAGGGCTTTGGTTGGCTAAGTACCACGGGTCGATTTTTGACACAAGGATATACCTACAGAAACCAGGGAGGAAATGGGTTATTTCCGGCACGGCCGCCCGTGTCGCGGCACCCCATAAGTATGTTACCAATTATCTTAAAGGAGGGCATGCAGTATCCTTGCATCGAGTGCTTTTCAGCCTTTTTAAGCACAACCGCACGAAAGCGGATGCCTATTTTCGTAAAATATCCAAACTATCCGTCATCATTGCCAAAACGATTAATGAACGGCATCCGGTTCGCGAATTGGGGGTTGATATTGCCATAGATAAAAAAGGTCATATTTGGATTATCGAGGCCAATTCACACCCTGGACATATGCTGTTTACCCAGCTTCCCGATCCTACTATGATCAACACGATCATGAGAAACAAGAGGCTTATTTGGAAGTAGATTCCTTGCACATTATTTTTAGGGGAGAAGGAGAAAGTTTCAATGAAAAAAACAAAGCAGCTAAGAGAGTTGGTCAATTCTCAAAAACTGGAGTTTATCATGGAAGCTCATAATGGTCTGTCAGCCAAAATTGTGGAGGAGGCGGGGTTTAAAGGAATTTGGGCCAGCGGGTTATCCATCTCTGCAGCGATGGGAGTCAGGGACAACAATGAGGCCTCCTGGACGCAGGTATTGGATGTTTTGGAATTCATGAGTGACGCTACCTCCATCCCGATTTTACTGGACGGAGATACGGGGTACGGCAACTTCAATAATGCAAGGCGGCTGGTGAAGAAACTGGAGCAGCGTCATATTGCGGGGGTATGCATCGAAGATAAGCGGTTCCCCAAAATGAATTCTTTCATTAACGGTCAAGGGCAGGCATTGGCTGATATCGAGGAGTTTTCTGGGAAAATAAAAGCGATAAAAGACACGCAAACCGATGAGGACTTTACAGTGGTGGCCAGGGTAGAGGCATTTATTGCTGGGAAAGGGCTTGAAGCGGCACTGCAGCGGGCGGAGGCGTATCGGAAGGCAGGAGCCGATGCCGTATTAATACACAGCAAAAGAACGGATGCCGCAGAGATTGAGGCATTCATGAAGGAATGGGCCGGAAGATTGCCGGTAGTGATCGTGCCTACCAAATACTATACGACTCCAACCATCAGGTTTCAGGAGATGGGGATTAGCCTTGTGATTTGGGCAAACCATAATTTGAGAGCATCCATTCAAGCCATGAAACGATTATCTGGCCGAATTTATCGGGATGAAAGCCTTGTTCATGTCGAAAAGAGCGTCGCAACCCTCGAAGAAGTATTCCGGCTTCAAGGGGTCGAGGAGCTGCAGGCTGCGGAACGGCAATACCTCCCGTCGTCAGAACCGGATTCGGGTGAGCACGTATAATGGACACAAAATTGTTAGGAGAAGAGCTGAAAAAATTAGGATTTACCTTTTTTAGCGGTGTTCCATGCTCCTTCTTGAAAAGCTTGATCAATTATGCCATAAACGAATGCGATTATATTGCAGCAGCTAACGAAGGGGATGCGGTCGCCATTGCATCCGGAGCTTATATAGGGGGGAAGAAGTCGGTAGTCCTTATGCAAAATTCGGGGCTGACCAACGCTGTTTCGCCATTGACCTCCCTTACTTACCCTTTTCGTATTCCTCTGCTTGGATTTGTCAGCCTGCGCGGAGAGCCGGGGATACCTGACGAGCCTCAGCATGAACTGATGGGCCGGATTACAACGCAAATGCTGGATTTGATGGATGTAGAATGGCAGTATCTCTCCAAGGACTTGGAGGAGGCCCAAAATCAGCTAATCCAGGCTAATGAGCAAATTGCCCGACATCGCCCGTTCTTTTTTGTCGTTAAGAAAGGGACTTTTGACAAAGAACCATTGCAAAAACAGCAAACCTCCATTCATTTAAATCAGATCCGGCAGCATGGTCATGGGGACCACCAAATGCCTACGCGGTATGATTCATTAGCTGCGATTAACTCCATGAAAGACAGTAATACCGTACAGCTCACAACAACTGGTAAAACCGGGCGCGAACTTTATGAAATTGAAGATGCAGATAACAACTTGTACATGGTGGGTTCTATGGGATGCATCGGTTCCTTTGGACTGGGGTTGGCTCTGAGCCAATCAAGCAAAAATATCGTCGTGATTGACGGAGACGGATCTCTGTTGATGCGTATGGGGAGCCTGGCAACCAACGGTTACTACCATCCAGCCAATATGGTTCATATTCTGCTCGATAATAACGCCCATGAATCAACAGGCGGGCAAAGCACGGTATCCCATAATATGGATTTTATAGGTATTGCCGCTTCCTGCGGGTATACAAAGTCGATTCTTGTTCACAGTCTCGAGGAACTGAAAGCCTCTTTACAAGAATGGAAATTAAATAAAGAACTTACATTTTTATACCTAAAAATATCCAAAGATTCCAAGGATCAGCTTGCTCGTCCACATATGAAGCCTCACGAAGTAAAAGAACGTCTGGAGCGTTTCATTCATAACGACCCTTTGAAGGGCAAGGAAGTGGGTGGTTCATGAGTTCTTCCGTCAAGAAAAACATTTTGCTTACCCCTGGTCCGGCAACGACTACAGAAAGTGTGAAATGGTCACAGGTGGTTCCGGATATCTGTCCTCGTGAAGCCGAGTTTGGCCAAATCATGGAGTATATTTCTACAGAGCTTACCCGCCTGGTCGCAGACCCGGATCATTATGCAACCGTATTGTTTGGTGGATCGGGTACTGCAGCGGTGGAATCCATCATCAGCTCGGTCCCGAATCACGATGCGGTGATCATTGTCAGCAATGGAGCCTATGGAAAACGGATGTGCGAGATAGCGAAGGTTAATGGAGTGGATTATTTTGAATTCAAAAGTCCTCCCGATGATGCTATTGATTTGGCTGAATTAGAAAGGTATATCCAATCTTCCGAACGCACCATCTCCCATCTGGCCGTCGTACATCACGAGACGACAACGGGCCTGCTTAACAAGATAAAGAATATCGGAGAATTGTGCAAAAGGTATCAAATCGACATGATTGTGGATGCCATGAGCTCATTTGCGGCCATTCCAATTCAATTGAAGGAAATGAACATTGCCTACCTGGCGGCAAGCTCCAACAAAAACTTACAGGGAATGGCCGGGGTTTCGTTTGTGATCGCCGACAAAAGCAAATTGGAGAATTTGAAAGGCCAGAAACCAAGAAGCTATTATTTGAATTTGTATGCTCAATACCACTATTTTGTGGAACATGGGCAGATGCGGTTTACTCCTCCAGTCCAAACCTTATATGCGCTTAAACAAGCGATTGAGGAATTAAAGCAGGAGGGGGTGGATAAAAGATACGAAAGGTACACGACATCCTGGAAAACCTTAATTAACGGGTTAGCCCGCTTAGGTCTAACCTATATCATTCCCGAAGAGCATCATTCCAAAATCATTACTTCCATTCTTGAGCCTCATTATGCAGGTTATGATTTTCAATCGATGCATGATTATTTTTACAGCAAAGGTATTATGATTTATCCCGGCAAGCTTGAGAAACTAAATACGTTCCGGATTGCCAATATAGGTGATATCACGTATAAGGAAATGGAGTTATTTTTGGAATGGCTTGAACGCTATCTCAGTAGCATAAAATGCGGATGAGAAAGGTGGAGTCCCCATGGCATCAGCAGCAAAAGATAAGTGGTACAAATATTTGTTATTGAGAAGGCATGCGTCTCTGAGGTCTTACGTCCCCGAAACGAAGCTCCTGGACAGGTATAATTTTTCGAAACTTCTCTCCAAGTACGTGCATGTGATCGTGAAACCAGTGTGGGGGAGTCGTGGCCAGGGGATCTTTCAGGTCTCCTGGTTAGGAAACCATAAGTACATCGTACATTACGAGAATAAACGAGTTTTAGTACGGGGCAGAACCAATACGTATCATTATATTAGAAGAAAAATCGGGAACGCCAGTTATATGGTTCAACGCAGAATTACTCGTCCGACCATCTACAAACGCCCTTTTGATATGAGAGTCATCATTCAACGGAGAACTGGCTCATCTGTATGGGTAGTCACAGGAAAGGTTATCAAAGTTGCAGGCAAAGGCTATATTGTATCCAATAATACACGGAGTAAAGGGACATTGCTCAGCTTTAAATCCGGTATTCAGCAATCTTCTGTTCGGCACTTGTCTGCCAGTGCATTAGAGTCCCATATTGATCGTGTTTCCATCCGTTCCGCGAAGAGATTAAGTGCTTTTTTCCCGGGACACCGTATATATGGACTGGACATTGGAATAGACCGGAAAGGACATATCGGGATTATTGAAGCTAATCTTTATCCGGCAAGGTCTCATTTCCGTAAGCTGAAGGATAAAACGATGTATCACCGCATTACGGATTACAAAAACGGTTGACATAAAATGAAAAGGTGGCTCTGTATTCATCAGGGGCATCTTTTTTTCATACAGTTTCTAAGTTGGGCCTTTTATCCATGGTACAAGGATTATCGAATGGTGTTACATCGGGATTTGTGATAGTATTTACACCTATATAGAATGAGGAAGTGACATAGTGATAAACATAACGATTCCAACCCCGGACATCACGATTACCAAACAGGTTAACCCTGAGCTGAGCCATATTTACGGATTTACAGATTTCCACTTGATTCCCAGAGATAAGAGCGGTATTTTTATGTTCTACAACGCGCAGGAGGAATTGCTGTTCGTTGGTAAAGCAAGAAAGCTGAGACAAAGAATCAAAAAGCATTTTGAAGATACCGTATCACCAATCAAGGACAAGCGGAACGAAGTGGCGATTATTGAGGTTTGTATTGTGGAAGATGCGGTGGAGCGAGAAATCTATGAAACCTACATCATCAATTCACAAAAGGCTAAATATAACGTCGAAAAAGTGTTTTTCAAGTAATGAAGTAACTTTCGTATGAAAAAAAGAGCAATAAGTTGCAGTGATTGTACTGCCCTTATTGCTCTTTTGTATTACTGTATTTTAGATCTTTCCAGAGAGGGTGCCGTGGTATGAACAAAACAGACCGCCTGCTAGCTATCTTGCTAGAATTGCAACGTAAAGATATTTTACGAGCCGAGGATTTGGCGGCCATATTCGAAACAAGTGTGAGAACCATCTATCGGGATATTCAGGCACTAAGCGAATCGGGTGTACCGATTATAGGTGCACCCGGCATTGGATATTCCCTGATGGAGGGATATTTTTTGCCCCCGGTGAGCTTTAGCGTGGAAGAAGCAGTAGCGTTGCTCATCGGGACAGATTTTGTCGAACAAAAATTTGATGCAGATTACGGCATTAAGGCGCAGGCTTCTCGCAGAAAGATTGAAGCTATTCTACCGGAGAGTGTTCACAGGGAAGTTTCCCGGGTGCGTACGACCATCAGACTGCTCGCGGTGGGTGAAGGGGCAAACCTTAAAGAGAAAACCTGTTTGGAAACGCTGCGTCTCGCTATATTGGGAAAACGGAAGGTACGGTTCGGCTATTCCAAAAGAATGCCAGAGGCTGACGGGAATCGTCAAAGCGTGCGTGTGGTCGCCCCCTATGGGCTTGTGCTGATTCGTGGTTCGTGGATGTTGATTGGGCAATGCGAATTGCGGCAGCAACTTCGCCATTTCCGCTTGTCCCGGATGGACGAGCTTATCGTGCTGGAGGAAAGGTTTCAGTTCCCCATTGATTTTAATTTGCAGGATTACAAGCAAACCGATGATCGCCATATACGTGTCCGTATATTAGCCCGTTCGGATATCGCTGATAAAGTGAAGGAAGCGAACAATTTTTACATGGAGGCTGTAGAGGAGCGTGCAGATGGACTGCATGTACTTTTCCGCGTCAGGCAGCCAGAGGAATTACTACAATGGATACTCGGGTGGGGTGCAGATATGGTCGTGCTGGAGCCTGAATCGCTCCGGGATCGGGTACGATCGGAAGTCGAAAAAATGTTGAAATGCTACTGACATAATGCTGTCAGTAGCATTTTTGTATAGTAAAGCTACTTGAAGGAGAGGGGCAGTTAATAGTATATGAATACAACAACCGAAACATTGCAGCGTTTTGAACAAACGGTACAACACTATCTTCTTGAATTGGACCACTTTAGCTTGGAGCAATTGCAGTACACACCGCAGGAGGGCGAATGGTCGCTTGGACAAATGTACCTTCATTTGGTGAACTCTGCTCTTTATATGCATCTGAAGAACATTGATCTTTGTCTAAAGCCAGATGGAGAGATAGGGACTAAAACGGAGGCAGGCACGGCCATTTTTGATCTGGGAGGCTTTCCGCCAATACGTATCCAGGTCCCACCATCCACGCAGTACACTCCCCCGCAACCGACTGGCAAAGAAGAAATTGTAGAGGGATTAAACGTCGTAATTCGCAAAATGAGAGAGATTGAACCGCACGTTGGGGAAACAGCAGGGAAGTCTACCGTTTCTCATCCCAGATTCGGCGCGTTGAACGCTAGAGAGTGGTTTACGCTCATCGAGATGCATTATCGCCATCATCTTTTGCAGAAGGAGCGCTTGAAGCACGCAATAGCCGGTTAATCGTCTCCCGGCGCAGCCCGATGAACTGGCCGATTTCCTCCTGCGTCAGCACGTCTGTTAACGTGGCGGGTGCGATGTAGGAGTGGAACCAGCGTTGAAGCTTCCGAAGCTTCTCGGCAGGTGACACCTCGGTAAGCTGGTCGATTCGTTGCTGCATCATGCGCAATTTATCCTGTAGCTGCAAAGCGACAGCCCGACATCGCGCCGGGTCTTGCTCCAGCGCGAGATACCATTCCTTTTGCGACAGAACTTCAACCTCTGAGGTTACCAGCGCCACCGCTGTACCATAATAAGGATTGGGACTGATCAGGGAGTGATGCGGGATGATTTCATCGGGCACAATCACATTAACTAAAATTTGCGAGCCGTCTTCATGGACTCGGATAATTTTTAACAGGCCGCTCTTTAAGTGATATAGAGGACCGGATTCCCCTTGCCGAAACAGGGTCTCGCCTTTGTGTAATATCATGAGCGTGAACAGCCTCCATTCCATGTATTCCAGCTTTTAAATGAATCCGCCGTTGACGCGAATTGTCTGTCCGGTAACCCACTGTGATTTGGCGCTGACCAGGAACTCAATCACATCAGCGATATCTTCCGGTTCACCGAGCCGACCCATCGCATTCATTTTTTTCATGACTTCGATCTGTTGCTCGGTTTTTCCTGCTTGAAAAAGCTCGGTGTTCACGGGACCGGGAGCCACGGCGTTGATCGTAATTTGTTTACTCCCGAATTCTTTCGCAAGCTGGCGGGTAAATTGCTCCACCGCGCCTTTCGTACCCGCGTATACGCTATAGGTCGGAAACATTTGTCCGATGACGGACGTAGACAGGTTCACGATCCTTCCGTAGTTTTCCATGTATTTCATTGCTTGTTGACAGGCAAAGAAAGTCCCTTTTACATTCAGTGCGAATTGTTTGTCAAAATCGGACTCGGTTACCTCAGCCAGAGGTTTGGTGATCATCAATCCGGCATTGTTAACCAGAATATCCACTTTGCCGAATTCAGCAATCGTATGTGTAAATAAGGCTTCAATATCACTCATCTTGCCCAGATCAGCGCGGAGCGCTATGGCTTTTCCGCCTTTTTGAATAATGCCCTCCACGACTTCCTGAGCTTTGTCCGGACTGCTGGCATAATTGATGACTACATTAGCGCCCAGATCAGCCAGTTGCTCGGCAATAGCACGTCCAATTCCTCTGGAGGAACCGGTGATAATCGCTATTTTTCCGTCCAAATGTTTCATAGGTATTTAACCTTCTTTCTATAATTTTTTAAGAGATTCCTTTTTCTAAAAGCATCCACACATCCGAAAACTCCTGATCAATCGCAGGACTCTTCCATTCGTAAGCATGAGCGGGATGATGAAAGCGGGCTGTGGCATGGAAAAGGGTACGCGCCAGTTGGGCTGGCTGATCCGATGTGATGTTCCCGTGTGCAATGATGTCAGCGAGCTGATCCACAATGTGGGTGATATGCTGGTCGATTAAATCAGCGGCTTGCTCGGTGACCCGGGTATACATCTCGAACATTTCCTCGTCATCGCGGGCATAATACTGCTTGAGTTCGATCAAGGTCTGTATATATCGTTTTAAATGCGGCGTTCCCAGCAGGGATGAATCCTGACACACCTCCGTTAACGGAGCGATAATCTTTTCATTCAGCCATTTTTCGGTCACGCCTTCAAGAAGTTCGGCTTTGCTTTTAAAATGTCGATAAATGGTGCCATGACTTACTCCTAATACTTTGGCAACATCGGTCACGGAGGTTTTAGCTACACCAAAACGTCTAAGTGTGTCTTCTGTAGCGATGAGAATCTGTTGCTTGGTTAGAATATCTGAGGATTTTTCCATAGAGACACGGTCAAGTTGCCGTGTGAGTCACCTCCTTGAAGTCAGGATAACACAAAAGAGTATCAAATGACAAATATTTATTTTTGTCATTTGATACTCTTTTTTTTCTAAACAAATTCAAAGAAGTAAACTGAAACCCTACAACAGTGATTCGATGACAGAATCTATTTCAAAGGGCTCCGTCGTTGATTCAAATCTTCCATTTACATGACCATCGCGATCGATCAGAAACTTGGAGAAATTCCACTTGATCCCGTCGCCAGCGTATATTTCCGGATACTTATCCCGCAGGAAATCCTCCATCCATTGACCGTCCTTGGTTTGGGTATCGAAGCCTTGAAACGGTGCCTGTTGTGTCAGATATTGAAATAAAGGATGAGGAGATGGACCTCTTACATCCGTTTTCTCAAATAGCGTGAATGTTACTCCATAGTTAATTTGGCAGACTCCCTGAACTTCCGAATGGCTACCCGGCTCTTTTTCATTGAATTGGTTACAAGGAAACGCGAGAATTTCAAAACCCTGTTCCCGTCGACTTTCATAGAGCTTCTGTAGATCAGCGAATTGACGGGAAAAGCTACATTTGCTGGCTGTGTTTACGATGAGGAGAACTTTTCCGCTGTAGTCTGACAGTTTAATCGGCTTCCCGTTAATTGAGGTTGCTTGAAAATCATAAATAGACATATTAAAGTCCCTCCTCATATTATTTTTTTATACATCATATATCCAGAGTGTCTATTGGTCTAATATATTATTCGAATGACTTTTATAGGTAGAAGGGGGTTCGCCTCTTTCATAGCAAACTGTGACATTAGCCGTTACCAAGATAGAATATGGATGCATATTCATGTAATGCGTGCAAAAACCCAAAAGAATAGAGGGATATTCGTGCCCATTGGAAAGATGGTTCAATACAAGGAAATGCGACATCATCCCGTTTTGAGCTCTCATTTGCCTGAAACCCACTGGATTTCTACTGCGAAGACCTTACGTATGCTAAATACCTATCGCACGGTCTTTATCAAGCCCAATTACGGGAGTGGGGGGAATGGTATCATACGGGCCAAAAAGCTGGGAAGGAAATATGAGGTCCGTTGCGGCTCCAGTCGCAGGGTCGTCAAATCCCATGCGGTCCGTAGAGCCATTAGATCCTACAGGAAGCCCCATCGGCGCTATTTGGTACAGAGAGGACTGCGGTTAGCGAAGTACAAAGGCTCTATTTTTGATGCCAGAGTGTACATGCAGAAACCGGAATCAGAATGGATCATTTCAGGGATAACCGGGCGTGTGGCAGCCCCATCCAAATTCGTGACCAATTACCGGAAAGGGGGACATGCGGCTCCGATATCCAAAGTGCTTTTAAGAGTTTTTAAAAATGACAGAACGAAAATGAGACAGACTCTGGATCAGATCATCGAACTTTCCAAAATGATTGCCGACACGATAGAGCAAAACCATTCGGTTCGCGAGTTGGGCATTGATTTGGCTATTGAGAAGAGCGGTCAGATCTGGATTATCGAGGCCAATCCGCACCCCGGACATATGCTGTTCACGCAACTCCCTAACCAAACCATGATCCGTACCATTTTGAAGAACAAGCGTCGGATTAAAAAACATTAGTATAGAGTTGCTCAAGCACGTTGGAATCTCATCAATCAAAAACCAGTCGAAGCACGAAAATAAAGAAGTGTTAGGCTGGTTCTGTTTTATCAAGCTATGATAGTTCATTAGTGAAATGTGCTAGTTATCTCTAATACATTGCATATTAATATGCTATATAGTATATTTATTCAATCGTAAAAAGAGGGGGAGTTAACATGTCATTTATCGTAAGAAATGCTGAACCTAACGATGTGAATGGTTTGACGGAGTTAATGTATGAGTATATTGTTGGTTTTTATAAGAATCCCAGACCGGCTGCTGAGAAACTACATAATTTGATTTTTAACCTTTTCGAGAAGCAGGCAGGTATACAGTTTGTAGTAGAGCAGGATGGGGAGCTGATTGGCTTCGCTACATTATACTTTGCTTTCAGCACGATGAGAGCGGATAAAATTACCATCATGAACGATCTGTTTGTTATGGAGCCATACAGAGATACAGAGGTGGAATCGCAACTGTTTTTGGAATGCCGCCGATACTCACAAGAGCATGGGTATGCGTACATGTCCTGGATCACGGGGCCCAGCAATCAGCGGGCACAACGTTTCTTTGAAGAAAAGGGTGCTGTCCAGACAGATTGGATTAACTATTCCATTAACTAAATCAAGGGTTCTTGCAAGCTAATGTGAAGCCATTGACGCCCTCGTTTTGTTGGAACTATACTGATTACAACAAAGAGGGTGATTCGATGAAACAAATTAGCAGCCGATTTTCAATTGCGGTGCATACCATGTCCATGATTGCTTTGCGTCCATCGTTATGTACAGGCGATTACATTGCCAAAAGCGTCAATAGTAATCCTGTCATCATACGCAAAATTATTGCGCAATTAAAAAAAGCCGGATTTATCCAAGTCAAAGCAGGTGTCGGTGGGGCTTCTCTATTAAAAGAAGCAGAGCAAATTACACTACTGGATATCTATAAAGCCGTTGAATCGACAGACGATGGCGACCTGTTCAGGTTCCATAAAGACCCGGACCCCGAATGCTCGGTGGGGAAACATATTGAAGAGGTACTGCATCCTGAGATGGTGCAGGCACAGTTGGCGCTGGAAGGAAGGCTTTCTTCCGTCACGTTAGGACAAATTGTTGCCCAACTTCAGCAAAAAGCGGGCTACTAATGAGCAGAAGATGCCCTGATACACTCCATTTTACAGCCTGAATCCGGTTCTAATCAAAAGCCGAATTCAGGCTGATGTGTTATTTTACCTTGTATTATTGTTTGGTCATTGGCCTTGCGGTTCAACATATTCAATAAAAGTGCCATCCGGGTGTTCTACAAAAATACTCGGTCCCACAGGACCGTGCTGATCCCTTACAATCGGGGTGCCTTCTGCGGCCAGAATGGCTTTAAGCTCTGTCATGGAGTCCACATACACTACAGAGCGCAGGTTTTTGGCAAGCTCCAAAGCTTGCTCAGTCCCCGAAACGATGACATAGGGATAGACCGTGGCTAATTGAAGTTCGGCGTCGGGAATAGCCCATTGTCTGTCAAACGGCTTTCCGGTGATTTTTTCATAATGGGCTACAGCCGACTCCAGATTACTCGCAAATACCGGAATAAAATGATCTGTAATATTCATAAATTCATCCTCCAGTTGAGTTGTACAATAACTTATAGCATTGTTGTAACTAATATTGTTATAACAATATTAGTTACAACGTAGGTGCGATGTCAAGTGGATTCTATGAATTGCTGTTTATAAATCTGGTCGACCTTGCTAAGGACTTGGGAGCTGTGCTGAGTGAAAATTAAAGGGGTGACTTTTCCCTTCTTCAGAAAAATGCCAGCTTGTTCGCTGAATTCACCCAGAGCGGCTTCGTATAGACGAGAGGCTCCTTTGCTGGGGTGGGAAAAAATCAGGTTCCGAATCGGAATCATATACCCCGGCATTCCTGAACTCGAAGTCATCGTTGTTTTATTCGCACCCGGGCAGACGCTACGTATCTTGATCCCCTCAGCGGCGGCTGCCGGAGCGATCTCTTGGGTCCACAGAGAAAGAGCGAGCTTGCTTGAGGCGTAGGGACCGAAAAGCTTTTTGAATTCGGCAGGGCGTTCCAGCAGCTCCACCTCGAACCGTTTTACGATGAGGGAAGCGTTCGAGGAGGTGTTAATGACGGTTCTCAGGTTTCCTTGCCGCAGAAGCTCCTTAAGCTCCATAAAAATGATGTAGGGAACGACGGTATTGACTTCAAAGTGCATTTCGCGCCCTAATGGAGAGAATATCATTTCTCCGAGCGACACACCTGCATTATTAAAAAGGACATCGATATGAGATTCGCTTTTTTGGATCTGCTCCAGTGCCTTTCTAAGGCTTGAAAAATCGGCCAAATCGGCTTTATATATCCTCAATTGTCCTGTGCTTAATGCGTGCTGAACCCGAGATTGGTTATCGTTCGGGAATCCAGAGCGGATCAGGGCAAGAACATGCCAGCCCTCGGAAAGGAGCTTTAGGGTTAACTCCAATCCCACCCCCGAGTTGGCGCCTGTAATGAGCGCCGTTTTATGATGCTTGGTTGTAGCCATGCTGGCATTCTCCTATTCTTTATCCGTTGTATGAGCCGCTGCATCTGTATCAAGCAGGGATTGCTGGTTGTTTAATTTATGATCTATAAATCCCACAATGCGCTGTAAATCGGCTATTTGTCCGATCACTTTTTGACGATAGCTTTGTAACAGAGCATTCACTTCCGGAACGCTTGTTACGTCTTCTTGATAGGAGAGAGGGACATAAGCCTTCATGTCTTCCAGCGACATGCCTGTTTTCTTCAGGCAAATGATCAGCTTCATAACCTCTGTATCCTCGATGCTGTACACACGGTGTCCATTCTTATTTCTTTTAGGTGGCGGAAGCAGTCCGATTTTTTCATAATACCGAAGGGCATCCTCCGTTAATCCAGTTTTTTGCGAAACTTGTTTGATAGAAAAGAATTCACCCATGCTGTTTTCACCTGCTTTTCGTTAGGGTTAACGTTATGCTACACCTTGGTGTTCACACCAAGTCAAGCAATTTTATGTAAAAAGAAGCCTCTCAAGATCATGAGAAGGCTCCTTCTCATCAGGTTCCCCTTTTGAACAGACTGTTGTTCATCTTTTGCTCACTTTGAATGAGCAGAATAAAATTAAGGGGTATAAGTGAAAATGCGTAATGTTTGATGTTATATATTACGTATTGTTATACGCAATATATAATGTTGTACGGTATACTTAATTGTATGATCGGAATAATAATATATAAATATAGGAGAAGATAAAGGATGGGAACAATAATGAAACCCACTTTTGACGTTGATCAAATGATTACGTCCTCTGAGGCTTCAAAAAGGTTTGGGGAGCTTCGTAAAAAGGCTAAACATCTTCCTCAGTATATTACGGATAATGGTTTAGTTGATTCGGTTTTAATGGGATATGAAATTTTTGAACAACTGTACGATCGTTTAACTCGATTGGAGCAACAAGAGGAAGAACGTATATTAGTCGAACGTATAGAAAGTCTTGATCGGGACCCAGCATCCGCGAAATCTTGGAAAGATGTCCGTCGAACTACTTGAACTGAATGAAAGAATTGTTTGATATTCGTTTACATGAGGCTGCGGAAAAAGAATATAGCCAGCTGGATGGTTCAGTTCTTGATGAGGTCAATAAAGCAATGAATGAGTTAATATTCCGGTATGGAAAAGACAAGATGATTAGAATGGTGAAGATCATTATAGAAGCAGACTATCCTCATTTGGGAGCCAGTCTGCTTTTTTAAAAGGTGCCTTTTAATATAATCTGGACTGCTGTTAACTACATGAGTCCCTCTTCCTTCATGCTAATGAACGTTTTGTCTCCTAATATGACATGATCCAGCAATTCGATGCCGAGTAAAAGGCCTGCGTCTCGTAATCGGAGTGTTGTGCTTACATCTTCTGAGCTAGGAACAGGTGTACCTGAGGGATGATTATGACAGGCAATGATAGATGCAGAGTTTGCAAGTACGGCGAGTTTGTAAGTTTCTCTGGGGTGAACCAATAAGGTATTCAATGTACCACAAGATACTTGGTGTAGCGCAGTGGGCTCATTTTTAGTATTTAAACAAAGAATGCAAAAGGCTTCACGATCATAGTCACCGATAAATCTTCTGAATAATCCGACTGCATCCTGAGGTGAGCTGATCGTCCGGTTAGGATAAAGTAACGAAGTTTTTTCCCTAACTATACGCAAAGTTATGATTTCTACACGCTTGGCTGGTATACGCTTAGATTTATCCATTTTGCGATCTCCTTTTGATACGTTATAAATATGTAATTTTTGGATTTTTATTTCGTAGCGTTTTGTGACCTCGGCATGTTCATTACCTCATTTAAGAATAACCGAGGTAACCCAAAGGATTAACCCTCTATATATGTTGATTTACTGCATTTTAACATCTATAGATAATAATATAGCAGTATTTTACAGAAAAAAACCGACTGCCGTGGGCAATCGGTTCATTGTCTTACTTTTTATTAATCGGAATCCATACCTCGCAGCGGTAGTCCTCAGCCCGCGAGTCCCCCATCATATATACCTCCAGCTCGGGTCCGCCTGAATGCTCATAATTGCTGGCCGGGAACCATTCCTGAAAAATTCTTTGCCATACCTTTTGAATCGTATGAGGCATAGGGCCGATGGATGTAAACACTGCCCAAGTTTCGGCTGGGATGGTTCTGAACTCTAGTCCGTTGGAGGTGGCTACGTCCTCACTGCCTTCGGCGGCAATCAGGTACGTGAATTTCTCTTCCCCATGCTTGAAATCCAAACAAATACCGAGGATATCCTCGCTTGTTCCCAAGGCTTGAATCCGATCCGATGTACCATCAGCGTTCAGCTCGTCCCAGAATTTCGGGATTTCCCGGAAATTTTCACCGTCTTTCGTTGTGACTTGGATGGACTTGCCAATGACCGTAAAGGCCGCTTTCTCTACGATTTTATAATCCATATCCTGATCTCCCTTCAACGATAGATGAAAGGTAATGCGTGGAAAGGCTTTCAGGTTCACCCCAGGGCTTCTGGCCTCAGAGGGAGATATACCGTGTACCTTACGGAACGCTTTAGAAAAAGATTCGGGGGAATCATATCCGTATTTGAACGCTACATCCAAGACCTTGGTGGTAGAAAGACTCAATTCCTGTGCAGCCAAGGTCAATCGACGTTTACGTATATATTCGGCTACCGTGACGCCGGTTAGCATATGAAACATACGTTGGAAATGAAAGGGAGACGAATAGGCTGCCTTTGCAATTTCGTCGATATCCAGCGGCTGCTGCATTCTTTCTTCCATCAGATCCAGCGCGTTCTTGATCCGAAGTAACCATTCCAACCGCATCACCTTCCTTGGTTGTAATCATATCATTAGCGGTGTCCGTAATCCTGTCTTTGCGTGCTCTTGTTGAACAGGCTCTGTCGCCTAGTTTAATGGGACGCATACTCTGTTTCAAGTCGGAATTTCATACTGAAATTTTAGAGGATACATTTCGCCTGCCCCCTTGTGTTCATAATTAAAATTTGGGACAATGAAAGAAGTGTTTAAATAGCGAAGACTGCTTAAACATGCTATGATGCAATGATGGCTGAGACGATTGGTAAGTGCTTTGTTTTAAATAAATGGATTGTATATAGAGGAAGACGAATTTTAACGTTTTGAAAAGAGGATCGAACATGAAAAAAGAATCCATTTATGGATTAACGCTAGATCAGTTGACAGCATGGCTCATCGAGCATGGACATAAGAAATCCCGGGCGTTGCAGGTATGGGATGCACTTTATCGGAAACGGGTTACTGATTTTGCCGCGATGACGGAGGTTCATGAGAACTGTACCCGCCTGCTGGCAGAGCATTTTCCGATTCAAACATTGGAAGAGCATGTGAAGCAGCAGTCGGCGGATGGGACGGTCAAATTCTTGTTCCGTCTTCAGGATGGTAATTTGATTGAGACGGTATTGATGCGACACAAGTTTGGACTGTCGGTATGTGTGACAACGCAGGTGGGCTGTAACATCGGGTGCAGCTTTTGCGCGAGTGGGCTGTTGAAGAAGAGCCGTGACCTGTCCAGCGGTGAAATCGTCGAGCAGATTATGAAGGTGCAGTTGTATCTGGATCAGGAACGTCCGGGCGACCGGGTCAGTCACGTCGTCGTGATGGGGATTGGTGAGCCGTTTGATAACTTCGTGAACCTGTCCGACTTTATCCGAGTCATTAAGGATCATAAAGGGCTGGCTATTGGTCCGCGACATATTACGGTTTCTACGAGCGGACTTGCCGATAAAATTATTGAATTTGCCGATTCCGATCTGCATGTCAATCTGGCGATTTCCCTTCATGCGCCGAATAATGAGACTCGCACCCGCATCATGAAGATCAATCGGGCGATTCCGATTGAGAAGCTGATGGAGGCGATTGATTACTATCTGGATAAAACAAATCGTCGGATTACGCTGGAGTATATTTTGCTGAAGGATATTAATGATACCAAGGAACATGCGCTGGAGTTGTCTGAGTTGGTGGGCCACCGTCGCAATTTGGCAAATGTAAACCTGATTCCATACAATCCGGTAGATGAGCATAGCCAATACCAGCGGAGTGAGTCGGAGTCGATTACGGGCTTCTATGATGTTCTGAAAAAACAAGGCATTAGCTGTAGTGTTCGGTTGGAGCATGGAGTCGACATTGACGCGGCTTGCGGACAGTTGCGCAGCAAGCAAATCCGCAAGGATGCAAAAGGTAGTCGCACATCGGAACGTGAAGCGATTAGTTAATACAGAAGCGTACTCTTTAACAGGAGTACGCTTTTTTTATGCCTGGGTTATTGAGGAGAAAGAAAAGCACTCAAACCTAACTCAGTCTATAAATGTGAAAATAGTCACGTAATCATTGCTGTTTTTACGTTATAGTGAGTGGTTAGTGGAGGGGTTATATGGCTAACGTAATTTCGAATGTGGCGCTCGTTCCGGGCATTTATGTGATGAAAATAGAGGGAACCTTTAAAGGGGAAATGGGCCAGTTTTACATGCTGCGTACCAGAACCGGTTACCCATTGCTACCTAGACCTATCAGCATTTACGATATCGGGGAAGAGGACATTTCCTTTCTATATCGGGTTGTGGGAGAAGGGACAAGTTTGTTTTCCCGGTTGCAGCCGGGGCAGGAGGTTCAGTTGGAAGGGCCTTTCGGCAATGGCTTTCCTCAGGTAGAAGGCAGCTTGGCCTTAATCGGCGGTGGTATGGGCACGGCTCCATTGCTGCTGGCTGCAAAGCATTATCCGCATGCACATGTTTATCTGGGGTTTGCGCAGCAAGCCTTTGGGGTGGATGCTTTTGAAGCTGTGGCAGCCTCTGTACAAGTCAAGGTAGGGGGAAGCATCGTCGAGAAGGTCGATCCTCATCTCTATGCGAATATGTTTTCCTGTGGGCCGACTCCGATGCTACAAGCGCTTGCGGTGAAAACAGCTGGCACGTCGTCCCGTTTATATATTTCAACAGAAAGACACATGGCCTGTGGTATTGGCGCGTGTTTGGGCTGCACCATGCATACCCGTGGAGGTAATAAGAGGGTGTGTAAGGAAGGGCCTGTATTCCCGATAGAGGAGGTGGACTTTGATGATCTCCATGGCGTGTAATATTGCGGGCGTCCCGTTCAAGAACCCGATCATCATGGCATCTGGTACATTTGGGTTCGGGCGTGAGTATGCAGAGTTTTACTCTCCTGAACTGTTGGGCGGCATCGTCGGCAAGGGATTAACCCTTCATCCGAAGGCTGGCAATACCGGATCACGCATACATGAAACAGCATCCGGTATGCTCAATAGTGTGGGACTGGAAAATCCGGGTGTGTCGGCCTTTTTGAAGGATGAGCTGGATGACATGACGCGCTGGAATACGGCTGTCATTGCTAACGTGGGTGGCTCCAATCTGGAGGAGTATGTTCAGGCCGTAGCCATGATTACGGAAAATGCGCAAAAACGGCGCACGATGAACCGCAGAGGCGTCGATATGCTGGAACTGAACATTTCCTGTCCCAACGTAAAGCAGGGCGGGATGCAATTTGGCATTCAGACCGAGGTGGCGCGGGACGTGGTACGGCAGGTGCGCAACGTAACGGCGCTTCCGCTGGTCGTGAAGCTGTCCCCAAATGCAGAGAATATTACGCAGATGGCGGTTATGTGCGAGGAAGAAGGCGCAGACGGGGTTTCGCTGATCAATACATTTTCTGCGATGAAAATAGATATACGTCGGCGACGCAGTGTTTTCGCAAATACGTATGCAGGTCTTTCCGGCCCGGCGATCAAGCCGATTGCCTTACGCATGGTTCATCAGGTGGCGCAGGCGGTATCCATTCCGGTGATCGGGATGGGTGGCATCAGCTCGGTGGAGGATATTATCGAATTTACGATGGCAGGAGCAGCTGCAATTCAGGTGGGAACGTACAATTTTGTCCATTTACATGCAGGGGCTGAGCTGGTACACGGCCTTGAACAATGGATGCAGCGGGAAAAGGTGCAGTCATTGGATGAGATACGGGGAATTTTGTGAATTTGGAACCTTTTTGCATACACTAATTCATATAAACCGGCTTGTCTTTAAAAGACAAGCCGGTTTTATTTATTTTACTGAAATAGCCAAGCTTCAACTAGTGGTTAATATCGCACTTGTTCAAGATGAACGAAATTTGATTTTCCAGCCGATGAATGGCTTCCACGGACGCTTGGTCGTTCGCACCTTGTTCCTGAAGCGCAGCGAGTTCCTGCTTGAGCTGATGAAGATCCTGCCCTGCATTGGCGCAGTTGTAATTACTTTCGAGATTTTTGATCATTCCTATGTCCTCCATTTCGTTAGGTATACGTCCTTATTATGGAGAATTGACTCTTCCTTATTCAGCATATTGTTGTATTTCAGATAGAGGCTATGTTTGTTGTCGTTGGAGGTTTTTTAGAGCTTGCAGATTAAGAAGGAATTTGTCAAACGATGTCGAATAACAAGGGATTAGAGGAGCAGAAGACATGCTTTCTTCCCAATAGAGAGCTTGAGAAAGAAGCTAGGTGATGGGGTTGCGCTTAAAAGGTAAGTCGAAACGGAGACGACAATTCAAAGTTTCGCTGCAGTTCATGATTATTATTTTGGTTGTTTTAGTTATCATTATTTCCTTAATTATATCCTTGCTTCTCATTCGTAATTTCGTGATTAACAAGCATTTTGATAATACGAAGGAAAAACTTTCGGGTATTGCCAAAATGGTTGCCAGTGACAACGATGTTATTCGTAATGTCGAGCAGGGAGTTCCTGTGAAGCAGATCCAAGACTACTCGCTTGGAGTAATGCATAACGTTAATGTGGATTTTGTTGTCATTCTGAACCACGATTTAATTCGGCTATCTCATCCGAATGCAACGATGGTTGGCAAACCGTTCTCTGATTTGAATGATGCCAGAAGAGCGCTATCCGGTCAGGGACATTTTTCTGAGAATATAGGTATTTTGGGCAAAGGTTACCGATATTTTACGCCGATATTTAATCAACAGCATGAGGTCATTGGCATTGTATGTGTAGGGCTGACCATGAGAACCCTAAATCATGATTTGATGCAGGCGCAGTATACCATTTTTGGGGGGCTGATGCTTGGACTCTTTAGTGGAGTTCTGGGTGCGATCATACTTGCTCAGAAAATCAAAACGATTTTATTTGGGCTTGAACCGCAAGAGATAGCAACACGATTGCGCGAAAAAGAAATTATTGAAAATGAGGTCGCTGAAGGAATTATAGCCATTTCGGCTGACAAGAAAATTATGCTCATGAACAAAGAAGCTCAGGCCAAGTACCAACTGGCAAACCAAGACATGAAAGACCCAATTGGCGAGCAGCTAGATACCAACTTTTATAACGTGCTCTTCAAGAGAGTATTTGATGATAAGAAGAAGATCAAGGATCGCTCATTTTATGTGAATGGTATAGAAGTCATTGCGACAGTAACCCCTATATATGTTGAAAATGAGTTTTTTGGGGCAGTTGCTACGCTGCGCGACCAATCCGAGATGATTCATCTCAGTAACCAGTTAAGTGGCACAAAATATTATATTAACTCTCTTCGTGGGCAGACTCATGAGTTTATGAACAAAATGCATGTCATATCCGGACTGATTGAGATGAGGAAATATGTAGAGGTCAGTCAGTATATTCAGCAGCTAAATCACCGGTATCAAAATGAGGTAGGCTTTCTGACCGAGAGAATTAAAGTTCCGGCATTAGCAGGTTTTATTATGGGTAAAATCAACGAAGCACGCGAGCAGAATATTTCGGTTCTTCTGGAAGAAAGCTCGAATGTCTCTAATGTAGAGATGCAGGACATCGTTCATGATGTCATACACATACTGGGTAATTTTTTTGACAACGCCATAGACTCGATTTTATTAAAAAAACAACCCGGTAGAATTGAGTTGAAATTGAACTATGAGTGTGAGGGAAATGTGTTCATTCTAAAAGTGAAAGATAATGGTATGGGGATTGATTTTGAGATGCAAAAAAGAATATTTGAGCATGGCTTTTCAACCAAAGGAGAAGACAGAGGCTATGGCTTGAATCTGGTTAAAACCATGGTGGACAATCACCAGGGCATCATTGAGATTGACAGCCAGCCGGGCCTGGGAACAAGTATATATGTAGAGTTGCCCTGTACATTGGAGGTGACAAATGAATGAAGGTTCTGATTGTTGAGGATGATCCCATGGTTGCTGAGCTAAATCAACAGTTTATTGAGCGCATGGACAATTTGGATGTTGTATGTAAGGCAGATACCGTCAAGAAAGCACAGGATTGTCTTCAAAAATGGACACCGGATTTGGTATTGCTGGACGTTTATTTACCTGGGAAAAGCGGATTAACTTTATTAACACATATGCAGGAGCATCAGTATCATGCGTCCGTTATTTTAATTACGGCTGCAAAAGATATTCAAACGGTGAAGGAAGCTGTTTTTTATGGAGTTGCAGACTATTTAATTAAACCCTTTACATTCGAACGCTTTAAGTTGGCTGTTGAGAAAATCCAGCGTCTGGCCACGGTGATGGAGGAAGGGAACGGAATTAATCAAGCTGCCATTGATCATTATTTTAATAAAGATGAGCATACGGGTATGGAGAAGAAAGGATCTCCTGAAAACCTATCCAAAAATCTTTCCAAAAACCTGTCCAAACTGACCATGACCACGATACTGAAGAGCATCCAAGAGCTGAACGGACCATTTTCCGTCGAAACCTTAGCCAGAGAAGTGGACTTGTCCCGTATTACGGTGAAAAAATATATTCAGTTCCTGGTGGACGATGGCTTCTTGATTGAATCGATAGAATACCACAAGGTTGGAAGGCCGCTAATGCTCTATCAGGTGAATCCTAATTTAAAAGAACCGCTATTTCCATTGTAATTCTGGAAATAGCGGTTCTTTTTTGTGAAATAATAATGCCGAGCTTCCTAATTATTTCATAGAAAGAACAGGGAGTGGGACCAGATTGTCCGAAGTTTGGGTTGTAAGTATATCATGGAAGTTGTCGTAGCTGGTTTCAATCATGTTGGATAACGCTGTAACGGTATTCGAGCCAGCATGAGGCGTCACCAAAACTCTTGGATACAGCTCCACAAGCTTCTGGACCGTTGGATCCGGGAGCATTTGCCATGGATCAAATGCTCTGAAAAATAATTCTTCTTCTTTAGGGAAGACATCCGTAGCGAAGCCTTCCAGATGGTTGCTGAGCAAAGCGTCCAAAATGGCTTGGTTATCTTGTAATTCTCCACGTGAAGTATTAATTAGAATAGATCCCTTTTTCATTTTTTCTAAAAAGCTGGCGTTAATCATTTTGTCGTTCTGTCCCGGCAGATAAGGAACATGCACACTGACGATATCACTCTCTGCCAATAGCTCATCTAAAGTTGTGAATGGAATGACTTCCTTGGCTGCGTCGGATTGGTACACATCATAGCCAATAACGGATGCTCCTAATCCTTTAAACAATTTGGCTTCCGTCAGACCAATGCGACCGACCCCAATAATCCCAACTTTACAGTTATGGATCTCTTTGCTGAATGTATGCTCGTCCACAATAAAATTTTTGAACGAGCTTTTGGCAGTCATATAAGCCGTGTGACGGAACAGCATCATGGCCAGAGTTAAGGAGAGCTCCGCAATGGCATTCGGAGAATATGATGGCACACGTGCGACCTTCATCCCGAATTCGCTGCAGGCATCTAAATCAATGTGGTTGATTCCGACCGTTCTGGTGAAAACATATTGAATGCCGTAATCCTTGAATTTCGTGAGATTCTCTCGATTCGCAGCGCAGTTTCCTCTTAACAAAACGGCATCATGATGCTGTGCCAATTCTGCATTGCTGGAAGTTAACAGTTCTTCTACCAGCGTTAGTTGAAAGTTATATTTATTGAGGTCATGGAAATATGGTTTCTCATAAGAACGGACGCCGTAGCAAATTATTTTTAACATGTTGTTTTCCCCCTGATTTAGAAAATCCCAATTTTATCAATGATATTTAGCGTAATAATCCAAACTGGAATCATGACGACAGAAGTTATAGTAGATAGAAGCGATGCATTGGAAGTCAATATGGCTTCCTTATCAAAACTGATGGCATAGGCTGCGGCTACGGTAGCAGTAGGAGTAGCCATCATAATGACAATAGTAGATAAAGCGACAGTATCGACCGACAGAATATGAGATACAGTTAACAAAGCCAGCAAAACGATGTTAACAATAGGTACAAGCCAAACCTTAACGATGCTGTAATACCAAGAGGTCTTGTCAGTAGCTGCCGACTTGAAGCTGATCTCACCCAATGTAGAACCAATCGATAACCAGGCTAATGGTGAAGCTAGCCCAGCAAGGTAGGTCATGGGCTTGAACAACCAGACAGCAGTTTGATCAATTCTTAGAAAAGCGAATTGCTGAATGGCCCCATCCTCAGTAGCTACGCTCATCTGTGGCAAATAACCCTGAAACAACCAAACAAACAAGCCTAGAAAAGTGGCGATAACGATCGGATTTAAAAACATGGTTTTGAGATTTTTAAGCTCCATTTTTAAGCCGCTCATTTTGATATAGCCATAGGAGTATAAGAAAATACGGTAGCCTATGTTAAAAATGGAACTGTACATAACTCCGGTAGGACCATAGATTGCCGCAACAATTGGAATTCCGAAAAAAGTAGTAGACCCGAAAATAGTTAATACCCGCAGAACATCCTGTTTATCCTTGTTGTAGCTCAGGAAGAAAGGTTTTGAAATAAAAATGAGAATAATATAAATTAAAATTCCCCATATTAAAACATTCATGCCTTGCTTTAATATTGTAGGATTAATATCCTGCATGAAAGAATTAAAGGCTAACGCTGGTAAAGCCACAGTTAAAACAACCTTGGACAGCAGCTTTCCTACTTGTGCTGTAAAAATCCCCTTCTTGCGGCAAAAGAAACCGAGAAGGATAATAAAAACGGTGGAAGCGATGGAACTGAGAATATTATTATCTGTTAAGGTCGATGTAATCATTTGTAGTAAAGACATAGATAAAACCCTCTCTTGTACCTTTTTTCACAAATATGACTATGCAATTCCCTGATCTTTTGGCCAAAGTGGTTGGTTTGCACTTTTATAGTAAAATGACTTTGTGAAAAAAAGAACAATATCTAATTAATTTAACTTATGAAACTAATTTAAAAAATTTATACATTACATCAGATGGGCAAATGAGAGGTACTCATCAACATACATGCTATAATATAAAAAATTAAACCCAACTTGATTAGTGAGTTAAATAGAAAAGACGAGCAGGAGGAACCCTATGAATCCGATACAACATATACTGGACGAATTTCCGCTGATCGTGCTGGATGGCGCAATGGCTACGGAGCTGGAGCGTCACGGGCATGATCTGAACGACAGCTTATGGTCGGCTAAAATACTCCATGAGCACCCGGAGTCTATCAAGCGTGTGCATAGAGACTATTTTGAAGCGGGTGCAGACTGCGCGATCACTGCGAGCTATCAGGCTACCGTTGAAGGCTATGTCAAACGGGGCTTGAGCGAAAATGAAGCGTTGGAGTTGATTCAGTCCTCAGTACGGATTGCCGTACAGGCACGGGATGAATTTTGGGCAGATATTACGGCTGGTGCAAAACAACAGCATCGCCCCAAGCCGCTAGTCGCAGCCTCTGTCGGACCCTACGGCGCGTTTTTGGCGGATGGTTCAGAATATCGCGGTGATTATACGCTGAGCGAGGAACAGCTTGTCGAGTTTCACCGACCGCGAATGAAGGCTCTCATTGAGGCAGGCGCAGATATTTTGGCCTGTGAAACAATACCATGTCTGGTCGAAGCCAAGGCCATCGCGCGATTGCTAAAGGAATTTCCCGGCACGTATGCCTGGATCAGCTTTAGTGCAAAGGATGGGCAGCACATCAGCAATGGGGAGTCGGCCGCCGCGTGCGCCGAATGGCTGGATGAACATGAGCAAGTGGCTGCTGTAGGTATTAATTGTACTTTGCCGCAGTACATTCCATCGCTCATCCACGAAATGCGCAGTTATACGGATAAGCCTGTGGTGGTATATCCCAATCTGGGGGAGGAATATGACCCGGTTACCAAGACATGGCACGGTACGAGTTGTACAGAGACGTTCGGGCAGAGTGCTCGCCAATGGTATGAAGCAGGAGCCCGCCTGATTGGTGGTTGTTGCCGGACTCAGCCGGAGGATATCCAAGGGATTGCGAATTGGTCGAGAGACGCATAGGCGGGGCTGAACGAAGGATGAAGAAGGCAATTCATAAGGGACGTCCTTCCACTGTACTGTAAAAGTAAACAGGCTGAACCAAGTGACTCTCCAGTAATGGAGGGACTTGGTTCAGCCTGTTTTTGTAATGACGACTGGGTCTTCGCATCATGCAGGCGTGACGTACAACAGCAGGATAAGACCCCACTGGGTACGATGTGCTCCATGATCTCCGGTTAGCTGTCTGACAGCCGTTCCAGCAACGCATCCCCGCTCTGACTTACCCGAATGTAGGCATAATGAGCGTTCTGTTCAACATTACGCCCGGTTCCCTCAGGGATGAAATAATTCTCAATACCGTACTGAATACGTGAACCATTCCATTTTCCATTTAGAATAACCTCATGATTGGCAAGCTTGTCACCATCCTGATACAGTCGATCAACGGTGTATACTCCTTGGCTATTCGGCGCAAGCACGACTTTAACCTTGCCCTGATTCCAATTGTCCTGCGAAAAGGGGGTAGAGATATCGTAATTCAGCATGACATAATCGCCTTGTAACAGAGAGCGAGGGTCTACAGGGGCTAGTTTGAGCTTGATGGAAGCGCCTGTGGCAAGCAGGCTTTCACTTCTTACGGTCTGATAGCCGATCACACCGAGCTGTAGCATGATAACTACAGCGATCAGCAGCGGGCTTAAGCGCATGAAGCTAAAGCTGCGGTGGTCGGCATCAAACGCTGTCTTGCCGCTATGGGCCATCCGCCGATCCGCCCACCACGTAATTCCGAGTGCAATGACACCCAGCAGCGCCAGCGTAAAGGACTTATACAGTAGCGTCCACAACAAATCATAGTATTTGAAGCCAATAAAAATAAACCAGAACGCTACGCTTGTGAAGACCTCCGATTTTTGTTTTAGTCGGATGAAGGCAAAGACCATACCTGTAACGATAACGAAATAAAGAATGTTAATCAGCACATAAGAGTGTGGAATGACATCCTCGAAAAAGGTCGCCCACAGCATAAACAGCAGGCTGAAAAATAAGGAGCTATCCCGAAGGTGTTCCCGCGATGCCGTCTTGGGTATAAAGTAACTTGCTGCATACAACACAGCATTGACCAAGAAAAGAGAGAGGATAATGTACTCAAAGGACCAGTTCCAAGAATCCCACTCCTGAAACTGCTGAAATAGAATGGTCGCCAAATTCAAGTTCACAAAGGTGTAAGTGAAAAATAGCTGTCGCCTTCCCTGCGAACGAAACCATCCTACTATAGAAACGATCAAAAACAGTACCGAAAGCAACGTCTGATCTGACCAGAGAATGGCTACCCAGCCTGTAATATAGCTGATCGCCAACAGGGTATAACGTATGACAGAATCCAGCTTGGATTCCGGAATGACAATCATCGAAATCATAAGCAGCAACGACACACCCAACAGTACATATTCGGTGTGGTTTACATTCGTGCTAATGTTAATCAGTCCGATCAGGGATATACTTCCAATCAGCACTCCGACCACTTTGATCACACGGGATACGGTTTTGCTGATCCATTCACTGCTACGTTCCTCGGGAACGGTTGTCTCAGTCTTTGATGTACTGATGCCCGTTGTCTCCGTATCGGATTTTGCGATATCCCCTTTGTTCTCGTTGGATATTTCCCCAGCTTCCGGCGGTGTTTTCCCCAAACGATTCAAATAACGGAAAAACCATACATTACCCGTCAACAGCAGCGCCACAAAAATCAACCCAAAGACAAAGAACAGCGATGAAGAGTACGCTTCTGCCAGCTCGATAAATTTAAAGACAGCAAAAGCGGAGGCCGCCAATGCATTCAAGGTGAGCAGCGTTTTACTCAGTCGGACCTTGGTAAACACATAAAACCCAATAGCGATCACAGCGATACATGGTATGTTCATAATGAGACCATATTCATCCAATGCAAAAGAGTTGGTCATCGTCAGCAAGGCTATGTGGAAAACGATAAAGCTCACATATTTTAGTGGTGCAGAGCTTAGACGATGGAAGAACGTCAACAGAAACAACACCAGATTGACCAGTGCGAACACTCCGGCAATGGACAACGATTCCAGTTCGCTGTAAGGTGCGCTTTGCATCGTAGGGTAAAAATAAAGCCACAAACCGAGATGAATCAATACATAGGACAGTATATAAAAAGGATTGTAGCGGGTAATCCAGCTTAACAGCAGAGCCGGAACCGACCAAATTAAAAACAACCCGTAACTGTCCGCGTGGGAATTGTATATTTGACCAAGCAACGCCACGGAAACGCCAAAGGCTATACAGCCAGCCACCAGAAATATATTCGACAGAAAGGCTTGCTGACCGGGAATAGCGCGTATACGTGCAAATACAAAGGACAAGCCATAGAACAGAACGATAAGCGCAGCAGCCAGCACAATTTTGACCGTCCGATCCAGTCCACCCCAATTGGAGGCGAAAAAATAAATAATCGCGGCCAGTACCAGTGAGATGCCCAGCAGATAGCCCATACGTATCGCATTGAATCGCAGCATTCGTTTCACGTACCTTTCCTGTTGGTTTGATGCCTATTATAGCGTTGAAAGGTCTGAGAACCAAGTAGGAATTAGGATCAGGTCATAAAAAAAGGAGAATAACCGTATATAGTTGTTCTCCTGTATCGCTACTGAACTCCATGCCAGCGTACTTGTGCTATTTTTTTTGTGTTAAATAACAGGGTGGTAAAGAGTGATGGAACCTACGCCATGCGGTACTGTGCATTAAGCGTTGGCGGTACGGAACTCTCGCCGGGCTTGATGCCGGAACCGATGCTCACGCGGCGGAATTCCAGCCGTTTTCTTGAATGCCTTGGAAAAAGTGGACATATCCGTGTAGCCGATGGACTGGGCAATGATCGACAAATTGTAAGTCGTTTGCTCCAGCAATCTTTTGGCCTCATCGATCTTGAGGTTTTGCAAATACTTGGCGGGGGAAATCAGGAAGGTGGAGTGGAATTTGCGTGAAAAATGCGCGCGATCCACGCCAACATGCTCGGCAATCTGTTCAATCGTAATGCGGTCACAATAGTGCATATCAATGTAATCTTTCCCCTGTTGTAGCCAATAGTCAGAGCATACATAGTTGCGCAATGTATCCGATGTGTTGCGGGACAGCTCCTCGAAAATCTGGTGCAGTGTAATGAGACGCGCGAGATCGCTGTCACGTCTGCTGCTGTCATTTACAATGGAAAACAAATTCGAGATGAGTCCAATGACTTCCTCACTTACTGCATTGGCCAAAAAAGGCGTACAGGGTTTAATCCCGATTCGCTCCAGCAAAGCAAGGGATTTGGGTCCCTCAAAAGCAATCCATACCTTTTGTAACGGGTTCTCCTGATCCGTGTAGTATTCATGTGCAAGATGCGGGAAAAAGCAGAATAGGTCGGACTTCTGCACATGATATTTCTTTTGCTTATAAATAAACTCAGCCTGACCGTCAAGCACAAAAATTAAATAGAAATAAGGCACAGCCTTGGGGCCGACATGATAGCTGGTCTTGGAAATATCCATACCGAGCCTGACTGGCCATATCGCGCTGGATTTTTCCAGTTCAGTAGCTGTGAAATAATGGTCTTCCACGATGTCGAAGTGATCTTCGTTCTTCACTCTTTTCACAATATGTCACCTCTCCTTTGGTGGAGATAAGGGGATTTTGATTTTATTGTATATAAAGGAATGGACAATTACAAGTTAATTCATTGGAATTTAGGGCTATAAAATTAAAACCATTTCCGGAGGGTGCTGTTTTTTTGTCAATTTGATCACATGCTAAGGAAAGTAGATCACAAATTGACATAGACGCACCGTTTGAAAGCTTGATACTATTAAATGATAATCTCTATGGAATATCTTATTTAGGCTATATTGGATAAGCTTCTAGGCAAAAGGAGGGGCTTCATTGTCTTTATTAGAATACGGATTCGCTACAACAAAAGAGCAAGTGGACAAGCTAAAGCTGATTGGAACCATTGTGGAGCGCCATCACGAGACGGCACGTAAGGCGGACGAAACGAACGAGCTTAACGTAAGCCTGCTTCACGATCTAAAGGAAATCGGGTATCATACGCTCTCCGTTCCCCGCGAATATGGAGGGCAGGGGGCATCCCTGACTGAATTTCTGTTATACCAGGAAAGAATTGCTCAGGTTGACGCTGCGATGGCGTTGGCTTTGGGCTGGCATCATATTATCCTGTTCGGCTTGTCCGAGGATCGTCCTTGGCAGGAGGAACAATACGCCGCGTTATGCCGTGAAGTAGTCGAACGGGGGGCGCTGGTGAACCGTGCCGATTCGGAGATTGGCACTGGAAGCCCGACTCGTGGGGGCAAGCCCCAGACCTTGGCAGAACGGACAGAACAGGGCTTTGTTCTGAATGGGACCAAGGCGTTCACGTCTCTTTCGACCGCGCTGGACTACTTTATCGTGTCTGCCTCGGATACTGAAACCGGAGGCGTATCGGAGTTCCTGATTCCGAAGGAAGCACCGGGGGTATCCATTAACCCGACCTGGAACACGGTGGGAATGCGGGCGACAGCCAGTCATGATCTTGTGCTGAAGGATGTACAGCTTCCCGAGCACGCAAGGGTACACCAGCGGCAGCCATCCCGCAAAAACGCGAAGCCCGGCTTCTTTTTACTCAATATTCCGGCTGTCTATTTGGGGATCGCACTGGCTGCGCGTCAGGAGGCGATTCAATTTGCTTCCAGCTATCAGCCGAACAGCTTGCCGCACCCGATCATCGAATTGCCGCATATCCGGCAAAAACTCGGACAGATCGAGCTGGAGCTGACAGCCGCCCGGCATCTGTTATATGGCGTAGCTGCGCGTTGGCAGCCGAATGCCATGGTGCCTCCCGGGCAGGCGAACCCGGATCTCGGCGCAGCCAAGGTGTTTGCTGTACAAACAGCTTTGTCTGTAGTGGATCTGGCGATGAAAATCGTCGGGGTACACAGCCTGTCGCTGTCCCATCCGCTACAACTGATGTACCGTAATGTGCGCTTCGGTCTGCATAACCCGCCGATGGAGGACGCTGTCCTGAATCAGTTGACGGATCGGGCTATTCGTGAAACATAAAGCGTGATATCCCGTAGGCATGACAAAGGCTCCATGGCTGGTTTGAGACGAGCCGTGGAGCCTTTTAGGTTGTGAGCTATGAGGTCAGCCTATGTTTATACGTTCAGGATTCCTTCTTTTGGAGTAACGTTAAAGGCTTTAGCCAGATCCGCCAATTCCTGATCCGTAATCCGCTGCTGGATATCATGCTGTGCAATGAGCATATAAATTTGCGCCGCTTTTTCAATCGTTTCAATCAGGCCAAACGCTTCATCAATGGAGCTGCCTGTTCCGAAAATACCGTGATGAGGCCATAATACGGCGTGATGATCTTTCATTTTTTTGGCCGTTTCGCGGCCGATTTCGCTGGAGCCCGGTACCATCCAAGGGATTACGCCGATACCGTCTGGGAAGACGACAATACATTCGGTACACATTTCCCACAGTGTTTTGGTGAACTGGTTTTCGTCCAGATTATGAATGAAGGTCATGGCAATGACATGGGTGGCATGATTATGGATCACAACACGATGGTTAGGATCCACCTTCAATCGTTCGATATGGCTCATAAAATGAGACGGCAATTCGCTCGTAGGTACCGCGTCATGCTTGAGGCCCCACAAGACTTCCAATTGCTCGCCATCCTGCGAGACACGAAGGACACCTAAATTGGCTTCCGGATCGGAGATTACGTTTTTAAAATATTTACCTGATCCAGTGACAATAAAATATTTGCCTGCCAGTTCATTCACAGGAAAAGCAGGTTTGATCGTACGAATAACATGATGGATATCAAGATATTTGGCTACCTCTGCTTCATCCAGAATATAACTGACATTCCCTCCGTTACGCTCATCCCAGCCGAATTTCCACATGTTTTGCGTAATTTCCGCCATCTCGCGAACAAATGGGATATCCAGTCCCGATTTTCGTTCTTTTTGATTCTCCAGCACAGTAGTCATGGATGATCTCTCCCTTTGGATGATATAAATATAAATTATCAATGCAGTAGTTACCGTTTCAGCAGTACCTGTTGTTCATAGTTTTTCGCTTCTGCCAGCCATTCTTCACGAACAGGGACACTATTTTGAGCGCAATAGTAATCCCAGATGGCCCCGAACGGATACGATTTAAATTCTTCGACCAGGGCAAGACGAGTGGTAAAGTCCCGTTCCTCTTCCGCCTGCTTCAATGCTTCAATCGGTTCCAGCATAGCGCGGAGCAGCGCTTTGATTGTGTTGCGTGTTCCGATGACCCATGCAGCCACATGATTAATGCTGCCGTCAAAGAAATCAAGGCCGATATGGGTTCGGGAAAGCAAATCTCCGCGAACCAGCTCACGGGCAATGTCGAGTAATTCGTCGTCCATGGTCACCACATGATCGCTGTCCCAACGGACGGGTCTGCTGACATGAAGCAATAATTGATCGGTGAACATCAGCACGGAAGACAGTTTATTCGAAATGACTTCGGTCGGATGGAAGTGGCCGGAATCGAGACAGATGGATTTGCCCCGCGTCAGCGCGTAGCCCATATAGAACTCATGCGAACCGACGACATAGCTTTCCGAACCGATGCCGAACAGCTTGCTTTCAACCGCGTCTATGTTGTATTCTTCACTAATTTCTTCACTGAAAATCTCGTCCAGAGAATCCCGCAGCCGCTCTCTTGGAGCCAAGCGGTCAATCGGGGTATCCTTGTAACCATCCGGCATCCAGTGGTTTGTAACACATGGCTGACCGAGTTCTTTTCCAAAATGCTCTGCAATCCTGCGCGATTTTTTGCAGTGTGTGATCCAGAAGTTGCGAATTTCCGGGTCCTTGTGGCTTAGCGTGAAGCCGTCTTCCGCTTTGGGATGGGAGAACAATGTGGGGTTAAAATCAAGCCCCAGTCCCTGCTGTTTGGCCCAGTCTACCCAGTTCTGAAAATGGCGCGGCTCCAATTGATCCAGATCCACTTGTTCTGTGGTATCCGCATAGATGGCGTGCAGATTGACCTTGTGTTGACCTGGAATGAGCGACAGGGCTTTCTCTAGATCCTGGCGCAATTCATTCGGCGTACCCGCTCTGCCCGGGTAGCTGCCTGTTACAGCAATGCCCCCGCTAAGCTGTTTGTCTTTGAACAGGAAGCCCTGAACATCATCTCCCTGCCAGCAGTGTAATGATATTTTGATCTCTGAAAGCTTCTGTAAAACGTCATCCACCTGAATACCGTGGCGGGCATACAGCTTTTTCGCTTCGTTATAACTGGCTTCAATGGCTTGATTCATGGTTTTACTCCTTTATCGAGATATCTGAATAGAGGACGCTGTTTGCTTCTTGAGACTCTCCCAGCGATCCAGAAGCCCTTCAATCCCACCCACCGTCCTCGGTTGATATAACTGGGTCGGGAAGGATTGGGCAATGACGCTGCCAGCAGCTTGGAGATCGTCAAGAGCGCCGGTGCTGATGAGCTGCACGACGATATTACCGATAGCCGTAGACTCTGAAGGGCCTGCGTGAACCTCAACCCCCAAAAGATCGGCTGTTAGCTGACATAGTAACTCGTTGTTAGCGCCTCCGCCGACAATGTGCAATTGGGTAACCGTTTCGTCTGTTAAACGCTGTAGCTCATGTAAGGCATCCCGGTAGCTCAAGGCCAGGCTGTCGAAAATACAGCGGGCGAGCGAACCCGGAGTTCGGGGAATGGGCTGCCCCGTTTCCTCGCAAAACCGTTGAATTTCAAGGGTCATGCTATCCGGGTTTAAAAATGCGGGCAGGTTGCAGAGAACGAGACTGGCAAACGGCGTTTCTGCCGAAGCCAGTTGGGCCAATTCGGCAAAGCTAAGAGCGGAACCGCCCTCTCTTCTTACCTCCTGAATCATCCATAGGCCCATAATGTTTTTCAGAAAACGATATGTGCCGTAAGCGCCCCACTCATTGGTGTAGTTCGCCTGCATGGCTGCCTTGGTGTTCAAGGCTTGTTGCCGCTCCATACCCAGTAGCGACCACGTTCCGCTGCTAATATAAGCCCACGATTCTTCCCGTCGTAATGGAACACCCGCAACCGCCGAAGCGGTATCATGCGTAGGCACGAGGATGAATTGGCAGTCTGGAAGATCGTACTTCTTAACAAGCTCCGGCAAAATAGTACCTAGCACCTGACCAGGCTCAGCAAGCTCCGAAAATTGATCACGCCGAAGCTGGAGCAGGGACAGCAGGTCCTCATCAAAATCTCGGGCGTTCACATTTAGAAGCTGCATGGTAGATGCGTTCGTCGTTTCATTGACCATGATGCCCGTAAGGCGGTAGTACAGATAATCAGGTACCATCAATATTTTATCCGCCTGGGCAAGCTGTTTCCGATCATGGACGAACAGTTGATACAGCGTATTAAAGTTCAGTTCCTGAATGCCTGTTTTCTCATATACATCTTCCCGGCTAATGAGCTGGTGCAGCTTGTTGGGTGCATGAAGGGTGCGTGCATCCCGGTAAGCGTATATCTCATGAATGCGATGGCCTTCCTTATTAAGCAGTACATAATCTACAGCCCATGTATCGATGCCGATCGTACAGGTATGAATCCCTTTTTGTTTGGCTTTTTGCAGTCCTTTAATAATCTCATCCAACAGATCGTCGACATTCCAGTAATCATGTCCGTCTCTTTCGGTAAAGGAGTTGTTGAACCGATGAAGCTCTTGCAAGTGAAGCAGACCGTCTTGCAGAGTTGCGTGCACGAGCCTTCCGCTTGAAGCTCCAATATCAACAGCAAGATAGTTATCCATAACCAATCTCCTTTTATTTCTTAACTAATTCAATACTACTTCCGTTTATCTTTGTAGTCAACACAAACGGAAATATAATTTATGGTTTTATTTTTGTTTTTCAAATTATAAATAAAATATAATGTTGTTTTGTATGGATTTACGTGTTTCGGTATCTGTTTTCTACAATATATGTACTTTAATTGGAGGAGGAAATTGTTTTGCGATGTTAGAATTATGGAATGTTCTTCAAGTGCTGCTGTCTGTATGAAAAATAGTCTTGAAACCGCCCGCCAGAGGGTGTAGTATACAAGATATCAATTTCATATGACTCGTATAATATTGGGGATATGGCCCAAAAGTTTCTACCGGACGACCACTGTAATCGTCTGACTATGAGTGATAGCGCATCGGCTTCGGATGAAATGCGGGCATTTATTTGTGTGCTCATCCGTCAGGGATTACAACCCCAGGGACAGGCTTCACTTGAGAAACAACTCAAGGGAGCCTGTCCTTTTTTTGGTTTTGGCAGGTTTATTCTATTTTAAAGTAAAGAAGGAGCGATACCCGCATAATGAAAGTTTTGGAGGAGCGTATTCGTCAAGAGGGACAGATTTTATCCGACACGGTATTAAAGGTAGATTCATTTTTGAATCATCAGGTGGATACAGCATTGGCGCTGGAGATTGGCAAGGAGTTCGCACGTCTTTTTGGCAGTGCTCCCATTACGAAGGTGCTTACGATTGAAGCAAGCGGCATTCAGTTTGCCATGGCTACAGCCATTGCATTGGGTGTTCCGTTCATCTACGCGAAGAAAAAGAAGGCAATCACGCTGAACGAGCAGGTATACTTCGCTGAGGTTCACTCGTTTACACGGCAGGAAACCTATCAGGTCAGTATTTCCCAAAAATATCTCGATGCCAGCGACCATGTGCTGATCGTGGATGACTTTCTGGCGACCGGTGCAGCATTGGTCGGACTTACAGATATTGTGAAGGAAGCGGGAGCGGAACTGGCCGGGGTCGGCTGCGTGATCGAAAAGAGCTTTCAGGAAGGCCGTGGACTGCTGGAACAAAGAGGCATTGCCGTACGCTCTCTTGCACGTATCGCTTCCATGGCACCGGGCGAGGTTCATTTTATAGAAGAAGCGGGTGCGGTGATTTCTTCTGTTAAGGAGAATGTGGGATGCTAAGCAAACAAAAGTTATTCGCACTGGGCTTCCAGCATGTGATGGCGATGTACGCCGGAGCGATTGCCGTACCTCTCATTGTAGGGGGAGCATTGCATCTGACACCAGCCCAGATGGCCTATCTGGTGGCTGCCGATTTGTTCACTTGCGGGATTGCTACGTTATTACAGATTATGGGCACGCGGTTTTTCGGCAGTAGATTGCCTGTCATTCTGGGCTGTACGTTTACGGCGGTGGGGCCGATTATTGCGATTGCGTCGACCTCGAATTTGGCGACCGCGTACGGAGCCATTATTTTATCCGGTATATTCGTGGTGCTCGCGGCACCGTTGTATGGCAAGCTGCTACGCTTTTTCCCGACGGTGGTTACGGGTTCGGTGGTTACGATTATCGGCCTGTCCCTCATTCCGGTGGCGATGAATAACGTAGCAGGGGGTCAGGGCAGCGCGGATTTTGGACAGCCGCGTAATTTGCTGCTGGCGTTAGTTACTTTACTGGTTATTTTACTTGTGAATCGGTTAGCAAAGGGTTTTTTGCGCTCGATTTCCGTGCTCATCGGTCTGTTTGCGGGTACCGTGGTCGCTTATGCGATGGGGATGGTACATTTTGCTCCAGTGGCGCAAGCGTCTTGGGTAAGTGTTGCGCAGCCGTTTTATTTTGGTAAGCCTGAGTTTAGCATTATGGCAGTATGTACGATGATTATTGTTAATATTGTCAGCATGGTCGAGTCTACGGGCGTTTATTTGGCAGTAGGCAAGGCGATTGATCAAAAGGTAGAGCAGAAGCAAATCGTCAATGGTCTGCGCTCAGAAGGACTTGCGATTATGCTCGGGGGTATTTTTAATGCGTTTCCTTACACGGCATTCTCGCAAAATGTGGGTCTGATTTCGCTGACACGCGTCAAGTCACGGAACGTTATTTTTGCTGCGGGTGGCATTATGGTTGTTCTTGGTCTGTTGCCCAAACTGGCTGCCTTAACGACAGTGATTCCTAATGCTGTGCTGGGCGGGGCGATGATCGTTATGTTCGGTTCGGTTGCTGCGTCGGGCATGTCTATTTTGTCAGAAGTGGACTTGCGGAAGGAAAGCAATCTGCTGATCGCGGCATGCAGTATTGCGGTGGGCCTCGGCTCTGCCGTGCTGCCCCAAATGTTCGACCAACTGCCGAGCTTTGCCAAAATGCTGCTGCAAAACGGCATCGTATCCGGCTCGATCACGGCGATTGTCTTGAACATCGTTTTAACGAAAAAACAAGCCGAATCGGTCAAAGGTGTGACAGTGTCGGAGGTTCCGCAGAAGGTTTGATAATTAGGATTAAATAAAGACAGCCGGAGAGAGGTCGTAAGCCTCTTTTTCCGGCTTTTTGGCATAGAGTTATTCAGAATGAATTATTTGTTCAGCAGCATGAAGTTATTGATAAAACCCTCTTCCTGTATGAAGATCGGGGTTTGGATTTTCGATGCGAAGTCATAATAGTACACGCCGCGCCCTTCCTCCTGATTTTTCTGGGAGGCGCTTCCTAGATAGTAGATACCCTTGCCGTCCGGGGACATATAGATAAAGCTGCGGGACGAAATGGGTAGCTCTAATTTGGTGCGCTTTCCAGTTGCGATATCGACAAGGCTATACTCGGGGTTGCCGTGATTAATGAAACGGGCAGTGACTAGGAGCAACTGATCATTACTGCTGGACATTGACAAGATTTGCTCGTTCTTTAGTGTGATGACAGGTCGCTCTTGTTTAGTGATGTTATTGATTTCTGTAACCTTGTAGTCTGTTGGCGTTGTAAACGTATTTTTTTTTGATGCAATATCTGACTGTTTATCTTGCTCCTTCTCTGAAAACTGTGTATTGTAAATTGCTTTTTTCGCAGGATTGTAGGCTATGGACCAGGTGTGTTTATCTTGGTTTTCATCGTTCATAAATTGCATTTTATGAGTTGATTTATTGTAGAAAATAGTTTTAAGTGTACGCTCTCCTTTTTTTACAGCAGCTAGAACAAGTGGACCTTCTGGAGTCGTTGGCACTATACGATTAATGGCAAACAAATTTCCGGAAAGTTGCTCGGTTTTTTTTGAATTCAAATCGTACGAAAATAACTGATCTCCCTTATCGTCAACATCAGCAGAGTAGTAAATCTTGTGATCAGGTAATGACACTACAGAAAGTGGATATTGAGAGGTATAAGGAACATCGGCCAGCTTGGTCATTTTTTTGCTGCTCAAATCATACGTCATAACCCGCATAACCATACCTTTATCTGTATTTTTCCCATTCACATATTCAGTATAGGTCATAGATAGATATTGGCCTTGTCCGACCGGAGCTGTTTTTTCACCTGATTGAACTTGTTTGGATGGGACGGATTCTACTGATGGAGCAGAAGTTGGAGAGCAGGCAGACAATAGAGCTGGAACAAGTAAGAAAAATATAAGTAAGCGAAAGTCGCTTGTTTTCAAAGGGATACATCCTTTCTGAAATGAGGGATTTACTAATTGAATATTGGTAATTTAAATAGGGAAAAGGACAGGGCGTAGGCCCTATCCTTTCTTCAATATAAAGATATTAGAATGCATAAAAATATCTCCCAGAAAATGAGAGAGACGAACTCCATGTCAAGCCTAAATCTTGCACGCCAGTTTTCCAAATATCAATAACAGCATCTGGCAGACTCCCATTGTCGGCCTTAGTGAAGTCATGAACATTATTATTGTCAATATTTCTTACAGAGATCTTTGTTCCAAACTCGGGATTATCAATAGCTCCTTTTGTTGCACAGTCGCCTCTTTTTAGTGAATTGGAGTTTTCGCCAGTAGAGTCCGTAAAGTTTGTCCCTCTTCCTGTGCCTTGGACTTGCCGCTCGATGTTCCGGTAATGACGATTTCATTATTATGTGCCCCGTATGTATAAGATCCTGGTGCTTTGCGTGTTCCGCGTGGTAATGCCTGAAGTGAAACATTATTAGTAGTAATCGCATTTTCCTTTTGATCAGGCAAGATAATATCTTTGATATAACCTTCACCATCATAAATTACTTTTAAACCAGGCTGAGGGTCAGGGTTATCAATATGATATACCGGCAGTGATTTGGCTTCTTCTTTGATTTCCTTAATCATTGCTTCTTCTTTTTCTAGCTCAATTTGTTGTTCAGCAGTGAGTGGGGCAATAGCAGCTAGAGATTTTTGTGGTTCAGGAACAGGAGTTCCTTTTTCTACTACAACCATGTTATTGTTCTCATCATATTGGATGATTGTACCCGCTAACATTTGGTCAGGGATTTTTTCTCCTTTCTCAGCATGGGAGATTGCTGGACTAACGATTCCCCACGAGATGAATAACGTTGTAGCCAGAATTGCTTGAGGAAGAAACTTTACCTTCATAACAAATCGCCTCCTTGAAATATTTGTAAATCCATAGATAGCATAAGTGAGCTTACAAAATATGTCAACCTTTTAATGGTATATATGAATATATTTATCTATATTTTGTGTCTGCAAGAGTCCATTAGTCGGATATGTACGACATTTATTGACAGCCTTATGACGGTGGAATTGATAGTTTAGCAAGGGCCAAGAAGCTGAAGGTTTTCCTCAAATGAATATCAGGGGCTTGATAATCTACTAGAAGGGAATTGTTAGAGCTGTAGGAAGGGGTGTATAAAAAATTTCAGAACAAGCAAAAACCCACCGCGTAATTAGGTTAGACGCCTAACGGTGGGTTTCGTTTGCATTAACGTTTAGTTATGCAACGCGCCGTGGTGGTGATCCACAGCCTTTCAATTCCTAAGAGTCTTTGCCGTTGGTAGTGGCGAAAGCTCTTTAAGTATACAGACACGATGGGTATCTCTATACCTAATTTTAGCACGTGAATGGTGTGTACGCAAAGCAAAGCCACAACCTTGATCCCTGCTGTATCATTAAAATTTAAAATATTATGCGACATTTGTTGACAAGCCTGTAACAACAAAATAAGATAGTCCTAAATCGTAATGAAAAAGAATAAAGGAAGAAAACAGGTGTGAGCCGGACTTTCTATCTACAGGGTTTCGTTGAGATCATGTAGATGGCTGTTGTGCGTCCTCACTTAAAAGGGAAGTTCGGTAGATTCCGACACGGACCCGCCACTGTATACAGGCATCAGCAGGGAATTGCTGTAGCTTTCGGAATAGCCACTGGAACTGTGAAGAACCGGGAAGGCCTGAAAGATACGCCTGAAGTCAGGAGACCTGCCTGTTTTAACATCACTGTCAGACCCACGGGATGCTGGGGAGGTGGTTGGGCGTGCTGCTTACGGAATGTCTGAAACCGATCCGATCCCTTCTATGATTAGAGGTGCTTTGAGGTGAGCTTTGGCATTTTATAATGAAAGCATTTCTGACTGCTGATCAGGCGGTCCGGGATGCTTTTTTTTGCGTTAGGTATTTGTGAATGACAAGATAGAGGGGGATAAATAAGATGATAAGCAATTGTAAAAAGCGTTCATGGTCCATATGTACAGGGGTGATGCTGCTACTGGCAGTTATGGCTCTTGCGGGATGCTCCACAACTAATAAGACGGCGGACAGCTCCGACAAGGGCGAAAACACATCCGCACAACAGTCCACAACGGACAAAAAGCTGGTGATGGCGTATACGTGGAAGCCGTCAGGCGTTGACCCGCACGGAGACAATAGCTGGGATGTCATGCGGTCCGGCGCAGGTGAGACACTTGTCCGTTTGAATGAAAAGCTGGAGCCAGTGGCTTGGCTGGCAAAGGAATGGAAGCAGGACAGTCCCACAGTCTGGACATTCAGCTTGCAGGATAAGGTCACTTTTCATGATGGAAAGAGTATGGACGCGGAAAGTGTAAAAGCTTCCCTGCTGCGCTCCATTGAGAAAAGCCATCTGGCGAAGGATTTACTAGACGTAAAGTCAATTGACGTAACTGGGCCGCTGGCGTTGAAAATCACGACAAACCAGCCCAATTCAGCGCTGGTGTCCAATCTGGCTGATCCGTCGACGATTGTGTTGGATGTAGCGTCCATGAAAGATGAGCAGAGCTACCCTGCGATGACAGGTGCTTTTAAAATTAAAGCGTTCAACAAGGATCAGTCCTTGGTCGTAGAGCGTTATGACGAATATTGGGGCGAGAAGGCACGGCTGGCAGCAGCAACGATGAAGTTCATTACGGACGGCAATTCACGCCTGCTGGCGCTGCAATCCGGCGAAGTAGATGTAGCGACCGATATTCCGGTGGATAACGCAGAGGTATTGAAAAAGAACGATAAGCTGCAAGTGCTGTCGGCTCCCTCTTTGCGCACGCATATGATCGTGTATAACATGGAGTCGCCTGTGTTCAAGGATGCCGCGAACCGCAAAGTAGTGGACAGCCTGATACCACGTGCATCCATTGTGAGTGCGATCATGAGAGGCTATGGTACGGAGGCAAGCAGCCCATTTCCAAGCATTCTCCCCTTCGGCAAGGTGGAACGTAAAGCGCTGGACGGAACGCCCGAGCAGCTATTGACGAAGGATGGCTGGAAGAAGGATGCCCAAGGCACATGGACCAAGCAAGGCAAGCCGTTCGAAGTTACATTGCTGACCTTTCCTCAGCGTCCAGAGCTTTCGGTGATGGCTGAGGTGATTCAGAGCCAGCTGTTAAAAGAGGGCATCCAGGTGAAGATCCGCAAGGTGGAAAATATCGACGAGGCACTGACCAAAAACGATTGGGATTTTGCCATGTACAGCGTGCTGACTGCCCATACGGGGGAGCCGCAATATTTTATGGACATGTTTTATTCCTCTAAAAGCGAAGCCAATGTAAGCCGTTATAGTTCCAAACCGCTGGAGAACCTTCTTGGCAGCTTGAAGCTGGCGAAGGATACAGCGCAACGTAATGCTGTGACACTGCAAGCGCTGGATATCATTAATACGGATTTGCCGCAGTCGTTCATTGTTCATCCGGACAATGTATTTGGGGCGAAAAAAGGGGTAAAGGGCTTCACGCCGCATCCGATTGAGTATTACTACATTACGGTGCAATCCGATATTGCGGAATAACGGGCTACATACCCTATGATTCGTTTTATTCTGGAACGCGTGGCGCAACTGGTCATCATTGTGTTTGTTGTATCCACGCTGACGTTTGTGCTGATGAGGCTGGCTCCCGGCGACCCTGCTACCATTCTGCTCACCGCGCATAATGTGCCTGCCTCTGAGGAGGCGTTGACGGCGCTGCGTAAGGAGCTGGGCTTGAGCGAGCCGCTCCATATTCAGTATGTGAACTGGCTGCGGGATGTGTTCACAGGGCATTGGGGCACCTCCTATGTATCCAAGGAGTCGGTGCTAACCGAGCTGTGGAACAGACTGCCCGCTACCGTGGAGCTGGCCTCGGCGGGCTTTGCCGTCATGACGTTGCTGACTCTTGGAATGGGACTGGCCGCCTCGGTAAAATCCAGCGGTTGGCTCGATCGTCTGGGAAGGCTGTTTGCACTGCTCGGATCGTCCATTCCCTCTTTTTGGCTTGGCTTTCTGCTGATTTACCTGTTTTCCGTTCGTTTGGGCTGGCTCCCGTCCATGGGTCGTGAGGATTGGACTCATTTGGTACTGCCAGCGCTGACCCTTGGGGCAGGTTTGGGGGCTGTGCAAGCCCGTGTGCTGCGTGCCCAAATGCTGGAGCTGGGTGACCGGAATTTTGTGAAGGCGGCGAAGGCCCGAGGCTTTTCCCGCAAGCATATTCTGTTTTTTGAGATATTCAGGCATGCGATTTTGCCGATCATCACGCTGTTAGGCACGAATCTGTCATTTATGCTGGCGGGCAATGTCATCGTAGAGACGATTTTTTCATGGCCGGGTTTGGGCAAGTATTTTATAGATGCGATTACGCAGCGGGATTATCCAGTGATACAGGGGTATGTTATTTTTGCTGCATTTTTAATCGTAGGTGTTCAGTGTTTGGTAGATGTGGTCCAGGCGGCTGTAGATCCAAGGTTGCGTTTGCGTTAGGGGAGGAAGTTGAAAATGAAAAACATGCGGCTGTCCTTCAAAGGGAGCATACTGACAGGAGGAGTGCTGCTGGGCCTGATTGTGCTGCTCGGGGTACTGGCTCCATGGGTTGCTCCTCATGATCCTCTTGATGTGGACCTTCTGAACCGTTTGGCACCACCTAGTCGGAAATATCCATTTGGTACGGATCATCTGGGTCGGGATGTACTGTCACGGCTGATTTACGGCATTCGGACAAGCGTACTGATTGCCTGTGCGATTACAGCAGCCACACTCTGCATCAGTTTGCCGATAGGCTTGCTCATTGGCTATGTGCGCGGGCGTGTGGATCAGCTAGTCATGCGGGTCATTGACGGCGTGCTGGCTTTTCCCGATATCATTTTGACGGTGGCGATTGTGGGTATCTTGGGTCCGGGCTTTGTAAACATGACCTTAGCGATTATTGCGGTACGGTGGGCGGGATATGTTCGGTATATTCGCACCCTTGTTCAAAAAGCCTGTCAGGAGGACTATGTCCGATATGCCCGTTTATCCGGTAATTCACATGTACGCGTGCTGAGACGTTATGTATTGCCGCAGGTGCTGCCACAGCTGCTTGTGTATGCAGTCTGGGACATCGGGCGAGTGGTGCTTATGGTTGCCGGACTTTCCTTTCTTGGGCTGGGTGTACAGCCGCCTAAGCCGGAGTGGGGCGTGATGCTGCATGATGCGACGTCGTATTTTCAGGTGGCGCCGCATGTCATGATTTTTCCGGGCTTGGCGATTATGCTGTTTGTGCTTGCGTGCCAGCTTCTGGGAGACCGATTCTCGGAAAAGGGGGCGGCAGAATGAAGGATGGGACAGGACAGATGAAAGGAAATATGGCAGGACGCAAGCCAATGTTGCACGTGGAACATCTGGAGATATGTCGCATAGGCACAGGAGCGGGTACACATATTGGCGCAGCAACAGGTGTGGGCGCGGGTAGAAAACCAGGCGCGAATGGGGAAACAATGCGGATAAGCGGACATCAACCGTTGCTCCGGGATGTCAGCTTTTCCGTGTATCCGGGGGAAATTGTGGCCTTGACCGGGCCGAGCGGATGCGGCAAGAGTCTGACCGCGCACGCAATCTCAGGCATGCTGGAGCCGGGGATCGGCGTTACGCAGGGGCATATGTACTACAACGGGGAGGATATCGTCCCGTTCGATGAACGGCGCTGGCAAAGGCTGCGCCGCGAGGACATTGCCTTGCTCATTCAACAATCGCTGAGCGGGTTGAATCCAATCCGTACCGTCCGCACACAACTGACGGACACGCTCAGACTGCACGGGCGGCGCTGGATGCCACCCGACCAGAAGGGGCATGCGGATGCCGCTCCCTCCCTTGCTGCACCGCAGCAAGCCCTCCCTCAGGGCTTGTTGCCCCAGGTGCGGCAGATGCTGAGCTGGATTGCACAGATGGCCAGAGGCCGCGTTACTCAAGCGCAGGAGGCTTATCTGTGCTCTTTATTGAGGAAGGTCGGGTTTGCAGATCCCGAGCATATTTTGTCCTCATACCCTTTTGAATTAAGCGGAGGGATGTGTCAAAGGGTACTGCTGGCTGCGATGCTAAGCTCCGGTCCGCGCCTTTTTATTGCCGACGAGCCTACCACGGCGCTGGATGTTATCAACCGGGATAAGGTTCTGGCATTGTTCCAACAGTTGAGAGAGGACTTCGATCTCACCATTTTGCTAATTTCTCATGATCGTCAGGGTGTGAGCCGTGTGGCGGATCGTGTACTGGAGATGAGCCCGGAAGGAAGGATGCGCGAATGATACTGGAATTAAAGCAAGTGACCAAAGCCTATCCTGTCCGCAGACGGAGAAAGGGCTGGTCCAAGACGCAGGATACCGAACAGGCTGTGAAGCAGGTGAGTCTGGAGCTGCAACGTGGAGAGTGTCTGGGATTGGTCGGTGAAAGCGGAAGCGGCAAGAGTACGCTGGCAAAATGTATTCTGAGACTGGAACCGTTGACTTCGGGTGAGATTTGGCTGGATGACCAGCCGATTCACACTGGGAGGATAAAGGATATCCATCTGTACAAACGAATTCAGCTAGTCGCGCAGGACTCGTCTTCCTCGCTGCATCCTCGCATGACGATCCGAGATATTTTGGAGGAGCCGATCCGCAACTATTTTCCCGAACGAAAAGCACAAGCACTGAATGTTTGCCTATCCTTGCTGGAATCGGTGGGGCTGACTGCGGACTGTCTGGAGAAATACCCATCGCAGCTAAGCGGCGGACAAAAGCAGCGGGTGTGTATTGCCAGAGCGCTGGCAGTGGAACCGGATATCATCTTGTTCGACGAATCGGTCGCCAATCTGGATACGACAACGCAATCTTCTGTGCTGGACATGCTCAAGAGAGCGCAGGTGGAGCGCCAGCTATCCTATCTTTTTATCACCCATGATCTTCAATCCACGCGTCAGTTTTGTGATCGGATTGCTGTCATGTATCAAGGGGAGATCGTGGAGGTACTCAAGGAATGGGATGAACACCTGTTGCAGCATGAGTACACGCGCACCCTGTTTCAGACGCTGGCGGATTAAACCATAAATTTAATATTATACAAATTTAAAATAAATTAAGAGCATTGCTTGTCGAATGTTGTTGACAAAATTGGATGTGATACCTATTCTAAATATGATTATGATAATCATTATCACGTACATAGAAAAGGGGAATTACATTGATGTCCGTTCGACACCGCAAGACTGCTACCCTTATGTTGGTGGCACTCCTCTTATTATCCGTTATTTTGGGCTGCGCGAAGCAGGAGAACACACCTGCATCCACCTCAACTGACGGAACTGCCAATGAAAAGTCGATCACGCTATCGTGGCCGCGCGACATTGGTACCATGAACCCTCACGTATACAATCCTTCCCAACTTTTTGCACAATCCATGATTTATGAGCCGTTGGTCAGCTACAAGCAAGGAGGCAAGTTGGAGCCAGCTTTGGCTGAATCCTGGACCATTTCCAAGGACGGCAAAATATATACGTTCAAGCTGCGCCAAGGCGTGAAATTTTCAGATGGAACGCCATTTAATGCGGCTATTGTCAAAAAGAACTTTGACGCTGTTATGAAAAATGAGAAAACGCACAGTTGGCTTGGGGTGGTTGGTATTCTCGACAAAACCGAAGCTGTAGATGACAGCACCTTCCGCATGACCCTCAAGGAGCCCTACTATCCGGTGCTTCAGGACTTGTCCGTCGTTCGCCCGTTCCGTTTTCTGGGGGAAGCCGGGTTCCCGGATGATGGAGATACGTCCAAAGGCATCAAGAAACCTGTAGGTACAGGGCCTTGGATGCTGGATGAATACAAGCAAGATGAATATGCAACCTTTAAGCGTAATCCGAATTATTGGGGTACTGCACCGAAAGTGGATAAAATTATCGTAAAAATCATTCCCGATGGCGAAACACGTGTAATGGCCTTTGAGAAAGGCGATCTGGATCTGATTTACGGTGAGGGCGTCATCAGTCTGGATGCTTTCAAGCAGCTTCGCGATACAGATAAGTATGTCACCAAGCTGTCCGAGCCTGTCGGTACAAGAAGCCTGTTGCTCAACTCGTCCAATCCCAAGCTGGCAGACCTTCGAGTACGTCTGGCGCTCCAGCATGGCTTTAACAAGCAGGCGATGGTGGAAGGTGTGACCTCGGGGCTGGAGGAAAAAGCGGATACTGTTTTATCCAAAAACTATCCGTATACGAATGTGGACTTACAGCCTGTTGACTATGATGTGGAAAAATCCAAAGCGCTGCTGGATGAGGCTGGCTGGAAGCTGCCTGCTGGCGGTACGGTGCGGGAGAAGGATGGACAGCAGCTCGATTTTGAGCTGATTTTTGATAAAACTGATCCGATCCAAAAGGCGATGGCCGAAACCATTCAGGCGGAATGGGGAGAACTGGGTGTCAAGGTGAACCTGACCGGGCTGGAGCTGACAGTTCAAATCAAGCGCCTTAGATCCAATCAGTTTGATCTGTACTTCTGGTACAACTATGGTGCGCCTTATGATCCGCATTCCTTTATTAATGTCATTGCCAAGAAGAGCTTCGGGATTTCCGAGGTACTGAGCGCTCTTCCGATGAAGAAGGATCTGGATCAGCAAGTACACGAAGCGCTCTCATCGACAGACGAAACCAAGCGTCAAGAGCTGTATGCTTCGATTCTGAAAACCCTTCAGGAGCAATCTGCCATTGTGCCTATTTCGTATATTAAGAAAACCGCAGTATATCAGAAAAAGATTACCGATTTTGTATTCCCGGCCAATCGGGATGAAAATCCGTTTGAGGGAATTGAAATCGGGAAGTAGTTGAAACCGAAGGGTAACGGTAGTTTACAAGATAGGAGGACAACTCATGATCAGCTATATCGGGAAGCGAATGGTAGCGGTCATTCCTATTGTTCTCTTTGCCACCCTCGTTACCTTTGCACTCATTCATATTTCACCGGTTGATCCGGCCGAGGCCTATTTGACGGCTGCTCATATTTATCCTACTCCGGAAATCCTAGAGCAGAAAAGACATGAATTCGGGCTGGATCGGCCTTTGCTGACGCAGTATATGCATACACTTCAAAGAATCAGTCGGCTGGACTTTGGTACTTCGTATCTGACCAACAAGCCGGTGTGGGACGAGGTTAAGGTTCGGCTGCCTGCCACTCTTGAATTGGCTCTGAGCAGTATGGTGCTATCTATCGTGGTGAGTGTTCCGCTGGGCGTACTGTCGGCGATGCGTAAAAATGGCTGGATCGACATGCTCAGTCGAGGGATTTCATATTTTGGAGCGTCTATTCCCCAATTCTGGCTGGGATATCTGTTGATCTTCTTTTTCTCCGTTCGGCTGGACTGGCTGCCTGTAGAGGGCAGGGGAACGTGGCAGCATCTGGTGCTGCCTACGTTGACCCTGTCGCTGGTTCTGATTGCTCTATATACGCGCCTGCTGCGTTCCAGTGTATTGGAGCAGCTTCAGGAAACGTATGTCCAGTATGCGAGAACCAGAGGAATTCGTGAGCGGGTGATTATGCTCAAGCATGTGCTCAAAATTGCCATTGCCCCGCTGATTACTGGTATGGGCATGAATCTGGGCAAGCTGCTGACCGGAACGATTATTGTCGAGCAGGTATTTTCATGGCCCGGGTTTGGCCGTTACTTTGTGGAAGCGATATTTAACCGGGATATTCCCGTCATACAATGCTATGTGTTTTTGGCGGCATGCCTGTTCATCGTATGCAATTTGCTCGTTGATCTGGTGCATTTGTATATGGACCCCCGAATTTCATCGAAGGGACGAGCAGAGCAGTGATGATAAGGTTGCGTACAATGTTCAAGGGTCAAAAGGTGATCGTGGTCTGTTCTATAGTGCTAGTGGTTCTTTTTATCATTATGGCGCTGGCCCCGTGGCTGGCTCCCCATGATCCGGTTAAAGTCAATTTACTGCACAAGCTGGAAGGACCTTCAAAAGAATATTGGCTGGGAACCGATCATTTGGGTCGGTGTAATCTGTCCCGGCTGCTGTATGGAGCACGGATTTCGCTTGGCTTTGCGACATTAATTTTCCTGTCCTCTCTTAGCATTGGTGTCGTGATTGGATCGGTTGCAGGTTATTTGGGCGGCTGGGTCGATAGTGTGCTGATGCGGTTTTGCGAAGGGATTATGGCGTTTCCGAATCTGGTGCTGGTGCTGGGTATTGTAGGTATTTTTGGGCCGGGCCTCATGCAGGTGCTGCTTGCCTTAATGATGGTGCAGTGGGTGTATTATGCCAGAATGTGCCGCAATATGGTCGTCAGTCTGAAAGAACGGAATTTTATAGCTGCTGCAAGGATTAGCGGGTCCTCCTCAGGGGCCATTATCCGGCGGCATATCATTCCGAATGTGCTGCGGCCGATTGTGGTCATTGGTACGCTGGAGATGGGCTGGGCGATCATGGATATTTCCGCGTTGTCATTCCTCGGTCTGGGCATCCAACCGCCGACTCCTGAATGGGGAGCGATGATTCATGAGGGAACGGGATACATTCGCAGTCATCCGGAATTAATGATCTATCCGGGCGTCATGATTCTGGTGGTGGTGATGGCCTTCAATCTATTGGGAGAAGCGCTGTCCGACCGATACGGAATTGCCAAACGTCAGTAAAACAGGAGTGAGAACAACGATGGATGACGGGGCGAAGTCGAAGGTGCTGGAGGTCAGCGACTTGCAGGTGAAGCTCAAAACCGATGCAGGGACGGTGTCTCTGCTGGAGCCGATCCATTTTGAGCTGAAAAAGGGACAGGTTCTGGGTCTTGTCGGCGAGAGTGGAAGCGGCAAAACGGTGACCTGTAACGCGCTGCTCCAGTTGCTGGATCGCCAGACGATGGACGTGGAAGGCAGTGTCCGTCTGAACGGGCGCGAGCTGAACGGCATGGCAGCCGAGGAGATGCGGCGTATTCGCGGCAAGGAAATCGCGTTTATTATGCAAAATCCGATGAGCGCTTTTACGCCAGTGTATACGATCGGGGCTCAGTTTATGGAAACGATCCGTACGCACACCGGATTAACCAAACGACAGGCCCGTGATCTTGCCATAACGGCTTTGGAAAAGATGAATCTGCCCGAACCGGCCAAGCTGATGAAGCGTTATTCGTTTCAGTTGAGCGGGGGAATGCTGCAACGGGTCATGATCGCTATTTCCATGTGCCTGCGACCAGCGGTAGTTATTGCAGATGAACCGACGACAGCGCTTGATGTGGTTAATCAGCTACAGGTGCTAAGAGAGCTGGATCGCTTGCGTACAGAGTACGATACTTCCATTTTGCTGATCTCGCATGATCTCGGCATCATTTCGCAAATGGCGGATGAAGTGGCCGTCATGCAGCGGGGACGTATCGTCGAGCAGGCGGAGGTCCATCAGTTGTTCGATCAGCCACAGCATGAATATACGAAAATGCTGCTGCATGCCAGGCCCAAGTTGTCCCTCCGGGGCATAAATCAGGTAGGCGGCTAGTCACCTGGTGGACGGTTACACTTTCAAAAGGGGAGCGAATACGCGTGCTACAAGTGAAGAAAGTAACTCATAGCTATGGAAGGCGCAAATGGTTGGGCTGCTCCGAACCACGCCCCCCTGTGCTGACTGACGTGTCGCTTACTATAGAGAGCGGATTTTGTCTGGGCTTGCTTGGAACCAGCGGAGCGGGGAAAAGCACGCTGGGCAAGGTCATTCTGGGGCTGGAGAAACCGCAGGAGGGTCAGGTGCTGTTCCAGGGGCAGGACATCTATCATGGAAGTCCCCAAGTCCGCAGGGGACTGCGACGGGATATGCAGGTCGTATTTCAGGACTGCTATTCGGCTGTAAATCCCCGGATGACCGCCGGGCAGATTATCGGGGAGCCTCTGGACAATTACGAACGGTTATCGGTGCAGGAGCACAAGAAGACGGTCGAAAATCTGCTGGAACGTGTCGGTCTCAAGCCGGAGGATCGGCATAAATATCCGCATCAATTCAGCGGTGGACAACTGCAGCGGATTAACATTGCACGGGCGATTGCGCTCAAACCCAAGCTCATTGTGCTGGATGAGTCGGTCAGCAGCCTGGATATGGTTCACCAGACACACATTTTATCCCTGCTGGGAGAGCTGAAAACCTCGTTTGGATTGTCGTATCTGTTCATCACGCATGATATTCGGGCGGCTTACGAGGTCTGTGACGGCATTGCTGTGATGGAGCAGGGGAGATTGATCGAGCGTTGTGACGAGAAGGACCGGATTTTTGAATCGGCGCATCCGGTTGTGCAACGGCTGATCTCGTCCATTTTGCCGGAACATCCGGCAGACCGTCTTTCACTTCATGAATGAGATTTGACCCGCAAGGGTCCTTTTTTTTTTGTGCAACATATGGATAAGTAATTGAAATCAAATTTACCTGTTGTATTATTTGAATAACCCGCTATAATATAAAATCATACTAAATCACTTGGATTAAGAAGGGATATCACATATGAAGAAATCTGCTTTTGTTGCAGCGATTGGCCTATCTCTCGTGTTATTGACCGGAGCCTTGAGCGGGTGTTCCTCGAAGGAAGCAGCATCGGGGGATAAGGTTATTTATGTGGGCACACAAAATGACTACCCGCCGTTCGCTTTTACGAATGATAAAAATGAACTGACCGGGTACGATGTGGAAGTGGTCAAGGAGATTGACAAGAAGCTGGACGGCTACAAGTTTGAGTTTGTACCTTCCGGCTGGGACGGAATTTTCCTGGCGCTGGAATCGAACAAGATTCAGGTCGTAGCGGATGAAATCGCCAAAAATCCCGAGCGTGAGCAAAAATATTTGTTCTCGGATGAATCCTACTTTCAGGCGCAATCTGTCATTGTTGTGAAAAAAGGCAGAACGGATATACACTCTCTCAAGGATTTGGAAGGCAAGAAGGTAGCTGCTTCCGTAGGGGATTCCTACACTCAATTACTGGAACAGTACAATGCGAAGAACGGCAACAAAATTATTTTGAAATACAATGACACGGGCACTTCATCCGACAACCTTCAGGACGTGCAAAATGGCCGGGTGGACGCTTATGTGAATGATCCAGTCATGACGGCTGCTACGATCAAGAAGGAAGGCTTGCAGGTCGAAGCGATAGGTGATCCTGTGCAAACGGATGGTATCAATCTGGTGTTCAAAAAGGATAAGCAGGGCGAAGAGCTGAAAGCGAAAATCGACCCGATTATTAAAGAGCTTAAAACGGACGGAACGCTGAAAAAGCTGTCTGAACAATGGACAGGCGGGGAATATATCCCGCAGTAACAACAATGTAATGGGTAAAGTGAGGTTCCTATGGAAAAGCTGTTTGACCTTGATTATATGCTGAAAAGCCTTCCCCGGATCGTGGAGTATCTCCCCGTTACGCTATGGATTGCATTTTTGTCCATGCTGCTGGGTTCGATCATCGGGTTGGGGACGGCCTTAATTCGGATATACAAGGTGCCTGTATTGGCGCAATTGTCTACGTTGTATGTCTCGTACATTCGGGGAACGCCGCTTATCGTGCAGTTATTTCTCGTATATTATGGAATACCCAAGTTTTTATATTATTTTCAGAGCGAATATGGTTTCCTGCAGCAATTAAATATCTACGTGATTCCACCTGAGATTTTCGCACTGTTGTCATTTTCGTTGAACCTCGGGGGGTATCTGTCGGAGACGTTCCGAGCGGCGATTAATTCGGTGGATCGGGGGCAATTTGAGGCTGCCAATTCCATCGGTATGAGCCAAACACAGATTATGCTTAAAATTGTGCTGCCACAGGCGCTAACGATGGCTTTGCCCAATTTGGGGAACACGCTGATCAGTACGGTAAAGGATACGTCTTTTATCTTTATGATTGGTGTCGTCGATATGATGGGACAGGCCAAAATTATGGGCGCGCGGGCGCTGGCCTTTTTTGAAGTATACGTTGCGGTGTCTCTGATCTACTGGCTGGTGTGCATTATTATTGAACGCGGGCTTGTTGTGCTGGAGAAGCGTATTCGAATTTACGAAAGAAGTGAGTAAGAGCATGATTCAACTTCATCAAATTCATAAGCATTTTGGACAGCATCATGTGTTGAAGGGAATAGACCTGACCGTAGGCAAGGGAGAAGTCGTGGTTATTCTGGGGCCAAGCGGATCGGGCAAGTCCACATTGCTGCGTAGCATCAATTTTTTGGAGCAGCCGACCAGCGGTATCATTGAGATCGACGGTGTGAAGGTGGATGCCGCTAAGGCGGGGAAAAAGGACATTCTCGGACTTCGTACGGCAACGGCGATGGTATTCCAACAATATCAATTGTTCAAAAACCTGAATGCCCTCCACAATGTCATGATCGGCCTGACCAGTGTCAAAAAGCTGGACCGCAAGCAGGCGAGGGAGATCAGTGAAGGCATTCTGGAAAAGGTCGGGTTGAAGGATCGCATGACCTACTACCCTGCCCAGCTTTCGGGTGGACAGCAGCAGCGTGTGGCAATTGCCCGCGCCTTGGCGCTGAATCCGCAAGTGCTGCTATTTGACGAACCGACGTCCTCACTCGACCCCGAGCTGGTGGATGAAGTGCTGTCGGTCATTCAAAAGGTAGCGAGTGAAGGCAATACGATGATTATCGTCACGCATGAGCTTGGCTTTGCGAGGGATGTCGCGGATCGGGTCGTGCTGATGGAGCATGGTGTGATCGTGGAGCAAGGCCCGGTGGAGCAGTTTTTCACCAATCCGAAGGAAGAACGGACACGGCAGTTCCTGGGCAAAGCGTTGGTACAGAGAGCGCCACAGGAGCAACCCGTATCTCCGTAAAATACGTGGAACGGGGTACAACAAGGTTCACCTCCATATGCAGTACCAGTGAAGACACCTTAAATGGTGTCTTTTTTCATTTCAGTGGCTGTTTTGGGCTATACACATGGCGGCTAGAAAGCTTGCTGATACGATTTCTGGGGCTTAAGGTTAATGAATACAGTGAGTTTCACTGATGCTATGAGAAGATGGGCAAGTTTGGCCGTCACGTAACCAGTGTTAAATATAGCCGCCTTCCATATCCCTCATCCGTACTTCGATTCGTTAAAACTACTTCTCTAAAACCTCCAAAGCTTCTTAGTTTTCTTTTACTAAACTGCTCACTTATGCCTAATATGTTCCAACACGGCAAGCTGATTCAAGCTGAGCGGTTTTACTCACCTTTCTAAGGCTCAAAACCCTTGGAAAATGATATAATAATAACGAATGGAACTGATAACGATGGATTTACTTGACCCTCGTGTAGATTTTGTATTCAAACGGATATTTGGCAGCGAGAACAATAAGGATGTGCTACTGGCGTTTCTTAACCGTATTTTCACCGAAGCTGGCGAGCCGCCGCTGACTGAGATCATCCTGATGAATCCCTATACGGATAAAGATGATCCGCTCGACAAACAGTCCATCTTTGATGTTTACGCCAAGACCTCTGAAGGTAAACTGATTGATATAGAAATGCAGCTTTTTAATAAGTATGATATTGAGAAACGAACGCTGTTTTATTGGTCCAAACGATATGCGAGTCAACTCAGCGAGGGCGATAAGTACCGAGAACTGAAGAAATGCGTGACGATCAACATTTTAAACTATTCGTTCTTGAAGGGTGAGCAATATCATAACATATTTCATTTGCGGGAAGACCGGACAAGGATATCCTTGATTGATGACATTGAGGTTCATTTCTTGGAATTGCCTAAGCTGGATGAGCATAGCGTTCCGTCTGAAGGCGGATTGATCAATTGGCTGTTGTTTCTAAAAAGTGCCGATACATCATATTGGGAGGTGCTGAAGATGAATGAGCCAGGTTTGGAGAAGGCGATGGACACCCTGCAATATTTGAGTCAGGATTCGGATGCCAGACGATTGTATGAGGCCAGACAGAAGTATCTGCATGATGAGGCTTCTATGCTGGAAAGTGCAGAAATGGAAGGTGTTAAGAAAGTGGCCAAGAATATGCTCGAAATGAATCTGGATATAACGACCATTGTGAAGGCCACTGGATTAACGGAACAGGAAATCAAAGGCTTGAGCAAGAATAGTTAAGGGTATTTCTATATCGAATTAAAAGACATACTGAATGTAATGTCAAGGAATTAAAAAGAAGAGACTCGAAACCGAGGCACTTCTTTTTAAATCTCTTTTGATTGACAGCTATGTTTAAGATGGTTTAGCCTATATTCACAATTGAGGTCTTTAAAAATATCAATTAGGGCTGTTGCATCTTGTTCGTTAAGACTTAGAAGTACTCGCTTCTTTTCTTTAACGGTAAATGAAATATGCCCAGTGAGAATATTTTTCTCAATGTACACCGTATCAGGAGGGTTTAGATTAGCAGCTGACGCCTCCTGATCTTTTTTGTCATTAGATAGCATTTTTATTGCATCTTTTCTAGGGAGTGCGGGGAGTAGGGCAGCAAGCTCTTGAAGTCGTGCTTTAAAAGACTCCTTACTAATAACTTCTTTTGTTCCTACAGCTAGATTCTCTTTTCGTAAATCTAGTGGGTCACGATTAGCAACAAGAACAAATTGACTTGGTTGTTCTGCAATGCCCATAATAACTCTGCTCATCTTTGTGTACTTACCATTGATGTTAGAGACTATAGATCCTCCTGCATTCCAATATGACCATGATTCAGTAGTTGCTTTGTCAACTGTTTCAAAATCAGTAGTGTTGATGAATGCAGGGAGTAATGGAGCAGAGGACTTTTTGCCAGCTTTTATTAATATACAAGTGAGTCCATTGGATAAATGTTCATACTTATTCAACATGGTTTCCACCCCCCTTCTCTAGAAGATATATTATGTAGGGTGACATCAAAGTAGAAGCTTATGTGACGTTATCTTCGGACAGGGGTTCGGCTCCCCTCGCCCCCATCGTACAAATCCACAACTTGTAGCTTAAAGATGACTTCTACATGCTCTTGGTAGACGATCAGCTTTTCTACATAGCTGCCAATGAACTTCTTGATCTCAGGAAGATTTCGGCTGGAGATGTGGTCCTGAAAGCCAGAAAGCAGTTGTCGCAGACTTTCCTCTGTGATGGTTGCTTTTTCTTTTACATGCTGAGCCTCAAAGATGACTGAGCCATCCGTGCTTGTACACATAGAGTCTGTAAAATAAATTGTGTACTCACCCACGCTTATTTCCAATGTCACTTATATCAGTCTTGTGATTTTTTGTGAAGTACGTAATGTATAGAATGAAAAGTGTTGAAATGAATTCCGAGGGGGGGCTATGTATCAAAAGGGGGCAATATCGTGAGGCCATCGGAATCGGCCTGATTTTTTCACTTTCTATTGTGTTGTTCGTTACTATTTATTCCCAAACGATACCGAATCAGGACATACCGCCTGCGAAGCGGGGAGTGCTGGATTTGTCGAATTGGGATTTCCACAAGCAGGGATGGGTCAACCTGGATGGAGAGTGGGAATTTTATGAAGGTGAATTACTGGAGCCTGCCGATTTTCGCGAAGGGACGCGCACAGAGGTCTCGTATTTATTCGTACCTGGCACGTGGAAAGGAAAATCAGCGAATGGTGGTATGAACCGAACAGGGTATGGTACGTACCGGTTGAAAGTGCTGATTAAAGATACGGATGAAGTTTTAGGTTTAAAAATAAGGAGTATTCGCCTTTCCCATCGATTGTTCATTAACGGCAAGCTAGAAGGCGAAAGTGGGCGCCCAGCAGTCGATATCAAGGAGCATCAGCCTGGAAATACGCCCTACAGCGCGTTTTTTCACACGGATGCCAAAGAAATCGACATTGTAATTCAAGTGTCTAACTACGTATTTGTCACCGGTGGTATTGCTGGCTCGATCCCATTCGGATTGGCTGAAGATGTGACGAAGCTAAACAGTATACAGATCGGCACCGATATCGGAATTATATTGATTCTTGGCATGTTTGGCGTGTATCATCTCAGCTTCTGCCTGCTAGGGCGAAGAGAGAAAACATATTGGCTCAGCGGGCTGTATTTGCTGCTGCTTTTATTGGAAAAAGCACTTTTTGGCGAAAAGATTTTACAGAGGGTACTGCCTGGCCTCCCTTTTGATATTGCTTACAAGCTGCTGGATGTAAGTGAATTTGTCGGCGCTGTGGTGCTCATCCTGTTTTTCAGTTCAGTTGAAGCCCGCCTCATGTCGTCTCGGATGATGAAGCTGATACTGACTCCGTTAGGCCTATATATTACGGCGGTTGTCGCGCTGCCTTACCATGTGCATATCCAGGGAAAATACGTTTTCTTTTTTTACTTAATCATCGTTTTCCTATACATTATTGGCAGAATGGCGTATCTGTACATTCAAAGCCAAGGCGGCTCATCCGATCGAAAGGAATTAATACTTTTTATTGGCGGAAGCGTTTCGATGATGATCTTTTTGGTGGACGGAAGCCTCTATTCGGAGAATATGGTTTCGACCGATCTGGTGGGAAAACTCGGAGTAGTTTGTTTCATCATCATCATGAATATCCTGCTCGTGGTTCGATTCTCGAATGCTTATGAGAAGACGGAGCTCCTTTCCTATCAATTGACGGTTTCCAATCAGCTCAAGGACGAGTTTTTGATGAACACATCCCACGAGCTCAAGACTCCACTGCATGGCATCCTGAATATGACGTCTTATTTGCTGGATGATGAGGAAAAAAATCTGTCGCCGAAGCAAAAACGGAATCTTTCGCTGATCAAGGATACATCTATCAAGCTGTCCATGCTCATTCACGATTTAGTCGATGTTACCCGTTTGAGGCACGGGGAACTGGGTCTGCATCCGACCGCTGTGGATGCCAGAATGGTAACACAGATTGTATTCGATGTACTGCAATTTGAGCTTTTGGGCAAAGCTGTGCAACTGGATAATCAAGTCGGTCCCGACGTCTGGGTACAAGCGGACGAGAATCGTCTGCGTCAAGTTATGTACAATTTGGTTAGCAATGCCATTAAGCATACAGGCAAAGGGTCGATCAAGGTGGTATCAAGGGTTGCCCAGGGAACCGTAACGATTTCCGTCGAGGATACCGGAACAGGGATTTCCAAGGATAAGCATGCTGTGATTTTCGAATATTTTGAGCAACTTGATGGGCCGCTGCCGAAGGATGGATATACAGGAATGGGCGTTGGTTTGTACATTAGCCGCAAGTTGGTCGAACGGATGGGTGGAGAAATTCGGGTGGATTGGTCGGAGGTCGGTCAAGGCACGCGCATGACATTTACATTGCCAAGCGCCGTCGAAGTACCGGCTAATCGTGAAACGGCATATGCTTTGGAAGAGCAGCAGCGATATACCGATAAGGATCAGGAGCTGAATATTTGGAATGGACACGAGCATACCGTAATGATTGTTGACGATGAAGCCTCCAATATCCACACCTTGTTGAATATTTTGAAACGGCATCGCTACAATGTCGTTACCGCTTTCTCGGCAAAAGAAGCATTGGAGAAAATAGAAGAGTACCCGCAAATCGATCTTGTCATTCTCGATGTGATGATGCCGGGGATCTCGGGCATTGAGTTGTGTCAAAGACTGCGCAGCAGCTACTCCATTCTTGACCTGCCCATTTTGTTCGCAACGGTTAAGGATACGCCGCAGGATATTGCGCTCGGCTTCAGGGCCGGGGCGAACGATTATTTGACCAAGCCGTTTGAGGGGGAAACGCTCATTGCCAGGATCCAAACCCTGATCGCTGTGAAAACATCGCTCCAAGAAGCAATTCGCAATGAGCAGGCGTTCCATCAAGCGCAGATTAAACCGCATTTTCTCTACAACGCCTTGAGCAGTGTTATTTCATTTTGCTATACGGACGGGGAAAAAGCTGCGTACTTGTTATCGATGCTCAGTCAGTACTTGCGCTACATCCTGGACATGGACTCTTCCACGCAGTTCGTCCCTCTCTACCAGGAAATGGAGTTGATCCAGGCGTATGTTGAGATTGAAAAAGCCCGTTTCGGAGAGAGGTTCGACTACGACTTTCACTACGATAAACGTATAGAGCATTTGGAAATTCCTCCTTTATGCATCCAGCCTTTTGTCGAGAATGCGATTCGGCACGGTTTGTTCGAGAAGGAAGGACACGGCAAGGTGACGCTTGCGATCAACGAGGGAGACGGTTATATCCGGGTGGTAGTCGAAGACGACGGTGTCGGCATATCGGATGATCTACTGTACCGCATGTCCACAGGAGACCTGCAGGATTGCGGCATCGGCATTCATAATATCCGCAAGCGTCTGGACTCTCTGCCAGGGGCAACGCTAAACATTAGCTCCGATAGGGGAAGAGGAACTAAAATAACGATGTATTTGCCTGTAAGGAGTAACGAAAAGATCGGTTCGGGTAAACGGAGGAGGAGCGAGGTTGTTTAATGCGGTCATTGTGGAGGACGAAATACCGATTTTGAATTTAATGAAATATGTCATCGGGCAAAACCCGTACTTTACGATCATAGGTTCTTTTACAAGCTCGCTTGAGGCGCTGGCCAGCCTTCCTGAGCTTCGGCCGGACGTTGTTTTCCTTGATGTGGAAATGCCAAAGATGAACGGGCTGGAACTCGCGGAAAATATCAACGAAGCGTCGGAGCAGACGAAAATCATTTTCGTGACGGCTTACAAGCATTATGCGCTGGATGCATTCAAGGTTTATGCCTTCGACTATATTTTGAAGCCCGTGACACCCTCGGCGATCGAGCGGGTCGCCAACCGGCTGGTCAAGCTGCATCGGCCTGTCGGCGATGCTGAACAGCGGGTGGGGCTTGCCTCGATTCGGTGCTTCGGAGGATTCGAGGTCCGAAGTCGGGAAGGATCGCTAATCCGCTTTCCGACACGCAAGACGGAGGAGTTATTCGCTTATTTCCTCTGCCATCCGGGTCAGGATCTCAACAAGTGGCGATTGGCGGAATTGCTGTGGCCGGATATGAGCGAGGACCGCGCGTCGCATAATTTGCACAACACGATGTATCGTTTAAAGAAACTGTTGAAAGGGCAAGAGATCGGCATGGAGATTCAGAAAACGAACGAAGGGTACATGCTGGAACCATCGGATCGAACGTACGATGTGCTGGAATATGAGCGGTATGACTTTTCTCTTGCGGGTGGATTTCAGGATGCGGCGCAAGCGGAACATGTATGCTCGCTCTACAAAGGTCCGCTGCTGGATAGAAAAGATTACCTCTGGAAAGCTCCGCTGGAGGAAGTATTCTGCAAACAGTACACATCGCTTGTACGCAGCTTGGTCCAGCAGGATCTCGCCAGGGAGGATTGGAAAAAGGCGGAGCAGAAGATTGATTCGTATTTGACCATGCATCCCCTGCATGAGGAGATGAATCAGACCTTGTTGAGCATCTATGCAAGTAGTGGGGACAAGGAGAAGATCGTCAGGCATTACGCGCAGTTCGAGGCTTCTTATCGCAAGGAGCTGGGGCTGGAGCCGCCGCAGGAGCTGAGAAGCCAGAAGGCGTCGTATTTGGAGTAGGTCGGAAAGTCGATGTATGGGGGAAAATAGTGGACAAAATTTTTCTTGTCCGACCGTTTTTACCGAAAACTGAATACTGGATAATAAGAAAGTGACTATTCCCAGTTGAAGAATCTAGTAGGGGATAGTCTCTTTTTTTTCGACATTATTCGCGGTTTTGTGAGAATTTTGTGAGAACAGTTTGATAGAATGTACTGCAATGGGGGAGGCAATATGGGGCGAGTGAATCAAGCGATACTGTTGGGAATTCTGGCAAATTCGGGGGCATCCCCATTCCGCAATGAAGACGGTATTGTCCTGCCGATACATGAATCAGATGTTAGCAAGCAGAGATCCTGCAACGGAAAGACCAGAAGGGAACGTTAGGTATATGGGAAAAAAATTCATTCTGTGAAACGATCAGGGGGGAACAAAATGTTAGGAAAAGAAAAAATGAAGCTTGCGGCAATGGTAGCTATTCTATGTATAATTTCAACTTTGTTAGGTAATTTTAATTCCGCTTCTGCGGCTAATACTGACATATTAAAGAAAGCCTATATTACAAGCTTCAATACTGGCAAGGTTGATGTGGTGGATTTGGAAAGCGGTACGGTGGAATTGGGCAAAATTACGGTCGGGAGCCAGCCCAATAGCGCAGCGTTCAACCCGAACGGTACCCAGGTTTTTGTGACCAACAGAACGAGTGGAACTGTTTCGGTGATTAATCCGGCTACTGATACGGTGGTCGGCACAATAACAGTGGGTTCACAACCTCACGGAGTAGCCTTTAACTCGGATGGCAGCAAAGCTTATGTAGCTAATATGAGCAGCAACACACTGTCAGTAATCAATACAGCAACGCTTACAGTTACGGGTACAATAAGTGTATTATCAAGTCCTGTAGCAATGGTAGTGGCAGACCAGAAGCTTTATCTGACTCAGTCTGGCGCTAACAAAGTAGCAGTCGTGGATTTTACCAACGATACGATTACCAGTCAAATTACAGTGGGAGCCCGCCCGTATGGTCTTTCGGTTAATCCTGCAGGTACCAAGATTTATGTAGCTAACCAAGGGAACAATACAGTTTCTGCCATCAACGTTGTGGACAACACGGTGGAAGCAACTGTAACTGTGGACAGCTCCCCGTCGGCTACTGAGGTGTCTCCCGACGGGAGCAGGGTTTACGTGGCTAATAGTGGCTCTGGAACTGTTTCAGTAATCAATACCGCTAGTAATACAGTGGAAAGCACCGTAGCGGTTGGTTCTAATCCCTATGTGGTCGGTATCTCGGCTGATGGCAGTAAAGCCTTTACGGTCAATTATAGCAGCAGCAACATGAGCGTAATCAGGACATCCGATAATAAGGTAATTCAAACCATAACTTTAAGCAGTGGTCCCTTTATGGTCGGTACCTTCATGATTTCTACGGCTATGGCTGCTGGCCAGAACCCTCCTGTTTCTTCAGATGCCACACTAAGCTCACTGAATTTAAGCGGCATTACGCTTGATCAAACGGTAACTGGAAGTGTGTACGCCTATACTGCAACTGTGCCTAACGATGTTTCTGTCACGACAGCTACGTATACAACTACGGATAGCCACGCGACAGCGGCTTTACAGCTCAATGGGGCTCCAGTTAACAATCCGATTAATCTAAGTGTGGGATCTAATGTCATTAGCCTTGTAGTGACTGCACAGGATGGAACGACGAAAAGCTACACGGTAACTGTTACACGAGCTGGTTCAAATAGTGCTGCCTTAAGCTCGCTGAATTTAAGCGGCATTACGCTCGATCAAACGGTAAGTGAAAATGTGTATGCCTACACTGCAACTGTGCCTAACGATGTTTCTGTCACGACAGCTACGTATACAACTACGGATAGCCACGCGACGGCTACTTTACAGCTCAATGGGACTCCGGTTAACAATCCGATTAGTCTAAGTTTGGGGTCAAATATCATTAGCCTTGTAGTGACTGCACAGGATGGAACGACGAAAAGCTATACGGTCAATGTCACACGGGCTCCCCGGTTGGTTACTGCTATCACAGTGTCCGGCGCTAGTGGAACAATGTCCGTTGGAGACTCTCTTCAATTTAGGGCAAATGTAACTCCTGACAATGCAACGGATAAAACCTTTAGCTGGTCGGTAATTCCTGGTACAGGGGAAGCAACGATCAATGCTGATGGTGTACTCGTTGCAACTCAAGCTGGTACTATTACAATTCAGGCAGTTGCTCATGATGGATCAGGTGTTGTGGGAACGAAAGTCATTACGATCGACAAACGTTCTTCTAGCCGTGGTGGTAGTTCTACTACAACTGACACTAATCTGACTCCTGCACCTGTACCGACTCCTGTACCAGCTCCTGCACCTGTATCGGCTCCGACACCTGATCCTGCAAAGGATGTGTTCAAGTCAGATGTAGTGAAGGGTGACCTTAATGTTATTAAGAACATTGAGACTCGGATTCAGGAAGCTAAAAAAACTCCGGTTACAGCAACTCTTCCGGACACTAAAGGGCACTGGGCTGAAAAGACTATCGATACTTTTGTAAAGCTGCATGTGATTAAAGGGTACAACGATGGTAAGTTCAAGCCGGATGGTAAGATCACACGCGCTGAATTTGCAGTGATTCTGAGTAGCGTGTTCGATATCAAAGGTGGCAACAATACGAGTGTTGCATTGAAGGACGTTGGTAGCCACTGGGCAAAAGACGCAATCAAGAAACTTGTAGAGGCAGGGGTAATCAGCGGGTATGAGGACGGTGCGTTCAAGCCGGATAACACGATCACCCGGGAGGAAATGGTTGTTCTTTTATCCCGCATCTTAAACCTTAACAACGTATCGAAGGACATCACCAAAGGCAATTTCGATGACCTGAAGGGTTCTTATGCAGCAAACGAGATCAAAGCTGAAGCACAAGCAGGTATCATCAACGGCAGAGCAGATGGAAAGTTTGATCCCAAGAGCAACTCCACACGTGCAGAAGCTCTGCAAATCATCCTGAATGCGCTGAAGCTCAATCCGCAATTGAAGACGCTGTTGGATTCACTTAACTAATACCGTTTCTCCAAATAAAAGGGACAAGTGTATTTTGCACTTGGCTCTTTTGTTTTTTATCGAAAAAGATTAGTCAAAATATTGCCCTATAATCTATTTCCCCTTTTCGGATCAAAAGTAGCTTCTCACACTTATTCATGATAAATTCTAAGAACAATAAAGTGAAGATGTAATCGGGAAGGAACATGGGTACATGAAAAAGGTTTTATTCATTAATACTGGGGGGACGATCTCTTCCTCCTATCAGGAAAATGGTCTGACGCCAACCCAATCGGCTGAAAATATTTTGGCGGAAATTCCGGAGCTCAAGGAAATCTGTGAAATTGATGCCCATAATCTGATGAGCATTGATAGCACGAACACACAACCGGAGGATTGGGCCTCCATCGCCCGAATGGTACATCGTTCCCTCGATCAGTACGACGGCATCGTCATTGCCCATGGCACGGATACGATGGCTTATACGGCTTCGGCTTTGAGCTTCATGTTGGGGACCGTAGACAAGCCTGTTGTGGTGACGGGGTCACAGGTGTCCATTCTGGCCGAGCACAGTGATTCCAAAAAAAATGTAATCGACTCGTTCCTGACCGCATGTGGCGAGGTAGCGGGGGTATTTGTCGTATTTAACGGCAAAATCATCAACGGCAGCCGCAGCTCCAAAATCAGAACGCGCAGCTATAACGCTTTTGAGAGTATTAACTATCCGTACATCGGCCTCGTGGAAGACGGGAAGGTGGTCTATACAGAGGGTGTATTTGCGAATCGCGGTACAGTTCGCCATCCGTACAATGACGGGTATGCTTCGGAAGTATTTCTGCTCAGGCTGATTCCGGGGACGAATCCGGCGATTTTTGATGCCATTCAGGGCTTGGGCTATAAAGGGATCGTGATTGAGGGCTTTGGCATGGGTGGCGTGCCCTTCAAGGAAAGAAGCCTGATTAGTAAAATTGAGGAATTAATGAAGGATGGCATGAGTATCGTCGTGACCACCCAATGTCCTTATGAAGGCGGCGATCTGACGATTTACGAGGTGGGGCAGAAGGTGCTGGAAAAGGGTGTTATTCCGGGTTATGACATGACGACGGAGGCACTTGTAACTAAAATGATGTGGGCGTTAGGCCAGACCACTGACCCTGCCGGGGTGGCAAAAATTATGGCCACGAACTATGCGGACGAGGTTTCTTTGCCTACGGATACAGCCTCCCTGTAAGGAAGGCTGATTTCCGCGCAGGAACAGGTAATCAGGACAGGTGACAGGGGCGCTCGGCTAACGCTGAGCCTGCCCCAGTCTATTTTGAATCTGAATAGCTAGGTCAATAAATCCAGTTCATGAATCATGAACTGGGTAGGGATAGCGCTTAGCCCAAGATCCCCCCATAGGGGAGGCGTTTCTCTTTTCAAGGACAAGGAAATGAGTTTCCCGTATTTTTGTTGACAGTGAGCCTCATAAAGAAAGGTATAGGCAGGATCAAACTTGATGAACTGGTTGACCAGAATCTTTTTACCATATTGCTGCTCAGCCTGTTTCATAAGGAAAGCGTCTTCGAGATCAAAGCAAACTGGCGTTTCACAAAATACATGCTTTCCTTGCTTCAGCGCTTCAATCGCATATGACCTATGTACATGAGAGGGCAGGCATATATCGACCACATCCAGGTTTGGATCAAGCAGGATATCCTCTATATTTTGTGTAACTTCTACGTTTATTCATCATCCATTACACCCCTTTACTTCTTATGATACGCTTCTATTATTGCCAACAGGGTGTCAACAATCTTTGTACTATCTGTTCAATTCAGATTAACCATCTATGGTGGAGGTATGATTGTGAGACTGCATCGTTTAATTGCGATTTTATTATGTATCGAATCCAGAGGAAGAATGAAGGCCAAGGAATTGGCATCCGCACTGGAAACCTCTGTACGCTCAATTTACAGGGATATCGACCTTTTGGCTGAAGCCGGGGTTCCGATTGTTACTGCAACGGGCCCGAAGGGCGGAATTTACTTGATGGAGGGCTATACGGCGAACCTTAAGCAGTTGAATGGTGGTGATGTCATTCAGTTGTATTTAACAGGTATGGGCATTTATACGGGCGGGCCAACGGAATCGGGCTTGAAGCTAAAAAATGCGCTGCTCAAATTGGAACAGACCATGCCGCATTCTTATCAGTCGGATATTCGGAAGGCCAAAGCGCGGTTTTATTTTGATGATACGCCCTGGTGGACGGAGCGCGTAGCGATTCCCTGCCTCGAGGTCGTGAGAGCTGCGGTGTGGGGGTCTTATAAAATAACCATTCAGTACCGTAAAGCGGACGGAACCCGTTCTTCCCGGCATGTACATCCCTATGGACTTGTGGTGAAAAAGGGGAATTGGTATCTCATTGCCTTTTGTGAAGCAGGGCAGGAGATTCGAACCTTTAAGTGCGAGCGAATCATGGCGGTTAAGGTTAAGCCGTCTGCGGAGTTCTTTGAGGTTCCTGTGGATTTTTCGCTGGAAAATCACTGGATGAAGCAAGAAGCAGCATTTAAGCAGCTTTGCAGAGAGAAAGAATACTACCCGGTTGTGCTACGGACGAATGAGGCGCAAGCTGGAGTCGTAGCGAAAAGGCTGGAAATTCTCCAGTCCGCACTGGAAGGAAGCCATTTGCTTCTGACCGTAAACATGTACAGCTATGAAGCGGCCTGTCGTGAAGCAATGGATTGGATTGGCCGGGTTGAAATCGTAGAGCCTGCAACCCTCCGGCATTTTGTGAAGGGACAAATCAGTCAACTCCAGAAGATATATGTATAAATCATCAAAAAAACACCTGCCTATGGCAGATGCTTTTGCTTGTTACGTCCAGGCCCAGAGGAATCCGTCACGATCCCAGGCGATTTTGCCGCCATGAAGCTTACGAAACGCTTTTTTGATTTCCTTTTCGAGAGATACATGACCGTGCTCACTTATAAACACATACTGCTCTCCATACTCAGAGCGTACATATGCAATCGCGTCCTCTTGTTTCAAGGTTCCCACTTCACGGATTTGTGCGACCATCCATGCTGCAATTTGCTGTTCTGTTGTAGGGGTATTGTCTGTTTTGTCCATATGTCGTATCCTTTCCATCGTTCCATAATAATCCATATTATAGTTATATTGACCTATGGTAAGATAAATGTTTTTCCATTCACTCTCCATATAGTATACGCAAATTACGAAATTACCAAATCTGTCGGCAGTAGCCCCATTCATAAATATACATCTATGAAATAAATACTATGAACTATATGTTTTTAGTTTTTTATATTTTAGAATAGTAATCATTGTTAGGCTGTATTGGAATTATATGTTATAAGGGGTGTGTAAGATGGAGAGAAGAACTGTCGGCTTGTCCGTAAAAAACTTGGGCCGCAAAATGATAATTGCAGCGGTGAGCACTCTGCTGATCTCTACGGTGGCAATTCCCGAAGCTGAAGCTGCCATGAGTGACAGAGAGCAAGGGAATATCGCCGGTTACTGGTCGCCTGTCTTGTATCAGGATGTCGGCAACGGGCCTCATACGGATATTCCGACAGCGGTAGATTTTGACGGTGACTGGAACGGAACAAACAACTGGGAGAATATCGACAATTACGCCAGTGGAAAGAATCCTTTGTATCCATGGTTATACTGGTCTCTGGCAGAGACGGAAACCCATTATTTTATCGGATATGATGTGTTCTACGCCCGCAATGATCCGGAGGGTGTCGCCGGACCGATTGGGGATGGACTGGGAGACCACGAGAATGACATGGAAGGGATGCTGCTGGTCGTCCGTAAAGCGGGGGTGACCAGAAAAGATGGCTCCGTTGTGGATCGCTCCCAGTTTCCGAATGGCGAGCTGGAGCTGCTGTTGGCAGAGCGCCACGGCAAGCTGGGTATGTATTCACCTTCTAATCAGGCTATCCGTTACACGCCGGGACGGGATTCCGTCTACTATGACTATGGATTTACGACGATTAAGGATCAACGAGGTGAGCATGTACGTGTCTATAGCGCACAAAATAATGCACCGATTACCGAGCCGCAGGGAGATGTGGGACATGCGCTGCGGGCATATGACGGCAAGGGTGCCAAAGGGAATAGCGGCTACATTTTTGAATGGGGCGGAGCTGGTGTGCAACCACAAAATTTAAACAGCAAGGATCAAAATTATTGGAAAAATTATTTATCTGATTTTGACGAGTCCAAACGCATGAATTATGGCTTGAAGGCATTACAGCATACGCTGTGGCCGCTCAGAAATGATTTTTCTATTCAATTGTGGTCAAGCTATGGCACCTTTAAGGGAGATAACGGCAAAGAAGATGCAGCGAGTGCGCCATGGGGCTGGAGCTTTAAAGGCTATCGTGATTTAGGACGCGGTACCATCCTTACAGATCCGGCATCATTCGTCGATGCTTTGTTCAAGGACAAGGGACCTTACTCTAAAAACTACGTAACCAATCCATATCGTTAAGCTTGTGATTCGTGTGATTTCAAGAAACGGTTGACTCTGTCCAGATATATTTTAAGTAAATGAATTATACAGTTGGCGAAGTAGGTTTTGTTTTGTATAATTAAGGGAATATTCACGGGAATTTTCTTTTTTTGAATTGTAAACATACAAGTAATCCCTGGGGGTGCCTGATTTGAAGGAAACAACCACGATTCGTGCAGAGCTGGAACAGTATATCAGACGTGAAGGAATCACGATTAGTAAGTTTGGGGAGAACACGGGTATTAATGCAGGAACGATTAGTGCCATTATCAACGGCAATCGGCCGATTGCGATGTTGCTATTGGATCGGATCGCGGCAGGCATGGGGCTTGAAGAGGGAAGTCTCTATGAACTATACATTGAAGAATTTATACGGAATACGGCACCGAATTGGCGGCGGGTTCGCCCATTTTTGTACCGCTGTGCAGAGCTGAACAAGCTGGATTGTATGGAACAAGTTGTGGAGTTCATGATGGACTATCTGATTTACGCTCCGGCCTTGTTTGAGACGGCAGAAGAATTGTTCAGAGAAGGCAAGTTTGCGGCAGCGGCTATCATCTATAAAAATGTTTCGGAAAGCGAGAAGTATCAACATTCCGAGCGTCTGGCTCTCTGCCAGTATCGGTTATTTACCATCGCTGTCGGTGATGATCAGGACGAAAATTTATGGGCCGCCACACACTTTGAAAGCTTTGTAGATCGATTGGGTGAAGCGGATCAACTGGATGCATTAAAAGATTTGGCCAATACTTATGTTTCGCTGCGTCGCTGGGATAAAGTAGAAGCATTAGCTGATAAAATGTGTCGCAGGGCTAAAGCACAGTATGAACAAAAATATGGAAAAACCAGAAAAGCAGAGCGTGGCAAGGAAACAAAGGGTCCTTTGTTTATGTATATTGTATACTCTTACGTGCTGCGTGCCGGTATTTGTGACGAACGAGGGGATTATGAAAAGGCCTTGGAATATGTCTCCCTGTACGCTGATCTAAGCTGGGTGCAGGAGGACACGGAAGAAGCGCGCCGCTTGAAGGAGCAGTGCAGTAACTGGGCTGAGGCCAACGGATATCTGTATCAGCTCATGTCCGGTAAACTGGACGTCATTCCACAGTATGTGGCCTATCTGGAAAGAAACGAAGGCGAGATTCTGATGGGATTGTTCAAAATCATGCTGGCCGCAAATCGTTATGATTTTAATGTGGATGATGTACTGCAACGTTTCGAGAAACAAATTGCTGCATTAGCCAATCAGCATGCCAAGGTGGGTACCTATACAGAGCAGGTATCAGTCGATCTCTATGCGCGTTTTCTGGCGGAGCTGGCTTGCTACGATCTCAGTAAAAAGCGCTATACAAAAGGTATGAAATTTTTATTGGAAAGCCTGTCCTATTCTGTGGTGCTGAATGGTAATCCTGTAACGATTAAATGTGTAGGTTTATTTGAAAAATTCCGGCATACTGCTTCTCCTGAGGCGACGGAGGAATATAAAAATTTACTTGGAGAGGTAAGATCATTTCAATGATAAAAAAGATCGTTTTTTTTCTGCTCGCATTTAATTTTTTTATCATACTGAATTCTTCACCCATTGCTCCCCCAGTAGAAGACCCTAGTGAAGTTCATAGTCATGGGATGGGCGGTTGGGCATTGTCATCCCCGGAACCCTCTGCTTAATAGGTTGGGATAACACTATGAAAGGTATTCTCTTGTAAAAGAGGATACCTTTTTGTATTGTGGCCGCACATTCGCGTATGAACTCTTTTCCATTAAGGCTTGGAGGCTTGCGGTTGAGCAGGCGGGAACCAGACATGACGCAGATCCACCCACCCCTGACTGTTGAAGGAAACGCCGCGCACGGAAGGAAGATATGCTGTCTGAACTGGCTTTTCATATAAGATATGGAGCTGGTGCTCATAAATAAGTCGGGTTTCGATATGCTCGAATTGACGCGCTCTGACCGTATGATCCGCTTCTCGTGCAATATCTCTCAGCAGTCTTTCGATATCAACGCGGCTATGCGGCTCGACATGCCCGGATACATTGAGATACAGATCGAACAGGCGCAATTGCTCATCACGGTCACGAAACAGAGAAAAGATGATCAGATCCGACTCCATACGGATAGAGGAGCTTTTAAATTCATTCATGGATGCGGCCACGATGTTACAGGTATACCCGCACGATTCCAGTTGGGCCGCGACCCGGTCTGCATCGGCTCTATACTCGGGAATGGTCGCAATTTGCAATGTTGCCGGGGGTTCATACGAATCGTCGGCAACATTCACCATCGGAGGGAGGCTGCGATGATCCAGGCACGCGACAATTCGGGCGCGCACTTTCGGGTTACGTAACGGCCCATCCTTATGCGTATTGCATGTGATAAATTTACGCACCGAAGCCGCTGAGTGGATCTGACTCCATGCAGTATCCGTGTTCCCGGCCAATACGGGATTGTGGATGATATGAAAAGGCGAAGCCGTATCTGCGGTATCTGCCGCCGATTCTGGCTTGGCCGCCCACGGGAGCTGAACAATTTCCACCCGGTCGAGATGAGCGCGGCCTTGAAAATAAGGAGCGAATGCCTCCAGTATGCATAAGCTCTCGTTCATCTCCGTGACCTTGAAAGCCCCTGTGCCAACAGGGCGGATACCAAAGGCCGCTTCACCCGCCTGGTTCAGCTCACGGGGTACGATGGCGGCACGACTGGTACACAGGAAGGAGAGAAACAGCTCGTTCGGTTCCTTCAGTTCGAAACGTACCATTGTCGGACTTAGCGCTTGTACGTGCTTGATCTGCCGAACGATAAAATGGTACAGCCTCCGTCCTGGCGCGCGAATCAGCCGCTCAAAGGTATAGACGACATCCTCGGCGGTCAGTATTTTGCCGTTATGGAACAGCACTTCCTTACGCAAGAAAAAGGTCCATTGCGTACGGGTAGCGTCTACTTCCCAAGCGTGCGCCAGTCCCGGTAAAATCTCACCGCTCTCGTTTGCCCGGCGGGCCAGCCCGTCAAAGACATGGCTGGATACGAAGGACTCCGCGAGCCAGTTCATGTACAGTGGGTCCAGCGTATACAACTGCTGGCGAATAGGCAGACGCAGTGTGTCGATCTGCTGCTGATCGCTGCGAACCTCTGCGTGATGCCCGAAGTAGTTCAGCAGCCAGCCTTGCAAATGCTCCTGCATCGTGGATGAACGCGAATGGGTCCGGATTTCATCCAGCGCGCGTTTGATGTCGTGGCGGTCGATAGCCTGCATCATGGACTGCACCGCAATGTCCTCCGGCTGAATCAGGAAACGCAGGCTGGAGCGGCGGCCCCTGCCTCGGCGGGGAGTCCACTGTATCCAGTCATGTTGCTCCATTTTCTGAATGATCATCAAGGCATTGCGGTGGGTACAGTCAAAAATAGCCGCCAGCTCATCCAGTGTAGTCTCTATCGTAAGGTTCTCGTCCCTGTCGTCAGCAGTGTGCGAGTGAAGCCGTAAAAATTGGGCATGAAGTTTCATAAAGGTTGCTCCGTTTCCCTGTGGATGATTAAAGTGCAGTCGTATATATAAAATAGGAAATTTTACGTCGATTAATTTCTCTTTATCTTCTTATTTTATCATCTACAATAAGGGTTATAAAGCATATTTGTGGAGGTATTTACCATGCATGACAAGTTGAGTGGAACGTCTTTGCCGAAACCGTCGTTTCTGTCCGCCTTTGCTGCCGCGATTGTGTTGGCACTGGTTCATCAATATCTGTTTTACGGGCATGCGCTGGGCGTGTCTCTGCCGATTTTTGTCATTCTGTTCTATACCTATATGTATGTCTATAACCGGGATCGTATCCGGCTTGACTCGTGGATGGGTCGATTGCTGTTTGCCGTAATTGTGCTGCTATCGCTGACGTATGCGCTGTTCGATAATCCGGTTCTATATGTGTTAAATGCATTGGCTATACCTGCTCTGATTAGTGTACATATGGTGATGCTGCTCGGGGAGAAGAGGCATAGCTGGTCCGAACCCGGTATCATCGGGCAAGCGTTAAGCCATTTGTTTTATCAAAATTTTCGGCATATTGTGACTCCGTTTCGGATGCTCAAAACAGCAGCCTTTCGGAATGTAAAGGATGAGCGCAAGCGTGTATTGGGGAAAGTGATGGTCGGTTTGCTGATCGCCCTGCCACTGCTGTTCATCATTATATCTCTGCTGGCATCAGCGGATGGGATGTTTGAGGAACTGTTATCGGGTATACCTTCATGGATCGGCACGCTGTCATTTGGTAGCGGAATGCTGCGGCTAATCTGGACCTGTTTTTTTACCTTCTGTTTTTTCTGCTATTTGTGGGGATTTGTACAGCCTGCTCCGCGTAATCCGGAGAGAGAAGTTCAGTCATGGCATGGGTTAGACGAGCGCACGAATGGTCAAACCACCGAGTATGATGGTCACTCTTCAGTGATGATTAACAAATCAGTAGTGCCTTACCACGAGCCGGTCGCGATCAAGTTTGATCCTGTGATTACTGCTACGGTGCTGATCGTTATGAATCTGGTGTATGTTGTGTTCGTCGTGTTGCAGTTTGGATATCTGTTTGGTGCATGGGAAGGCGCTCTGCCCGAAGGAACCTCGTATGCAGAATATGCGAGAAGGGGATTCGGGGAGCTGGTTATGGTGACAGGCATCAACTTTGTCCTGATGATCAGTGTGTTGAAGTGGACCGAATTCGGCTCAAATCTATTGCAAAAAATGAACAACGGCCTGCTGTATGTACTCGTTGGCTGCTCGGGTGTAATGCTGTATTCAGGCTATACCCGGCTGGTTATGTACGAAGAGGCCTATGGATATACGTATACCCGTTATCTGGTACACGCGTTTATGATTTTTCTGGGCTTGTTGCTGCTCATTGCAGCGGTGCGCATTCATGTCCGTCAGCTTCCGCTGGCGAAATATTATATTGTACTCGCTCTGGTGGCGTATGTCGTCGTGAATTATGTAGGCATTGATGTACGGATTGCTGAAAATAATCTCGAACGGTATCGCACTACATCGGTGATAGATAAGGAATATTTGAGTGGGCTATCAGCGGATGTTATTCCGCTGCTGATTGAATTTAGCCGTAAGGAACACGGAGCGATGGATGAGTTTTTACAAGCTCGCCTGACGAGCATGACGAGGGAAGAAACGGCATGGCCTGCGTTCAATTGGGCCGAATATCGGGCACAGCGTAAGCTGCACGACTATATTTTGGAATGAGAGGTGCTTGGGAATGATCGGAACAGATGCAGTGCAGGGTATGGTGTTGGAGTTGCAAAATGAAATGTCACAGTATCAACATCAGTTTGATGTAAGACGGAACGCTTTTCTCGCGGAGGCTATGTACCTCGGCTTGAGTGAGGAGGAGGCCCGATCTTATGCTATCCAGAGCATCGGTCCGGTCGTTCCCGTCACGTGTATGCCCACGCTGGCTACCGGCAAAGCCCGGCCGCTCAGTCCAATGCTGGAAGCACGCTACCGTTATGCAGGGTACTGGCAGGACATGGGGGAGCATATGCTTTTGCCGGATGATGTGTTGCGGATCGCAGGCACAGAGCGGTTTCGCAGTTGGATCAGCGACATGCGGAACTATTGGGTGGAATCGGCCCCGTATCGATTTGGGGATGATCGCCTTTCGCTCCTGTCTGTCGCCAATGAGGAGGAAGGCCACTTTTCCATGCTGGTTTGGAAGGAACCCGGTGAAGAGCCAGAAGTATGGACCTACGCTTCGCAGCATGAATACCGATTCAGCCATCTGCTGCACTGGTTCAAGTGGCTGAATGGGCGGAGCGAGGATTGAGGGATAACCATGATTAAAAAGAATCGTAATTGGATCATCCTGTTCATCGGCATCGCTCTGATGGTGGGAGTTGCGGACTATTTTACTGAGGATAGATATACAGCTATTCCTGAAACAATCATTCCGAAAGTGGCGAATGCAGAAAACATTCAATCATTAGATTACACGCTAGTCCATGACGTAGATAGACCCACGCAGACGATTGGTAGAAGAAACGGCTACTCCTATGTGGCTTTGTTTTTGCACGATGAGCATATTCGTACAGAAGGCCAAACGATCACTGCCATTTTCCCGAATCAGCATACCCAGACTCAAACCATGCATCCTGGCAAAACATCGTACATTTTGGTAAGCAACCATTCAAACGGTGATACTGGAGCGATCAGATTAGAAATTCGGGATAAGCAGGGAAATGTGATTTATGAGCAGTGAGGGTAGTTTCTCTTCAAAAGCCTATTCCTAACTCATGATTCAGGTTGGAATAGGCTTTTGAAGGATAATCGTACGTGAATAGAAAAATCGCAATACCCATTACTTGCAAATTAACATTTTAGTAAACTCATGAAAATCATCTGCTAAGTGAAATAATCCTTCTTCTAATTCTTCAAGTGCCAACTCATAATCCCACAAAATTATACTTGGTTCATGCTGTCTACCTTTATTATAAAATAAGCAGACATAATCATCTAACTCAGTGAAAGCAATGGGAACAACACCATCTAAAAGTTGTTCTCTGCTGTCCATATATACTTCTCCAATGCTGTCTGAGCCTGAATATTTCATATCAAGCCACTGCTCAATTATAAATTTTCCATGATCGCTTTTTAGTATAATATTATGTTCATCCCTATATTCTTTTGTGTCAGAGAACCACTTAATATATGATTCAGGAACTTTTATATTTAAGTATTTCTCTAGTTCTTCAGTATTACGCATATATCATTCTCCTTTAAAAAATGGGAACTGTGAATTTCTATTCGTTTTATTAGGTTTAGGATTGAGATTAATGTACACTCGATGACTTCCTGTTGGTGTTTCTGGTGTACTTATATTAAAACCATACTCTTTTTTATACAAAATTGTATTTTGTTCATCATTGTATTTTATACTATCAGGGTTCTTAACAGTATCCTCTCTTAACTTGATGACATCTATATCTTTTCCGAACTGTGTTTTTTTCTTCGTCGATATTTCATCAGGATTATATAAATGTTTTTCTGAGTGAATTGTCATGAAATCTTTTTTTTCCAGTCCACCATTTGGCTTATAGAAGTCAGCACCATTACTGGCCCCCGCTGCCCCATTTTCCTGTGGCATAATCAGTTTTGAAGGCTTATTTTCTGGTATACCTTTACCCGAGTTTTTAAACGGCTCTTTTGGCAATCTAAACGATCCCGAGGGTAACTTTAGATTCCTATTTAGCTTAACACCACGGGAACCTCTAATGCCTTGGAAGTTGTACGCTATACCTCCAATAATAATAGAAACCGCTTGCCATTTGGGTATTTTTTCTCCCGTCCAAAGATTATAACCTTCCATAGCCGCTTTCGTCTGCTCCTGAATAATGTCCACATCATCTGATCTGTTGTCGATTTTGATGTCTCCATTTTTGCTGAGAACCCACATATTCCCTACTAATTTTTTTTCATACTCATCAAAGTTGAAGGCTGCTTTACTTTGTCCTGTCCCCTTTGTAGTCATCATCGCCATGGAAGCCGCAAGTGGAGGAATACCCGTAATAGCCCCGGACGTATTCCCTTGTTCAGCGTCTGCTTGTCGGAATTTTTCAGCACTAGCCATAAGATCTTGGGCTGCTTTGGTCATACTTCCTAGAGCTGAATCCAGGATAGGCTGTGACAGATAAAAATCATGGAAGAATTTCTCCTTGGTTGCCCCCGCCCAAAAGGACTGAATAAACCGGATCTGTAGGGTAAGCTGGGTGCGCGTACTCTCTAATTGTTGTCTGCCCTGATCAATTTGTTTGGATACATGCAGTAATTGATCAGGTGAAACCCTGATTCTACTCATACGTTTCTCCGCTCTTTTAGAATAAGATGGGAATAATATTATCAGGAGAGTGGAGTGGGAACATCCTTCAATTATCCTGAATTTACCTTTTATGTACTACTATATTTGTAATAGCTTTAGAGGCTTTAGTCCTAAAGGAGTCACTGCATGGTTGCGCGAATGTGCTACAAACAGGTAAGGTGGCTTTTGACCGGACACCTACAGCAATTCGTGTATTACGTTGTTAAAGAAAGCCGGAATTCACCTAAAATGTTGAGAGGGAATTGAGGCCAACATCATTTGAATGTGGAGCCATTCAGATGTTCGGGCGACTCCATCATTTCCTCTACAGCTTATATTCGGGGGGAATTACAAAATGGCTAGAAGTGCAAGCACCTACGCATCTGTAATTGACGGTTTTAAGGTAGAAACGAACAAGAAGTATTCGCCGGTAGGTGGAACGAAATGTAATATTTTTGCTCAAGATGTGATGTCCGCTATGTCGGCTTCATTACCAAGTGGCTTAGCCAATCAGATGGCTGATGCTTTACTGGGTAACAATACACCGGGGTGGTACTCCGTAACCTTTCAAGATGCTCAAAAAAGAGCGAATCTCGGGTATCCTACAATTGGAATCAAAAAAGCGGAAGGGCACGGTCATGTCGTCGTTGTCAGACCGAAGGGGTCATCGATCACGATTTTAAAAGAGGTACAAATTGCTCAGGCGGGGACCACAAATTACAATAGTAATACTATTAACTACTCGTGGGTAGCAGCAGATCTGCCTGGAGTGAAATTTTATACACACGACTAATGACTCCAAGGCATTAACGTATTGACCCCGGAAGCAGATCCATTCGATCTGCTTCCGGGGTCGTCTTTTATTTTGAAACGGAATGTTTGGATATAATGAACGCTTTACCTGGCTTGATAAAGGCAACAGCATAGCCATTGGAGAAGGAAGAAGATTCGGCCCTGTACTCAAGCTTGGTTAGCAATTGGCCTTGACGATTGATGTAACCGAATTTTCCGTCTGAGACGGATGAATTTGCTTGTTTACCCACTAAAGCAAAGCCTTCTTTGAACGGGAACGTAACATCATATTTTTGTTGATATTGAATGACCAACGCTCCGCTTTTATCAATAAATCCGACCTGTTTTTTCGCATTTTTCACACTGGCCAAGCCTTCGCTGAAATCTTGAGCATCTGTAAATTTAAAGGGAATAACGACTTTTCCCTGTTTATTGATAAATCCCCATTTTCCCTTGGTATTTTGTACTGGGGCCAATCCTTCCGAGAAGTCTCCGCCTGATTTATATTGAAGAGGAATGGCTTCCTTTCCTGTTGTATTTATATACCCGTACAGCCCTTTGCTATTCTGAACAATAGCCAGGCCATCCGAAAAACTACGACTATATTTGTATTTATAAGGAATGGCCAATTGACCGGAAGCATTAATAAAGCCGATTTTGCCTGTGTTTGGGGCGTAGGCGAGAGCCAGACCGTCCGTAAATAGATATTCTGATTCAACATTTTCTTTCAAATGAGTAAGGACTTTTCCTGAACGATCAATAAAGGCATTTTCTTTGGTTGAGGCTATAGTGATCTTAGCCTTTCCTTCGCTAAACAAGTTAGCTTCGGTATATTGGCAAGGAATGACCAGTGTTCCTTTGGTGTTAATGTACCCATAGAGATTATTTTTTGTATTTTTCACAACGGCCCGTTGCTCATGAAAATCACCAATGGGTTTAAGCTCGGCGGGAAGAGAAAAAGCTTTTTCTCCTTTGGTATTGTAAAACACGAGGTTTCCAGCGGATGTTTCAGCGGCTAATAAGCCATCATGAAAGGCACCATCGCTTGAGGGCCGAGCAACGTTGTAATCCAGCGGTGTTTTAGAAACTTCAATGGCTGTTGTAATACTGGGAGTAGCCCAACCCATCCCAGAAACGGTAATGCTGGTACATAGAACTAATATAGCTAATCCGAACTTTTTTAACATGCATAAGCTCCTTTGCAAGTTGATTTACCATAATATAGACGAATCATATGTAAGAATGTTTCTTACAATTCTAAATTTTTCTAATTTTTAGATCGAAAAAGATTTGCTTCCAATTATGATGCATCCTGAGTTATCTCAAAAAAACAGAAAGGGAGCAAGTCAACGCTTGCTCCCTTTCCTATCTAAATTTTGCAGCTAAGTTTTTCGGATGCTCAGCAGCGAATTGCCGTTACGCATAACCTCATATGACACCTTGATAAGTCGGTCACTGTACATAAACAGGAAATGGGCGGACAGCACCATATGAAACTGCTCGTCCCCAAAGGGCAGCTCCGGCAGTCCACAGCAACGTAGCGCTCTGGACGCCTTCTCATATGTTTTACCTTTACTCATCTCGTCTCCTGGATAATTAACAATATATGGGCGCATAGAGTAAATAGCATGATTATGTTATCGACTAATGTTCTGCTCAAAGGGCATAATTGTAAAAGAGAAATCCTATATCTTAGGAACTATCTTACATTCTTTTATTGGTAAATATTAGAAATTGATAGCGTACAATATTCATTGTTCGATATGTAAAATGAACTAAAAAAAGAATATTTCTTATTCTATTTTAGTTATTTAAGACTATTTTTTCAACCCCTTTTGTAACTAAATACCTATAATATATCTTTTAGGCAGTCTTCCACATAGTCGGGGGCTGCTTTTTGCATTTGGCTAACCGTATGAAGGTATCGTTGCGTCGTATTGATGTGGGAGTGTCCGAGATTTTCCTGCACCTGCTGTAACGATGCACCATGAATCAAGGCTAATGTAGCATTCGTGTGGCGAAACCAGTGGGGGGTTATCTTTTTCGTGATCCCGGCTTTTTCCCTGGCCAGCTTAATAATCGTCTCCACTTGCCTTACTGACAACGGAAACAACCTCTCTCGCATATTTAATGGGTCCTCTTGCTGGAAAGCGTCTCTGTACTGCCTGTACATCTCCCAAAGTCTTGCGGGTACTTTGACCTCGCGCTGTTTGCCTCCTTTTCCGTTAAACACAGTCAGCCATATGAACATTTCCGTCGGATCGGTATGGAAGTGATCCCACTGTATAGATACCATCTCAGATACCCGAAGGCCCAATAAAACCAGCGTGAGCGCGATCAGATAATTTCGTTCCCCCTGTGTTTTTAAATAGGCTAAAAGCTGACGCAGCTCATTTTTCGTTAAGAAATGATTTTTACTGTTCACTGGAATCCTGGGGGTTCGTACACTTGTGGTGGGATTGTGCTGAAAAATACGAATGCTCGGATCACTCCCCCACTTGTATAGAGATTTTAATGGGGCCAAAAAGCTGGCAATGGTCGCTGGTGCAGGTGTTTGCTTGGTAGGACTGCAAGCACCCTCTAATAAGCCGATTTTATAGACCTCTATATCCTGCCATGTCACTTTCTGTAACGGTTTACCAGATGTGAAATTTCGAAACTGCTGAATGGCCCTCTTGTAGTTGCGCAGGGTATACGGGGAGTTACTGCAAGTACTTAAAAATAATCCTGTAATTTCGTCATCCGTGTACGTCTCTGGGTTATGCATGGAAGGGGCATGTAGCTGAGAAGATGTCATTTTAGACGTATACATAAAAAAATTCCTCCTGTTCGTTCGCACAATGAATATTGTGCGATATCTATTCTCAATATTAAGGCAAATCGCTGACAGTGCGTCAAACTGGAGGAATATTTATGGAAAATGTTTTAGTGAGCTGTCTAACTCGCCTGCTATCCAAAGATAAACAATTGTATGAACACTGCCTGCGGGTTGGCAATATGGCTAAGCAAATAGCTCCTTACCTGGATTTTGATGACCAGCAGACACGGAAATTCGTCATAGGTTGTTGCATTCACGATGTTGGAAAAATGCTGCTGCCGGATGACATATTGAATAAATCAGCTCCTTTAAATGAGGAAGAGTGGAAAGTCATGAGGCTCCACCCTCTGTTGGGTACCCAGCTTATTTTAAGAGAGGGCATGCTGGACCAGGATATTGTAGATATCGTCCGATTTCACCATGAACGCTGGGATGGACAGGGCTATCCGTTTGGCATAAGTGGGGACAAAATCCCACCTATGGCTCGAATGTGTTCTATCATGGATGCATTTGATAGTATGATTTCCGATCGACCGTATCGCCAGGGCATGTCCATTCAGGAGGCCAAAGAGGAGCTTTGGCGTCACATTGGAACACAATTTGATTTGCTATATGTTGAACGGTTTTTGCATTTGCCTGAGGACCTGTCAAGTACCCTTGGACAATAATTCAGTGGGAGGCATGTTCCATGATATCCACCATCGTAGGTCTTATCATTTTTATGATCGTTGTATGCTTGGTCATCGGAATTATTCATTTCATAGATTTAAAAAAACAATTGGGTATTAAAGAGCTGGAGAAAAAGGAAATGAAGAAGTTACTGGAGGAAGCCAACAGCAAGTTGAATCGGCGGGAAGCCTTTCGTTTGGGTATTCCGGATGAGGGCTGTGCGTTTGAGTTTTTACATTTTGGAGATGAGACTCTGGCAAGGCTTACTCATAGAAAAGGGATCGGTAAAATACAAGACATTAGCGTGAAGGGGCTAAAGCTGATTTGCGATTATGATCTGCCTTTGAAAAAACCAGTCCTCATTCAGGTTGAATTTGAGCTAAATAAAGAGCCTTTTGTCTTGCAGGCACATTTAATCCGAAAAGAGGCGCATATTAGCCAACCTTTTATAACCTATGGGCTTGTGTTTGATGAAATGAGTTCCAGCGATCAGGAAAGGCTGATGTACTGCATTAATCAGCGTGTTTTAAAAACCGCAGCTTCCACCACACCTACACCTGTGGTATAAAAAAATCCAAGATCGCTTTTGTGTATCTGTTCCCGTTATGCAATGACCTGAGCCGTTGGGGAAAGGATCACAAGATCTACTATTGTGAAACCTAATTGTTATTGAAAGATTAAAGAAAAGAGATCAACGCGTTTTACGAAAATAAAGTTGGACGAATTGTCATTTTTAAAAAAGTCTATACATATAATTTAAATGTATAGACAAATCATAAAAGCGGATTTATAATTACGCTGTAAACGTTTTCTAGTAGTTAGTATCCAATCAGACCTTGAAGGGAAGGAACAATCATGAAAAATATTTTACTGGCGTGCAGCTCGGGTATGTCTACAAGTTTGCTGGTTACCAAAATGCAGGATTATGCCAAGTCTATTGGAGACGAGGCTGAAATTTGGGCAGTAGGTCAGGATCAGGCAGCAGAAGAAATGGCTAAGGCGGACGCGGTATTGATCGGACCACAAATGAGCTTTCTTAAAGGACAACTGCAAAAGGAAGCTGCTCAATATGGTATCCATGTAGAAGTGATCGACATGATGGCATACGGATTGGTCGACGGCAAGAAAGTCTATGAACAGGCTTTGAAGCTGGTGGAGCGTAAAAATGGATAAAGTCAACATAGCCGATCTGACGGAAGAACAAATTAGTTTCCAACTTATTCTTCATAGTGGAAGCGCTCGCAGTAAAGTGATTCAAGCACTGAGCGAATACCGGAATGAGAACACGGAAGGTGCAGACGATCTCATTAAGCAGGCGAAGCAGGATTTGCGGGCTGCGCATGATATCCATTTTCAAATGGTGAAGAATGAAGCCGGAGGAACCCCAACTCCTTTGTCGCTCCTTCTGATGCATGCGGAAGATCATCTCATGTCCACGGTCACCATGAAGGATCTGGTTCAAGAGCTGCTAGAGCTTTTCAAATCCAGAAATTTATAATCTGTACACAAGAGTTTGTGAAATTAGGGGCATGAAAATTTCACAACAAACCTGATGCAAGTTACTTCGCGGGGAGGAATAGGCTTTGTTTGAAAAATTAAGCCAAATTTTAATACCTATTGCCGGTAAACTGAACAATAACCGCTATCTTACTGTACTGCGTGATGCATTTATGTTGTCATTTCCATTAACGGTTTTCGGCTCTATTATCGTCGTTATTATTAATCTGCCGTTTCTAAAAGGGTGGATGGGCGAGGGCAATCTGACGACTTTTCAGAATCTGCTGAATATTGCGCCTAATGCAACACTGAATATCATGACCATGTTCGTGGTCGTCGGGATCGGGTATTATCTATCCCGAAGTTATAAGGTAGAGCCGATATTTGGCGGTATGATCGCTTTGGCCAGCTTCCTGATGCTGACTCCGTTCGTGCTGACTCAAGAGAGTGGCGCTACGATTGCAGGTGTTATTCCGGTCGACCGGATTGGGGCCAAGGGCATGTTCCTCGGGATGATCGTCGCTTTTATCGCGGCTGAGATTTACCGAAAGGTGACGCAGCGGAACATTATTATTAAAATGCCTCCGGGCGTTCCCCCGGCAGTTGCCAAGTCTTTTGCCGCATTGCTGCCTGCGTGTATTACGCTGGGAATATTTTTAATCATCAACGTAGTGGTCACTTTGACGCTTCACAATAATCTGCATGACTTGATTTATCATGCCGTTCAGGCACCGCTGGTGCATTTGGGCAGTGGCATTATCCCTACATTGATTGCAGTTTTCTTTGTTCAGCTTTTATGGTTCTTCGGGCTACATGGTCAAATTATTATCAACTCGGTCATGGACCCGATCTGGAATACGCTGGCACTGGAAAACTATGAGGCGTACTCGAAGGGAGCGGAATTACCGCATATTATCACGAAGCAATTCGTTGATATTTATACAGTAGGCATCGGCGGTACAGGTATGACACTGGCCGTGGTGCTCTCGATTCTATTCTTCCTCAAGAGCAAGCAAATGAAGCAGGTCAGTAAGCTGGCCCTTGGACCGGGCTTGTTCAATGTTAACGAACCCGTCATATTCGGTCTGCCGATTGTGATGAATCCGCTGATTTTTGTTCCTTGGGTGATTTCACCCATGATCGTTACGCTGATTACTTACTTTGCCATGTCTACCGGAATTGTGCCTCCACCTAATGGGATACAGGTTCCTTGGACGATGCCATTGTTCTTTAGCGGAATGATGGGGACGGGTTCCCTGATGGGCGGAGTGCTGCAACTGTTTAATATGGTTGTTGTCTTTATCATCTGGTTCCCTTTCCTGAAAATTATCGACCGGGTAAATGTTCGTAAAGAACAGGAAGAGGAGCTAAGCCAGGCGGCCATTGCAGGCAAGGATCAATCGATAGGAATGTAATGTGAATCTTCTGCTACGCCAGCAGCAGTTTCATGGAACAAGAGAGAGGAGTAGAGCTGTGAATCATACCGAAATTAAAGATACAGAGCAGCAAACCATTTCATACCGTTTTCCATCCGACTTCTGGTGGGGTTCCTCAGCTTCGGCTACCCAGACGGAAGGAACCGTAGAGGGAGACGGCAAAGGGCCGAACATTTGGGATCATTGGTTTGAGCAGGAGCCGAACCGTTTCTATGACGGGGTCGGTCCAGCCGATACGTCTCGTTTTTATACACGCTACAAAGAAGATATTGCACTGATGAAGGAGCTGGGCCATAATTCATTTCGGTTTTCCATCTCCTGGTCGCGCCTGTTTCCAGCGGGAAGAGGTGTAATGAACGAGCAGGCGGTTCAATTCTATAATGCAGTGATAGAAGAATTGCGTCAGGCCGATATTGAGCCGTTCGTGAATTTGTATCACTTTGACTTGCCGATGGCTTTGCAGGAAAAGGGAGGCTGGGTAAATCGGGATACGGTCGAAGCTTATGTGGATTACGCCAATACCTGCTTCGAGCTGTTCGGGGATCGTGTAGCCAAATGGTTTACGCATAACGAGCCAATTGTCCCGGTGGAAGGCGGCTATCTGTACGATTTCCACTACCCGAATGAAGTGGATTTCCGTAAAGCTGTACAGGTGGGGTATCATACCCTGTTATCGAGCGCCAGTGCCATTCAGGCATACAGAAAGGGAGGCTATAAGGGTAAAATTGGCATTATTTTGAACCTGACGCCAACCTATCCGCGTAGTCAGCATCCGGCAGACGTGCAGGCTGCTGAAATATGCGATGCGTTCTTTAACCGTTCCTTTTTAGACCCATCTGTGACGGGAGAATTTAATCCTTTGCTCGTGGAGCTGTTACGCCAAGAGGATTTTTTACCAGTAACGGAAGAAGGGGACCGGGAGATTATACGTCAGGGTAAGGTTGACCTGCTGGGCATTAACTATTATCAGCCGCGCAGAGTCAAGGCCCGCGAAAGTCTGCCGAACCCGGACGCGCCTTTTGTGCCCGAACGTTACTTCGATTATTACGTTATGCCTGGTCGCAAGATGAATGAGATGCGGGGCTGGGAAATCTACGAAAAGGGAATATACGACATTTTGACTAATGTCAGAAAAAATTATGGTAACATCGAATGCTTCATTTCAGAAAATGGAATGGGTGTTCAAGGTGAGGAAAAATTCAGGGATGAACAGGGCATGATCCACGATGATTATCGGATTGATTTTATCCGTGAGCATCTAAAATGGGTTCAACGGGCGATCTCGGAGGGCTCTAATGTGAAAGGCTATCACCTGTGGACGTTTATGGACAACTGGTCCTGGTCGAACGCCTATAAAAACCGCTATGGCTTTGTATCAGTCGATCTTCAGGACGGAGGGAAACGATCCGTTAAACAAAGTGGGCACTGGTTCAAGCAAGTGATCGAAAATAACGGATTTTAAGGTGGTCCTCTGGACCGCCTTTTTTTCTTCATCACCGAAAATGGGCGATGTCTTATGCCGCTGGTGAGAAAGTATAATGTTCGGTATACTTACTTATACCGTAACACCTTAACGTCCCGCCTGCAGAACAAAAAGAACCAGCGCTACCGATGTTTTGGTAAAATGCTGACATAAAACAATTTTTAGTACAGGTGGTAGACACATGAACAAATACGAGCGGATTGCACAAGAGGTCAAAGAGCGGATTATGAATAAAACCTATAGCAGTGATGATCCGATTCCCGATGAGATCTCACTGGCAAAAGAATTTCGTGTAAGTCGGATGACGATTAAGAGGGCATTGGACACATTGGTGATGGACGGGTTGCTGAATCGCAAGAGAGGACACGGGACCTTTATCGTCAAATCGGTCCACAATGGCCCTGTTAACGTCGTTGTAAATGAAATGCTGGGGCTGACCAACGTACTGCGCGGGAAAGAGATTAAAAATAAAATTGTCGCTTTTGATGTTCAATTTCCATCCGAGGAGGTAGCTGCCCAACTATTTATTGATGCCAATTCCCCGGTATATCACGTGATCCGTCTGCGTGTTGTAGAGGGCGAGCCCTATGTTATCGAGCGCACGTACATGCCAACGAAGCTGGTTAGCGGTATTACCGAGCAGGTGCTGCACGGCTCGGTGTACAAACATATTAAGGAGGAGCTGGGCCTTAATATTGTGGGTTCACATCGTACGATCCGAGCATCCAAGTCAACAAGACTGGATCGGGAGCACCTGGACTGTGCAGCGGATGATCCGATATTGGAAATTGAGCAGGTGGGTTATCTGGATACGGGTATACCATTTGAATACTCTTTCTCGCGGCATCGGTACGATAAATTTGTGTTTACCACGGTGAACCGGATGCGTTGAGCGAGTAAAGAATAAAAGAATAAGCATAAGGATTCGAGCTACAGATCTCGGATCCTTATGCTTTCTTTTGGTTAACCATTTAGGGGAAAAGGAGATGTTCTATTTTTTACAATAAGAAATAAAATTTTCTAACCATTGTATGATTCCAATCTCGCGTAAAATAGCACCATCTAATACAAGATAATCGCCAAAGTTATCACTATCAAGAGGAGGAATAGTTTCATAGCGTTCTTTATTTTTGCGTAAATGTTCCAGCCTATCTTGATGTTGAAGCAGCTGATGTTCCAACAGATCTAATCGGGTTGTTACATCCAGATGATTAGAAAAATACATTCTCAGCCTAAACACATCTTTGGGAGTGGGTTCAATAGGCTCCGCTTTTTTTAACCATTGTAAAAAATCTTCTTTGCCTTCCTCCGTAATCGAATACAATTTTTTTTCTAAAATCTCTCCGCTAATTTGGATTTCGTAGACGATAAGTCCCTCATTAAGCAGTTTTTTTAATTCTGGATAGATCTGACTGTGCTTTGCAGTCCAAAATTCGCCTAAATCTCTACTGAATTCTTTACCGATATCATAACCAGTCATAGGTTCTTTATTTAACAAGCCTAGGATGGCATATTTTAAAGTTCTCATAAGGCTCTCTTCCTTATACATATTCGTCGTTTATTGGTTAAGTATAACATATTTAGCGAGTCCTCAATAAGATTAATACATATATTAAAAAACATGTTCAACAAATCATATATATACATACATGTTTGTGTTGATATATTCGAAAGTGCGTGTTAATATTAATTCGAAATATGTGAATGATTTCACAATACAACGACGAGGGAGAAGAAGATCTTAGTGGAACTTACAAAAAAGAGATGGATTATTCTGATTGCAAGCTGCTTTATTAATCTGTGTATTGGATCAATTTACGCGTGGAGTGTATTTTCTGCCCCAATGGCAGAATATTTGAGCAGCGTAACAGGACTTAGTTTAACACCGGGGAATTTGGCTATAGCATTTACGATTACAAATTCGGTAGGTCCTATCACGATGATTTCAGGTGGCTGGATTAATGATCGGTTCGGGCCCAAGAAAGTGATCTTTGTAGGGGGCTTGCTGTTTGGAGGCGGTATGATTTTATCAGGATTTGCAACATCTGTAGGTTACCTGGTATTGGCTTACGGTATCGTACTCGGCCTAGGAACGGGAATGGTTTACGGATGCACAATTAGCAACTCTATTAAGTTTTTCCCTGACAAAAGAGGATTAGTTGGCGGTATAACAACGGCTGCTTATGGAATAAGCTCAGTTATTATACCTCCTATTGCCAATAGTTTAATCAGTAGGTCTGGTGTGACATCAGCATTCATTATCATCGGTATAGCATTTCTTATTATTGTATGTGCTGCTTCTTTCTTCATTGAGAAATGTCCATCTGATTTTGTCCCTGCAGGATGGACACCCAAGACTGTAAATGTTGGCCGTTCTATTCAGAACGACAAAGACTGGAAAGGCATGCTCTCAAGCCCTCTGTTTTATATCATGATCTTGTTATTAATGTGTGGTGCTTTTGCCGGACTCATGTGTACATCACAAGCTTCTCCTATAGCTCAGAAAATGATTGGTATGTCTGCGGCAGCCGCTACGACAGTTGTTTCCGTATTGGCATTGTTTAACACGGGCGGACGAATCGTTGCAGGCTATATTTCGGACAAAATCGGTCGAATCAATACCCTGGCATTTTCTTCTGTCTTTTCGGTCATAGGACTCACATTGCTTTATTTTTCAGGTGAAGGTAGTGTGTTGACATTCTATATTGGTATTTCAGTTATTGGTTTATGCTTTGGTGCACTGATGGGGGTATTTCCTGGATTTACTGCCGATCAGTTTGGTGTGAGAAATAATAGTGTGAATTATGGAATTATGTTTATTGGATTTGCAACAGCAGGATACTTTGGCCCATCCATTATGAGTCATGTTTACAGCACAGACAGTAGCTATCAGAGAGCTTTTGTCATTGCGGCCGTACTTGGCATAACAGGACTTGTTCTAACATTTGTATATAAGTTGGCTGCCCGAAAAAATCAGAAGATGGCTGTGGATAATAATTAGAAATAAATCCATTAAATGTAAGAAAGCAATAAATACAGATAAGGAGAATGAAATCATGCAAAGAAAATATCCAAACCTAAGTAAACCAATCACGATTGGAAATGTGACTTTCAGAAATAGAATGTTTGGCTCTCCTATGGGAGGTACAGATATTACAGCTGACTGCACTATTGGACCGAAATCTACAGCTTTTTATGAATTAAGAGCAAAAGGCGGTGCTGCGTCAGTCACGGTCAGTGAAGTTGTAGTTCATCCCGAAACGGAAGCTTCCCATATGTACCATCTGGATCTGGGGACAGTAGATTCTCTTGCTAGTTTTACCTATACTGCAGACGCTATCCGCCGTCATGGGGCAATTGCCAGTGTGGAATTGTCTCATTCTGGACAGTATGCAGGAACTTATCTGACTGACAAAAATAAGAAACAAGGACTTGCTCAGTGGGGACCCAGCCCCGGAGTACGCCCGGACGGCAGAGAAGTAAAGGAGCTTTCGCAAGAACTAATTGATGATATCGTAGCAGCTTATGGTAGATGTGCTGGACTTGCCAAGAGAGCAGGTTATGAAATGATTATGGTCCATGGCGGACATGGATGGTTGATTAATCAGTTTTTTTCTCCTTATTTCAACCGTAGAACAGACAAGTATGGCGGATCTTTGGAAAACAGGGTGCGTTTTGCACAGGAGGTTCTGGACAGTGTCCGTGAAGCGGTGGGCTCTGGCTTCCCAATCGAGTTTAGAATGAGTGGCTCGGAGTTGTTTGAAGGCGGCTATGACCTGACAGAAGGTATAGAAATTGCTAAATTAATCGAATCAAGAATCGATTTGCTCCATGTATCTGCTGGAACTTATCAGACAGGCTTTGGTATCACACATCCTTCGATGTTCCTGCCTCATGGAAGTAACGTTTATCTTGCAGCAGAGATTAAGAAGCATGTAAGTGTTCCGGTTGCAACGGTCGGCGGATTAAATGACCCGGCTCAAATGGAAGAAATCATTGCCAGCGGTCAGGCGGATGTTGTTGAAATGGCTCGCGCACTGCTGGCTGATCCAGAGCTTCCAAAAAAGGTGATGAGTAACCGCGATGAGGACATTATTAAATGTCTGAGATGCTTCACCTGTATGGCTGAACGTGCAGAAACATCCACAAGACGCTGTACGGTTAACCCATTAATTGGTCGTGAAATGGATGGAACAGAAATATATCCTTCCCCTAATCCACGTAAGGTTCTAGTAGCCGGCGGAGGTCCAGGCGGACTTTATGCAGCTCTTACTGCAGCTAAACGGGGACATAAAGTCATTCTATGTGAGAAGTCTGACGAGGTAGGTGGTATCTTGAGGGGAGAACAGGCGATTCCTTTTAAATATGAGATGTATGAGTTAGGTGTTACTCTCGGAAAACTGGCCAAAGACGCTGGCGTTGAGATTCGTTTGAATACACCTGTTACTAAAGAGTATGCGGAGAAAGAAAATGTGGATGCGTTAATTATAGCGGTTGGTTCCGCACCGCTTGTTCCTCCGATTCCTGGATTGAATGGTGATAACGTAGTCATTGTGAATGACTATTACCTGGAGAAGGACAGGGTCAGCGATAGCGTAGTCGTATTGGGAGGAGGTCTGGCAGGCTGTGAAGCAGCCATTCACCTTGCCCAGGAAGGTAAGACTGTTCATCTGGTAGAGATGAGGGCAGAGCTGGCTCCAGATGCTAATATTAGACATCGTCCCATTATGCTAAAAGAAATCGAAAAGAATAACATTCAAGTTCATTTAGGATTTAAAGGGCTATGTGTTACACAAGAAGGTGTTGTTTGCTCCGATCCCAATGGTGAAGAACATCTTGTTCCAGGTACTTCAGTCATTTGTGCGCTTGGACAACGAGCTAGAAGAAACGTAGTAGATGAGTTAATGGATTGTGCACCTTATGTTTCACAAATCGGAGATTGTGTGAAGGCATCTACGATCACGACTGCAATCTATCAAGGATATCATGCAGCGCTTGATATCTAATGATCTGCGACTCACTATCACCACCTGGCCTGAGACGCTTCTGGAAGTTTAAGAGAGGCATTCGAACATAGCGGTTCAACACCAATCGCACAACTCCTGCAAATGGGTACAACATTGCGCAAGAGTTGTGCGATATTTTTTTTTAGGACTACAGATTGTATGGATGGTCAGCATGGCATAGCCTTTGGTGAATTTGCCCGTAAGGTCTTACGATCTCAAGGGTTTAAGGCAATATTCCAGATGCGAAATTTAATGACCAAGCAGTCTGACTTCATGCACAGTCGGTGTATACCAGTTGTTCGGGTTATTAAACAGCACCGCATTGACGAGATTGATTCGCACGTAGCGTGCTTGAAAATTGACCTTGTCACTGGTAAAGCCATACGCGGTATTACCCGTGCGGTCAATGGTGGAATAGTTAGTTCCATCGGTGCTATATTCAATTTTATACTTATAATACGCCTCAGATCCTTTGTACATAAACCAGGAAATATCTACTTCACTGATCGTCTTCGTACTGCCGAGATCAACCTGCCACCAAGCGGGCCAGGATGCAGACGCAGCCTTCCACGAGGTTTGGGCGTTACCGTCATTCGCCAGCGAAGCGGGAGAGCCGGAGGCGGTTGAATTGGCAGTCGCCGTTTTGCCTTGCGCGTGATTCACAAGAGAAGGCAGAATGACGTTGCCTGTCGTAGCATCCAGATCCCAACTGCTGTACCAGTTCAGCGTTGCCGTCTTACTGGAATCGTTCAGGGTCAGCGGTAGCCATATGAACTTGTGGTCGCTCAGATTGAGTGGATTCCAACGGTCGCCCATATAAATGTAGCTGGTTCCTGCGCTGCCTGTAATGGTGGCGATGGAGTGAATTTGCGAACCGTAAGCTGCCGGGTCACCGAAGGGTGAAAGTGCAGACCAGCTTCCCGTCATGGAGCTGGCGGTGGCATAAGCACCCTGATTCGGATACCAGCCAGATGCTTGCGAGGTAAACAGGTAGTAGGTATTGTTCTTTTTCACCACAGCAGGGGCTTCACGGTAACCATTCTCGAAAATCCAACCCACAAACGATTGCACGTCCGTATAATCGTCGGTCAGCTTGAAGATCGCCATCGTATCGTTGGCACCGCCATTTTTGCGGGAGGCTGTAATGAGGTAGCCGCTTCCGTCCGTATCCGTGAATACGGTCATATCGCGGGATTCATAATTCAGCGGGCGGAAGCTGCCTTGATAGGCAAAAGTTCCGTCTGGTGTATCGCTGGTAGCGACAGCTACGCGGCCCAGCGAATAATCGGTGCCATTTTCATAATGAGCCCATAGCACGTATTTTCCGGTTGCTTTGTTATAAATGACCTTGGGACGCTCAATTTTGCTTGAATTAAGCTCAGGGGCGGAATCCTTGCTGAGAATAGTGCTGCGGAAGGACCAATTTTTCAGGTCGGTTGAGGTATATACATTCACTTTTTCAAATTTCCAGTTCTCGGCATGCTCGCCGTACCAATAATAAGTGGAGCCTACTTTTAGAATATTGCCGCTGTTGGCCTGAATCGGGTTACCTGCGGTATCCTTCCAATCCGTTCCGTTTGTAATGGCTGTGTTTGCTGCTGCGTTCAGCGATAGTGCTGCATCAGCATGAATGGTATCCAAACCATTCAGCGCTTCGACTCCATAGGTTGCATGGGTCACACCTGTCGTATCGGCATGCGCTGCATTCGGTTGAAGCCCTGTACCGACCACTGCAAGTATGATGCATATCCATGCGCCCAGCCATTTGCTATTGATTGACTCCACGATATCATCTGCCTCCCTTAATGCGGATAGGATGGGCCAGAAGGGCTTGTCCGGCACCTCATCTTCGATTTTACCTTAATTGGAAGCGTTTACAAGTGGAATAAATTGAAGTTTTTAGAATGGTGAAACCGTAAAGGGGAAAGGTCATTGCTTATATTCTGAAATGTTTATGATTGTGCGATTTGTCATTGACACGTTCACGAATTATTTCAAATTTAAAGTGACTGCAATCACATTAAAGGCTACTTTATGTGGGTATACTGGGCTGTAAATGGAGGGTTAACAATGGGGTGCATATGTTGAAACACCCTTTGTTCATCTTATTTTGGAGAGAAGAGGGATACAAAGATGCTGAGTGAGCAAACCATTGCAACGATAAAATCGACTGTACCTGTCTTGGAGGTGCACGGAACTACGATCACCAAGCGCTTTTACCAAATGATGTTCGAGGCTCATCCCGAGCTGCTGAATATATTCAATCACGCTAACCAGAAGCAAGGACGTCAGCAAGGGGCGTTGGCCAATGCTGTATATGCGGCTGCACAGCACATTGATCGTCTGGAGGAAATCCTTCCGGTGGTGCGGCAGATTGCACACAAGCATCGCAGTTTGGGAATTAAGCCTGAGCATTATCCTATCGTCGGAAAATATCTGCTCGCTGCGATCAAGGACGTACTAGGAGATGCGGCTACAGACGAGATCATCGCCGCATGGGCCGAGGCCTATGGTGTGATCGCTAATGTATTTATAGACGTGGAAGCTGAAATGTACAAGGAGGCTGGACAGCAGCAGGGAGGCTGGTCAGACTTTAAGAGCTTTGTTGTGCAGAAAAAGGTTAAGGAAAGCGACCAAATTACGTCCTTTTATCTGGTGCCGCAGGATGGACAGGTGCTGCCTGAATTCGAGCCTGGGCAATATATCAGCTTAAAGATGGAAATTCTGGGCGAACACAATACCCACATTCGTCAATACAGTCTTTCGGATGCACCGGGCCAACCTCACTACCGGATCTCCGTGAAGCGCGAGGATGAAGTAGGGTCCCGTCCAGCAGGTAAAGTATCCGTGTATCTGCATGAGCAGGTGCAGGCGGGCGATGTACTACAGGTATCTGCACCGGCTGGCGATTTTACGCTGGATCGAACAGATCGCAGACCTGTGGTACTGATCAGCGGTGGGGTCGGGCTAACACCGATGGTCAGCATGCTGGCTTCCTTGGTGGAGTCTGCTCCGGATCGGCCCATCACCTTTGTCCATGCAGCAGTCAATGGGGATAACCATGCTCTGCGTAATGAGGTGGAAAAGCTGGTCGCCACACATGCACAGACCGCAGTTCGGTGGTGTTACAGCAGACCAACGGAGCAGGATCGGCTGGCGCAGGCTTTTCACAAGGAAGGCCGTTTGGATCTGGCCTGGTTACAATCCGTGATACCGGAACGTAACGCGCAATATTACTTTTGCGGCCCTGAGGGATTCATGCAATCGGTGTATGCTCTTTTGAAGGAGTGGAATATCCCTGCTTCGGATATCCACTATGAATTTTTTGGCCCTGCCAGATCGTGGGAAGCCGAAGCGCAGTGAGGAGTTTAAAAAGGCGAAGGATAGTTTCCTTCGCCTTTGTTGATCATCACGTTTGGAGTTTATATTAATGCTGCCCGTGTTACTTAAATGCTGTTAATCCTCAGACTGTTCCGTCCTGACCGGGAGGTCGCAGAAATGCTGCACGATGCGGTATATACTGGCGTAGTGCATCTGGAATACGGATCGAACCGTCCTCTTGTTGGTGATTCTCCAGCAGCGGGATCAAAATACGGGGTGAAGCAATTGCTGTATTGTTGAGCGTGTAGGCATATTGCAGCTTGCCGTTCACATCCCGGTAGCGGATGTTGGAACGCCGCGCCTGAAAATTAAGCAATTGGGACGACGAATGCGTCTCGCCGTAAGCCTGTCGGCTGGGCATCCATGTCTCAATATCCACCTGCTTGTAAGTTTTTTGCGCCATATCGCCTGTACAGACGGCCATTTTGCGATAAGGCAGCTCCAGCAGTTGAAGCAGGTCTTCCGCATTGCGCGTAATTTCCTGAAACATCTGCTCCGAAGCGTCCAGACTGGCTTCGCAGATCACCACCTGCTCGACCTTGGCGAACTGGTGCACACGATACAGTCCGTGCACATCTCTTCCGGCCGAGCCGACCTCATTACGGAAGCATACCGATACGGCCGCCAACCGGATGGGGTCTGTAACGTCCACGATTTCACCGCTGTAATACGAAACAAGCGGAACCTCCGAGGTACCGACGAGCCATTGATCCTCCCCTGCGATACGGTACGTCTGATCCACCCCGAGCGGGAAGAAGCCAGTGCTGTGCATCGCCTCGGCGCGTACCATCAGCGGAACATCCAGCAACTGAAAGCCCCGTTCGGTCAGCAGGTCCACAGCAAGTTGCTGTACTGCCCGGTGCAACGTGACTCCAGCTCCTGTCAGGTAGTAGTTCCGGGTTCCGGCTGTTTTGACGCCACGGGTAACGTCGATCAGGCTGTGAAGCTGGCCGAGCGCCATATGATCGCGTGGCTCAAATCCCCAATCGGGAACCGTACCGACCCGCTCCAGTTCTACATTATCCTCATCCGATCTGCCCCGTGGTGTATCTGGCGAAACGATATTAGGAACCAGCAGCATGAGCTGTTGAAACCGCTCCTCCACTTCCCGTTGTGGGGCTTCCAGACGGTCTAACTGTCCGTTAATTTCTTTAACCTGCTGCTTGGCCGCTTCCGCCTGTTCACTCTTTCCGGCATGAATCAGTGCGCCAACATCCTGACTGTACTGATTCCGCGTCTGCCGGAGTTGCTCCACTTCCTGAAGCAACTGCTTTCTCCGGTTATCCAGGGTGAGCAGCTCTGCAACAGAGACCTGTATTCCTTTTCCATTTGCTGCTGCCTGAACCTGTTCCTGATGTTCTCTGATCCACTTGATATCCAACATGACACCGCACTCCTTTTCGGATAAAAATACAAAAAGCGCCCTCATCCACATGGGACGAGGAGCGCTCTGATCTCGCGGTGCCACCCAAATTGACCGGACAGTATAACAGATGTCATGACTCTCCAATCCACTTTGCTCCGCTGTAACGGGCGGGTGTCCGGTTTACTTAGGAATACATGTTCATCTTGTACACTCATGTATGTTCCTTGGCGTAAACGCCTCCGAGTTGGATGCTCTTCACGGGCGTAATGTCGTTTGCTTTTTTGTTAGTATACGGATTTTTGGCAGGTTAATCAAGCTACAACAACTTTTTAAGCTGCGATATACGGCCTTGCGACACGCCAAGCCATTGTGCATATTCGCCCTGCTTGGCATGGGGATGTTCATGTACCATTTTTCTTAGACGCTCGACTAATCGTTGTGATGATTGGTTGACTCTCTTTCCTTTGTACGCAGGTTTCTTAACCATTGGAGCAGGAGTGCGACTAACGCCTATATTTCCTTTTATCTCTTGTATACATTTTTTACATAAAAGTGAATTTCTAAAATAGGTCAGATCTTCGTCAGCATTACATAGATTACAGGCGACTCTGATATACTTTCGCATACTCAAAAAACCGGTTTCAATATCCATATAAAATTCTAAAGGATCGCCAACATCGATACCCATAGACATCCGCATTTCTTTAGGAATAACGATTCGTCCTAACGAATCTAAAGAGCGAGTCATACCTGTATTCTTCATCATGATCCCCTCCTTCTTCATCTGTCTTGGCCAAGCTTATTCCTCCAGTTGGGCACTTGCTTGATCGAACACTTGTTGTATGAGCTGGCTTATGCGGGCTTCTGAGATACCCAACATGCCAGCATATTGCTGTTGTGTAGCATGTGGATGGTTTTCATATAGATCTAAAAGAAGCTGGGCCATGATCTCTTTGGGCTGAAAGGCTTGTACACGCATAGATACGGTCTTGAGCATATAGTTGCAATTTTTACATATGAGAAAGCCTTTGAAACCACTTAATTCTTCGGTAGAGAGACAAAAATGACAAGACTGCCCGTAGTATCTTTGTAGTAATAGCGTACCCGTCTTTTCATCTGCAAAAAATTCAATAGAATGACCGTGAAAAATATCGCATGTAAACAGGATTTCCTTGGGAACGACTAAGCGCCCTGTAGGGTCTAAGTTTTTTGTCATTTTTACATGAGGCATTGCCGAAAGACCTCCTATTACCAAGATAAAAAGCAATAAAATAGAAGTATTTATTGTTATTCCAAAAGGTGGTATCATCAGGAGTAGGTAAAACTTTTATTATATTATAAGTTTCCAAAATATATTTTTTAAAAAAATGTGTATCATATTAAAGTTCACGCTGAAAGGGTGGTTTATTCATGGAAATCACACCCAAGATTAGAGCAGAATTAGAAAGATACCTAAAACAAGCAGGCTTGAGCATGACCGAGTTTGGACACATTGCTGGCATGAATCCGGGTACGGTGAGCGGCATTGTAACGGGCAATCGTACCATTTCGGTGCACCAATTGGATCGCATTACGTTAGGAATGAATTTACCAACAGACCATTTCTATGAAAGATATATTGAAGAAAGTGTGATAGATGCACCGCTGAACTGGAAAAGAATTAGCCCGTTCTTGTACCGCTGTGTGCAGTTTCAGCGCGTAGACTGTTTGCAAAAAGTAGTAAGTGTGCTGCTGGATAATCTGGGCTATCTTCCTTATCTCTTTGCATTAGCAGAAGATTGTTATAAACAAGATTATCGGGAAGCAGCGGCTTACCTATACGAGAACATCGCCGAGGGCGAAAAACAGCAGCATTCGGAACGACTTGCGATCTGCCACTATCGCCTGTTCACCCTTGCGATCGGAAAGGATCAGAATCGCAATATGGACGCCGCCGCCAAATTTGAATCGTTTGTCCATCGTTTGCATGAAGTAGATCAACTGGATGCACTCAAAGATTTAGCGAATGTGTACAGAGCATTGAGCCAGTGGGACAAGGTGTATAAGTATGCAAAGCAGATGGGACAGCTAGGGAGAATATACTATGGCATGGTTCATAACTCTGAGCGCAAGGAAAAAGAACCACAAAAGAAGCTAAGTAGGCCACTTTTTGTATACATAGCTTACGCTGAACTGCTGTGTGCTAATGCCTGTGATGCCAAGGGAGATCATAAGCAGGCATTAGCACATCTTCGGGGGTATGCTGATCTAAGCTGGGTAAAGGAAAGTGATCTAGATACACTCCATTGGTTGGGTCTATTTCAGCAATGGGCGAAAATTAATACGTACGTGAACAAGCTGATGTCAGGAGATGTGAGTGTCCTGCCGGATTACGTAGAATATATGGCTGGCGAGAAAGAGATTTTTGCAGAACTCTTAAACGTCATTGAAGCAGCCAATCGCTATAACATAGATGTGGATCATATCCTTCGGCGTTTTGAACCTCAAATTACGGCGTATCAGGAAGTGCCATCTACGGATATGTACACAAAACAATTTTTACCACAGCAGTATGCACGGTTTTGGTACAAGATGGCTAACTATAGTCTGAATAAGGGCAGATACTCTTATGGCTTCGAGTGCCTTTTAGTCGCTTGGGAACATGCTCTTACAATTAATAATCAACTGATTATTTCAAATTGTGCACGATTATTTGAGCGCTTTAGTGTGAAAGCTGTCCTTGAAACAGGAAGAAAACTTCAAAAAATGTGGAACGAAATCGATCAAAAAGATGGCTTTGCTCTTGGCAGCAACTAGCCTTGTACTGGAACTCGTACTACCAGTTCAGGCTAAAGATCCTACCCTGGGCACATTTAAACCGCAAGACCACATTGGTGGATTTTGATCCGAGCACTATTTCATTACCATTGACCAGCCTAGCCGCTGGTCTTTTTTTGCTATATTTTGTTGATTTTTGATTGCTAAAATAGCGATCCATATTTCCACATTCCATCCTAAAATGAGATACATTAGGAGGGAATGCGCTATGAATACAGATGAAACGTTAAATCAACAGTTGGAAGATGCCCGGCAACGATTGCATGATCTGTACAAACAGTATGGTTTCGGACATGCCTGTGTGCTTGAACAGTCTATGTTTTTGGATGAACTGATTAATCAGTACAACCGTATGTTTCAGACCAAGAAGCTGACCCAACTGATATAACCCAACATCCTCATGCTTTCAGAGCCACATCACCTACATTGTTTTTCTTGCCTTAGCATGACGCCTGGTTTCGTTCAAGTAAATAAAACAGATGCCGTTTATGCAAAACTATTCCTCCTCTCATCTAACTAATATAATCATTCTATATAATGGCTTTTTTAAAAGAAAAATACATTAACATGTCATAAAATGTAATTAATTTTGGAGTGATAAGGTAAGAGTTAATGCACATATTAATTTCAAAAACCAACCAATGACCAATAAAACCTATCCTTTGACCTAAAGGAAATGGCAATGCAAGCTTGTTAAAAGTTTGTGAGGTTAGCTATCTAGGAGAGGGGATTCATTTATAGAGGATTATTGAACATTTGCGTAGAAAAACAGAAATCGTGTGATATAATTATTATTGTAATAATTACCAATGATAAAAAATTATAATAACAATGCAATATATTTATAATGTGATTTCATATGCAATTTTCTTCACTCTACTTTTTGCTCGATTACATAAGATTACATACTCACATGTTTATTAGCGTTGTTAGTTGCTTTTTTTGAGTTTCTATGCAAAAAAAGTTTCTATAAAATAATATTATTTGGAGGGATTTCTTTGAAAAAGAAAAGTTTTGCGTTGATTGCTCTATCAGTAGCTCTATTTTCTGTTCCAGTTGTATCTGTTGCAAATGCTGAGGTAACTAATTCTAATATTGCTGTTAGTGAGTCAGCTACTTCACAGCCCGAAGTAGTTAAAGCCTACTTAACTACAGATAGTGGTTTGGAAGAAATTTCGTTAAATGAGTATCAAAAACTTCTTTCTCAAGAACAGCCACAGACAGTCACAGCTCAAGTTTATGATGGCGGAAATAGGATTAGTCCAATGGCTGATACTGGCCTTGACTTTGTTTCTAAGCGTAAATTAATCCAGTCCGTATATTATCCTCAACAATTACAAGTAGCTATGAAAAGCGATGTAACTGACTATATTAAAAATAAAAGCAAAACTACCACAGTAACCCAAACGGTAGGTTGGTCAAAAAGTTATACGTGGAGTGCGAATATGACCGTTTCCACTAAATGGAATGACGCAGTAACTTCAGTTCTAGGAGGTGGCTGGTCAACTACTGACTCCTATACTTATACTAGTTCTCTAACTGTTAAGCCTGGATATCAAGCGAAACTACAATTTACCCCTTTTTATAAAGTAGTTACAGGAGACCTAGTTGGTTATAATTATGTGGATACGGTATTAGAGCGCATCCGTAATGTTACCATCAAAACCCCTGTTAAACTTGCGGGTGGTAAAGTACAAGGTGTAATCACTGTAGTAGAAACAAAGCTATAGTAATTAATTGATAATGTAAAAGAAGAAGGACTAGTCCTTCTTCTCAGAGTGTCGAGAAAGTCCAGAGGACTTTTCGACACTTCTATTTTTATATGGGGAGACGCATCTTTTAAAACAAAAATCGATTTAAAACGATCTGAGGACCCTAGTTTTTAGACCACTAAGACAGTTTTAAACCCCCTGCAGAAAAACAGGGGGTTTCTCGACAGCCTGAGAAGGACTAGTCCTTCTTCTTTTTTTTAAAATATTCATATTCACTTACAGCTAAGTAAGCTACTCCAATAATCAAAGCTATTACGGCAAAAACTTTTAGAGAATCAAACGTTACATTATAATTAGGATTTAACGTTCCGGCTCCTATAATTGATGCACTAAGAAAGTAAGAAGAATACAACATAGCAGATATAAAACAAAATATTGTTCCTATCGCGGCCCTATTCATTGTTCATCCTCCTTTATAATATTTTGAAATCTTCCTAAAAAATATAAACGTGATTATTATAATCCAAAAGGTTACACACATCAACTTTTGGAGATTATCAATAGTCCTCACACCTATTGACCCTCTCAATCATCCTGACAGAATCAAAACGAAGGATGGATTGTTTGTAAAAAAACTTCAGCCAAAATGAAGTAGTTTATGGTCAGTCAACAGATGAGGAAACGCAAGAGAGGATCATCTACAAGAAAAAGATGGAACCTTGCTACTGATTGATCTCATATACCTGAAAGATACATTAAGTCATGACTTAATATTTTGGCCAACACGGGAGACCAAAGCTGGTAAAACAGAAGCTGTGTTGCAAACTTTTAGTGAAACCATGCTCACGTGACGACTCTTCCCTTCTTCTGTGAAAATCTAAACGCTCAGATCTGAGCTATACCCGTTGTTCTATTTCTCTGGATGACCTACTTTTTTCATCATGATCCTTCCAATAAAAATAAATACAAAGAACAATTAAGATCAGTGGAAATAAGTAAAAAGCATCATTAAATCCTGCGGAATGGGTGACTCTTAAATAGTATAAAAGCCAAAACATAGACATGCTTGATATTAAAGCAATGGTACCGCTTAGGGAATACATGTATCTCTCTCCTTTATGAAGTGTGATAAAACGCCTGTAAAACAGATGTGAATGTTATCATTATAATGTAAATATATGACCAGAAGGGAATATCATGAAAAAAATAGCGATTATTATTGCTGCTTTACTGCTTTTTGTTGTAGGTACACCTAACATTTACGCAGCACAAAATGATGCAGCAGTACCTCATCCTGATAAGATTTCGGCGAATACATCCACTAAGGCGACCCGAGATACTGGTACAACAACTACTGGTGACCATGTCATAACTCCTCAGAACGTGGGGAATTCTTTTAACTTTACTGTAGGGGGAAGTGCAACTGCACCAGGTAGCTTCGAGGTTCCTAAGGGGTTTGGGCATGTTAAATTGCGCATTAGAAATTATGCTAATGCCCCGGTTGATTTTACTGTACAGCACAACGATTCAGGTAAAGTGTATGTTGACGGCAAGACAATCAGCAAAAACAGTGAAACAGTTTGGAGAAGTACTGATGCGGGATTTTCGGACGGTTTGCGTTCTGGACGATATACAATTCAGTTCCGGGGTGGTACAAACAAAGTTAATGTGGAAATTTGGGGCGTAGCCGGTTCATTGCCTTCGGACGCAAAATAATAACTGACCTAAACAAAGAAAGCTCTGGGCCTCAGGTCTGGAGCTTCTTTGCTAAAGTGAATGTTAAATGTCTGTTTAATAGAGAAAGTGTTCATACTGTCTATAATATATATTAATTTCAAAAACCAACCAATGACCAATAAAACCTATCCTTTGACCTAAAGGAAATGGCAATTCAAGCTTGTTAAAAGCTTTGGAGGGTTAGCTATTTAGGAGAGGGGATTCATTTATAGGGGATTATTGAACATTTGCGTAGAAAAACAGAAATCGTGTGATATAATTATTATTGTAATAATTACCATTGATAAAAAATTTATGTATAAAGGTGCCCAAGATTTTAATGAAGGCGAGCTTACGCATGATTATACATTCCTATTCTTTCAGTAATGGATGGGATTTGTCACTCCTATTGACTAGTCACATCAGGAAATGGGTTTACAAAGTAATTAGAATGGATGTGTGGCTGTGAAATTCAAAGCAACAACTTGTGGGCTCATTATCTTGGCAGTAAGTGCTAGTGTATTAACTGTTGTTATTACAAATAGTGTGCTTGCTGGTCACGATACTCCTATTCCAAACGAAAGCGTTACTTACGATCCTGTTCCCCCTGCTGACGTACTAGACAGACTTTATCATCCTGATAAGATTTCGACAAAGGATGGATTGTTTGTAAAAACGCCTCAAGCTGAACAAAAATTCAGTCAAGATGAAGTGGTGTATGATGGTTTAAAGACTACTGATAAAACTAAAGCGATCATTCAATATGACGCTACTTATATCAAGGAAGAAGATAACAAGTAAATTTGTGTCCAGAAGGCGGCTCCATTGGGTTCATCTTCGATGTTAGGTTGGTATGACATGTCCAACAGACGTGAGATTCGTGAAGTCGTTTGTCATGAGCGATCGGGAGGTCAGCAAGAAAAAGATATAAGAGGAAGTGATGAATAATGAGTAAGCGTAAAATTAATATTATTTCAATAATTTTAATTGTCTTAGTGGTAGGTATTCCGAGTATTATTTATTTATTAGGTTTGAATACATCATTTCAAAAAGTTGTACTAGATCGCATAAATGTTGGGGATATTACTTCGCTTTATATTATTAAGGATTCATCAACTGGAGATATTAAAGATGCTGTTGTTACTGATAAAGATGAAATTAAGAAAATTATGAATGAATTCACCAACGTGAAGTTTAAAAAATCGGATAGTATTACATCTTTAAATGATAATTACACTATTAGAGTTCGAGTAAACGGGGAATCCAGGTTTATGATTACTATCTGGAGTAACACAGATATAACTATATTTGATAAAGAAGCCAAGTATTCAGCTTATAATTATAAGGTAACTAATAAGCTCGACTATGAATCGCTTGATAAAAATCTTGAAAATTTGCTCCATTAAAGATAATTTAGGGATGAAACTAATTTACGAGTCTGTGAAATGTAGAAGACAGGGGGAGAGTTTCCCCCTGTTATTTAATGATTATACAGCGCAATTATTATATTTTTTATTTAAAATATTTCCCAACCGCTTCCAGCCACATGAGCTCTAACTGGTACGCCTTTGCCTGTTACAAAACGAATTACTGTTCCATCAGATAGAGTATATTCAAGAAATGGAAACTTGATTTCTAACATATCGTATCTCTTATTAAGTTCAAAGAACTCAAGACCATCAGCCATACCGTCATTTCCTTGTTGGATTAGACTTTCAAGTGCTTTACCTGAACTTCCAACAGCAAACAAAGATGCTACTATCGAAGTTACTCCTGCTGCGATTCCTACTGGTGTAGAAGCGACGAAAATAAGTCCTAAAATAGTGGCTCCAATTCCTGCCAACCCAGTTACCATTAAATTATAATCGGGATTATTTTTTTGGAACCCACCATTTCGATAAATAACCCTTTGTGCTGAACGCATTTGTGCTAGTTGACTTGCCGTTACAGTTACTGTTGAAGCATACTCACGTGTTCTTGCCATAATATTCAACCTCCAAAGTTTTTTTGTTTCAATCGAGTTGAGAGCTGCGCGCTTTAATTGCTCTTCATTTATAGGGTAATTCACATGGTAGTTTAACAACCTAAACGAAAAATCTTTCTATTTTGAACAAAATTTTTCGGAAATGGACATGGGCGAAAAACGGAGAAATCGGGAGAAAACGAGAGATCGGGCAGTCAGCCGTTTCTCTCGTTTTTTGTATTGTTCCACGGCAGGCTAATCGGCGCTGAAGGCCAAAAACGGCCGTTTTTGCGGATCGGAAGGCCAGACATATGCACAAAATGCCGGGTTTTGGACACATGTCTGGGGGATCGTTCGGGTTTTCGGCGTAAAACGAGCGAAATGAGTTTCTAGGAGATCCGGACAGATTTTAGAGTAAATCCGAACGATTAATTTGAGGTTTAATATGGAATTAAAGAATATTTTTACTTCTTCGGCACTATTTTTTGTAGAAACAATACATGGAATATTTTGGCATAATGAGATGGTAGCTTTATCTAAATTTAAGGAGGAATAATCTATGAAAAAGAAAAATCTTTTTATTGCATCAGCCTTATCTGTTAGTTTGCTGGGGGCTGTTGCCATACCAAGTGCAATTTTTGCAGATTCAGACGTAAGTGATTCTGCGAATACATCCACTACGGCGACCCAAGATGCTGGTACAACAACTACTGGTGACCATGTAGTAACTCCCCAAACAATCGGAAATACTTTCGGCAGCAGTGTACAAGGAGGTGCAACTGTCCAAAGTTCCTTTGAAGTTCCTAAAGGATATGGGCATGTTAAACTTACTCTGAAAAATAATGCTAGCACTCCAGTCAAGGTAAGTTTAACGCACAATGAGTCAGGTAAAGTATATATCGATGGATCTACAACAATTTACCGTGGCCAACCACTTGTTTGGAAAAGTCCTGCTAAAGGTTTCGCAGATGGTTTGCGCTCCGGAAGCTACACCCTTCAATGGCGTGGTAGCAATAATGCCGTTGATGTGGAATTCTATGGAGTTGCCGATTCACAGCCTGGAGACCTTTAAACTTAGGCAAACCGGAGTAAAAAAAGAAAGCTTCAGACCGCTCATGAAGGCCTGAAGCTTTCTTTTTCTGTTTGTCAGGTCACTTTTTATTTATATCAGAAAAAATTGAGGATTTGGGAAATCTCGAAGACGCTACTACAAATAGAACTCACTAGAAACGAGCGAAAACACTCCCTATAACTATCAATTTTTAACTAAAGACTAGAAGAAAAATTCAGGAGGTTATTAAGATAAAAAATGGAAAAATTATTTTTCTCACATCTACCTGAAAGATACAAATGACTTAATATTTTGGCCAACACGGGAGACCAAAGCTGGTAAAACAGAAGCCGTGTTGCAAACTTTTAGTGAAACCATGCTCACCTACAAAAATCTAATCATTAAAATTTACACTCATTTCAAAAAATAAGAAAGCTAATTTTAAGTGACATGCAGAAAGCCCTAAAGTCTGTGACGACTTTCATGAAAAAGTATTAATTTTATGTAAGGAAGAAACCTACAAGGTTCTTCCTTTTTTTGTGGAAATCTAGAACGCTTAGATGAATCTGAGCTATACAATCTACTTTATTTCTCTGGATGACCTACTTTTCTCATCATGATCCTTCCAATAAAAATAAATACAAAGAAAAATTAAGATCAGTGGGAATAAGTAAAAAGCATCATTAAATCCTGCGGAATGGGTGACTCTTAAATAGTATAAAAGCCAAAACATAGACATGCTTGAGATCAAAGTTATAGTACCGCTTACTGAATACATGTATATCTCCCCCTTATGAAGTGTGATAAAACGCCTGCACAAACAGGACGCATATCATATTATGATGTAAATATACGACCATAAATGGAAATTTGATTAAGTATTTGTGATCAGGGTAGCAACTTTCTGATTTTTTAAAAAAGCGCCCTCATCCACATGGGACGAGAAGCGCTCTGCTCTCACGGTACCACCCAAATTGACCGGACAGCATGACAGATGCCATAGTTCTCCAATCCACCGAACCATTTGGCCCTGTGGTGTTTCAGTCTTCCAGTATATTACGGATGGCATCCAGCCCTTTGGATTGTCCCATGGCGAGCGGGCCTACAATTTCCGTATCCACGACATACATATGCTTGTTTCGGATAGCCTTTAGGCCATTCCATACTGGATTCGTCTCCAGCTCCTTCAAGCCCGTTGCCGTTTTTTTCGTGTAGTCTTCCCCGACGAAAATATAATCCGGGTCGATTTTGCTGATTCCTTCCAGGCTGATTTGACTATTATTCTCCATACTCTCCCAACCTTTGAAGCCCAGATGCTTGTAATAAGGCTCCATCCGTGGACCCGCAAAATAGTAGAAGCCTTTGTCCCATGTCATCATAAATATGGAGATTTTACCCTTTTGTCCTTTTTTCTCCAGGTCTGAAGCCAACTGGTTCAGCTTGTGATTGTAATCTTGAATGTACTGCTCCGCCTTTTGTTCTTCAGCGAGGGGGGCGGCTACTTTGGTAATCGTATCCTGCCAATTTTCCGATCCGGGGACAATAACCGTCTTTGCGATTTTGGAGAGCTGATCATATAAAGCCTCGTCCTGATCAGAGATAATAATAAGATCCGGTTGTAAGGCAAGAATGCGCTCCAGGTTAATCTTATCACCAAGATTTTGTATTTTATTCTGGCTGGTATACGGTTGGTATACTTTAAAGTTTTGCAGTGAAGACAAGCCTACCACCCCGGCTACAGCATCTTGTTCACCGATGGCAAACAGATGCTCAGCATATGGGAAGTAGGTAATGGCAATCCGCTTGGGTTTGGACTCGATGACGGTTTGGCCTTTAACGTCAGTAATTGTTTTGGGAAAAGCGGACGGCCCCTTGGAGGCTTCGGTAGATGGATTATCTTGTTTCCCTGATTCATTCGTCGCTGTTGCGGGTATTTTGGCAGAACCACAAGCTGCTGTCAGGACCAGCAGAACGGAGATTAAACAAGTAAAGGTTATTTTATTAAAAACGGACAAGATCATTCCTCTCACTCTAAAATGATAATGATTTTCATTATCAAATATTATAATTCGAATAAGTCCTTTTGAATATAGGAAATTACTCATCATAGCGGGTTGATATAATCCGGGTTTCGTTTTTGCGAAGGAAGGGGGCTATAATGCCTTTTTAATTTGATGTAAAATGTAATGATTACCAAAATGGACAGTGATGGAGGGAAACATGAAGGATTTGAAAGATCGTTTACATACGATCCGCCAAGAGCAGCACAAGCTGCTTAAGGAATACCAGACGTTAATTGCGGACTACGAAGCCTCGGATGTCATTCTGGAGAATGAGGTGCTACGGAAGAAATTTGAGGATGTTCAGGCCCGCTGCATTCGTCTGGAAGAGCGGGTACAACATATTGAGCAGGAAAATGGAAAGCTGCGCACGGCGCTGACGGAGCAAATGCTGAGCGAGAAGGCCAATATGATCCGTATCTCGCGTGAAAAGCTGGAAACCTATTTTGCTTCCAGAACAGCAGAAGGGACGAACCGATTGACTGCCTTTGAGTACGGGGCTAAAAATCGTGTAGACCAGCTTATTCAGCAAAGCACTCATGAGCTTAAAGAGGATCAGGACGAGATCGTCGCCAGATTGCGGCAGTTCTCGGAGGAGATCCGTGAGCGGATCATGGAGCAGCGCCGACGTTTCCAAGAGGCTGAGCAAAATCTGCTTCATCATACGGCGAACGGGCTGGACCAGCTTCAAGAAGAAGAAATCAGCGAAGAAACGATGCAGAAGCGCATGAAGCAGAATCAGTTCGAAATGAAGCTGGGCTTAAACTGGATCAACAAGCTGGGGATTTTGCTCATTATTTTAGGCGTTGGAGCTGCCTTTAAATATTCATATTCCAACTGGTTTACAGGAAATATGAAGGGAGTAGCCTTCTTTTTGTTAGGAGCGCTGATGCTGGGCGGCGGCGAATGGTTGTACCGCAAACAGAAGCAGACTTTTGCGCTCGGGATATTGGGCGGCGGTATTTCGGTGCTGTACGGGTCGATTTTTTACAGCTACTTTTTACTCGAAATTATAGGAATGTATACAGGCATTGGCCTGTCTGTATTGGTGACGGTGACCGCTGTGCTGCTGTCGTTAAGGTATGAATCCCGAACGATTTGCTCTTTTGGATTGGTAGGGGGATATCTCCCGTTGTTTTCCTATATGGCGGCCAACGGGCTGGAAGGGAACGCGGTTTACATCGCCATGGGCTACCTGTTCCTGCTGAACCTGCTGATTCTGCTCATATCCTTCCGCAAACGCTGGGTCGTCGTGCAATATATCAGCTTTCTGCTGAATACGCCTCTGATGATTGTACTGGTATGGTTGTCGGATAGCACGGCTGCAAGCATGTTGTATGCAGTTATTACATTTGCAATGTACCTCGGGATGACGCTATGGGTGCCGTTCCAATTGAAAGAAAAGCTATCCTGGCTAGACTTCTCCCTGCTGGCTCTGAACACAGTCGTAAGCTGTGCCGTGCTGTACTCTCTGTTCGACGATGCGGGCCTGGATGATTACAAAGGCTTGCTGGCACTCGTCTTTTGCCTGGTATACGGGGGCTTGGCGCAATGGGTCAGCCGATTTATTCCGGAAGAGAAACAGACGAAGGTGTTATTTTATGCTACCTCCCTGACCTTCGCCATTCTGATGATTCCGTTCCAGTTTGGAGTCAAATGGTTGTCGATGGGCTGGCTAATCGAGTCCGTTCTCCTGATGTTGTATGGAAACCGTTATCGGTTGAAGGAATTGGAGCGGGCGGGCTGGGGCATTTTATTACTGTGTCTGGGCGCCTTCTTTTTCGTCGATTTTCCTATATATCTGCTGTCCGGATTTGAGACGGACTATTTTGGGCTTAAATATACGCTCATTACGCTGGGTATGCTGATCGTTACCGTCTTTTATGCGATTCAATTCAGCTGCCCGGATGCTTTCAAAACCAATCGTTTGTACGAAATGCGTATTATGCAAGGGTTCAAATATGTAGCTTTGGTGAACGTGTATGGTTATTTGCTGTATGAGGCCGGACATTGGTATAACATCGTCGTACCAGAAGAATTCACACATTATTCCTTTTACAAAGCGCTGTTATACACCTGCGTATCGCTGGTTTTGGCTTATTTCCTGCCTAAGGTGAAGCTGCTGTACGATCGGGTGATTAAATACTACAGCCTGGTTCTATACATCATAGGCTATGCGTTGGGACTGTTGGTTACCGTAGCGGTGCCGACCTTGCATGAAAATTACGCGCAAAATACGGTTGCTGATTATGTAGCGTTGGTGGTGCTTGTCGCCTTCAATGTACTTGTATTTTTCAGCAGCAGGGATTTCCTGAACGCTTTGATGACACGCCATTATAGAAGCACAGAGTTGTACCCGGTCATTATGGGTGTATATTTGCTGGGCATTATTACTGCCTTCCTCGGAGTTCAGTTCCGTCTGGGGGATGCAGGTCTCGCATTCAGTCTGGTATATCTATTGCTGTCGATTCTGTATATCGTATACGGCTTCCGCAAACGGGTTGTCTATATTCGCAGATTTGGTCTGGGATTAACTTTGCTATCGACAGGTAAGCTGCTGCTGTATGACCTGCATCTGTTAACGACAGGAAGCACGATCGTAGCTTACTTCTCCTTTGGTGTGGTATTGTTGGCGATTTCGTATATTTATCAAAAAGTATCTAACCGCATGGGAGAGGCCATTATAAAGAAGAATGTTGAAGAAGAAACGTAGTTTTTTGTAGGATTATGTAGATATCCGACAATATGAAAATAAATTTGATAATAGTGAAAAATATTGTATGTCCTTACATCCTACTTACGCTATAATGAGTAAAAATTATTCATGTACGCATGCTAATGTTTGCGGAAGTAGAGAGAATGAGGGGGATATAATGAATTTGAGCAAGGGGCAGAATAGCCTGAACGATAAAAATGAACGCTTCTCGTCAGCCGGGTTCATATTGGCAGCGATCGGGAGTGCGGCAGGGCTAGGTAATATTTGGAAGTTCCCATATATCACTGGACAATATGGCGGAGCTGCATTTTTCTTGTTGTTTATTGTCTGCCTGTTGCTGGTTGGTTTGCCTGTATTGCTGGCTGAGCTGGCGCTTGGTCGAGCGGGCCGAGGAAGTGCAGCTTCTGCAATGGTCAAAGTAGGCGGTCATCCGATTTGGGGCAAGATGAGCATCATGTTTGTTATCGTGCCGTTTGTTATTTTATCGTTCTATGCCATTGTAGGAGGCTGGACACTGCATTATGCTGTAGAGGCATTTAGCGGAAATCTGTTTTCAAATAAGGATTTTGCTGGACAGTTCGCTTCTTTTTCTTCCGGCTACGCTCCGTTGGTTTGGCTGTTAGTCGTTTTTGCATTTACGGCAGTCGTGGTTACCCTTGGAGTATCGAACGGGATTGAAAAGTTCAATAAAATTTTGATTCCTGCCAAGGTTATTCTGTTGCTCGTGTTAATGATAAATGCTCTTATGCTGCCAGGTTCTGGTGCGGGTGTATCCTTCTTTCTGAATCCTGACTTTTCTAAGCTTAGTATAGAGTCTGCATTGGTTGCTTTGGGACATGCCTTCTTCTCGCTCTCACTGGGGATGGGGATTATGGTCACGTACGGTGCTTATGTGGATCGTCGCCAATCGCTGGGTGGAGCCATGCTGGCAGTTGGTGGCGGGGATTTAATTTATGCGTTTATCGCAGGTATGATTATTTTCCCTACAACCTTCTCCTTTGGTATTAACCCGGCTCAAGGGCCGTCTCTGGTCTTTATTGCTTTACCGGCTGCGTTCTCTGCCATGCCTTTCGGCGCTTTCTTCGGCGGTTTGTTCTTCGTACTGCTGGCGGTTGCTGCATTAGGTTCTATGGTATCCTTGCTGGAAGTACCTGTAGCCTATGTTATGGAGCGGTTCCGTTGGAGCCGGGTTCGCTCGGTTATCGTCGTATCTGTCCTGTGCCTGTTGCTGGGTATCCCTTCTGCATTGTCCATGGGACTGGTTCCGGAATTAAAAGTTGGCGGCAAATCATTCTTTGATTTCGTAGACTTCACCGCGTCCAACATCTTCTTACCGTTAGGCGGTTTGTTGATTGTTATATTCACAGGATATTACTGGAAGACTGCGGCTGAACATGCGAACATCAAACCCTTCTGGTTCCGCGTATGGTTATTCGGTCTTCGGTATGTTGCACCGATCCTGATGTTGTTGGTATTCCTGCATACCTCAGGCATCATTAAATTTTAAGCTCAAATCAACAAAAAGGCATTTTCTTCCTAAGGGAAGAGATGCCTTTTTTTGTATATCTATCAGTGGTTACCTAACTGTGGAAAGGAGTGATATAATAAAAACATTGTCATTAATTTTAACTTCATTGAAATCATTACGAATATGAAGTTCTATATAATGAACGAAAAGGCTAAAGAGCATCGTACAAAACGATGTGCAGGAGAGGGAAAGGGCAGAAGAGAATTGAAACAGACAGGGAGCTTGAATTTGCATGAAGGATGGCGGCTGAAATGAAGTCTAATCCGTTGCCATCACAACGTCGGTATATGCCGGGTCTGGACGGATTAAGAGCATTAGCGGTTATCGCAGTTATTGTGTATCATCTGAATCCGGATTGGTTGCCGGGAGGCTTGTTGGGTGTAGGTGTTTTTTTTACGTTGTCGGGGTATTTAATCACGGATATTCTGGTAAGTCAGTGGGATACATATCATAGTTTCAAAATGAAAGATTTCTGGTTGCGTCGGGCCAGAAGGCTGCTGCCTGCCATGCTGACGGTTGTAGCTGTTATTGTCCTGTGCTCGTTGCTTTTCGATCCGTCACGGCTTGCAGCCTTGCGTGGAGATGTGCCTGCCGCATTGGTATATATGAGCAACTGGTGGTTTATTTTTCATCAGGTATCGTACTTTGATAGTTTTGGTCCGCCTTCGCCGCTGGGACATCTGTGGTCGTTGGCAGTGGAGGAACAATTCTATATCCTGTGGCCGTTGTTGCTGGCGCTTGGGCTGAAATACATGCCCAAGCGTATTGTGCTCGCAGGCTGGGTAACTTGCCTGGCGTTGATCTCTGCGCTGCTGATGGCAGTAATTTACGTGCCGGGAACTGATCCGAGCCGGGTGTATTATGGCACGGATACGCGTGGATTCGCCCTGCTGATCGGTGCCGCGCTTGCCTTGGTATGGCCTAGTAGCAAGCTGAAAGGGCAAGCGTCTGCCAAGGCACGGTTGCTGTTGGACGGCATTGGGGCTGTTAGCCTGCTACTGCTGTGTCACTGGGCATGGGCCTCGAATGAATATGACCCTTCTTTGTATCGGGGTGGCTTACTGGGCATAGCTTTGGTCACTGCTATTGTGGTCGCAGTGTTAGCGCATCCGGTGAGCCATCTGGGGAAGCTGCTTGGACTCAAGCCGCTGCGCTGGATCGGTGCCCGTTCCTACGGGCTATACCTGTGGCATGTTCCGGTTATCACCCTGACGACACCGCAGGTGGATACCGAGGGTGTGCATGTGCTACGAATCATTTTACAACTATTAGCAACGGTACTGCTGGCTTCCCTCTCCTTTAAATATATCGAGGAACCGATCCGTCACGGAGGATTCCGTCGCTGGGTTGAAGGAATCCGTACAGCGGTTCGCAGACAGGCACGGTGGAGGTGGATGCCCGCAACCGCGGCATCTATGCTTTTTATAGGAGTTCTTGCAGGCACCATTCACCTGTACGTGGCGTCTACTGACGCAACCACGCAGGCAGCAGCGGCGAATGAAGAGAATCCAAGCGGGAAGACGAAGGCGATGCCGCCGCTTCACGGAACCGTATCCGTGGCTTCGAAGGAGCCGAAAGCCAAGCCGCAAGTATCCGGGGGCAACAACGTGCAGGACGAAACTAAGGTCCAGGCTCTAGCCCAAACGCCAAAGAATACGGAGACTAAAGCTGACACTACGGATGGGACTAAGGTTCAGTCGGGTACTTCGATTCAACAAGCTACGCCCAAAGCAGATGATGGCTCAGGTGTGACCGCGATTGGGGATTCTGTCATGCTGGATGTGCAGGCGTACATTCAGCAAGCTTTTCCAGGCGCGGTTGTAGACGGGCGCATCGGACGACAGATGGCGGAAGCGCCTGCCGTGCTGGAGCAGTTGAGACAGAATGGACAGCTGGGGAAGACAGTCATTATTGAGCTGGGCACAAACGGCGCTTTTACCAAGGATCAATTGACTGATTTGCTCGCCAGTCTGAAGGATGCGAAGCGTATTATCCTTGTGAATACCCGTGTCCCCCGTCCGTGGGAGAGCATCGTGAACAGGCATCTTGCAGAAGCTGCGTCCCAGGATGCACGGATTACGATGATCGACTGGTACGGAGCAAGCTCTGGCAAAAACTCGTATTTTGAACATGACGGAGTTCATTTGAAGCCCAAAGGCGCCAAAGCCTATGCATCTTTGTTGGCTCAGGCTTTGACGAAGCCATCTTAAATAGCAATCGTTGTCAGGTAGCTGTGATGCGCAAATATCACGGCTCCTTTTTATTTTTTATATTTTTGTCACTACTATTCTAATTTTAGAAATCGGGTAGTGAAGCGGGTTTTCGTTGGTGTGACAAGGATCGACGGAATATGACAATTTTCAGGGAATTTCACTTGTGATTTTTGAAGCCTAAAGGGTAACAACTCTTTGCTATTTGGCTACAATTTCTCAATTTTCATTCTACTTATTTATGGTAAGGTTACCTAGACAAACATGCCTGATTTCGGGAAATATTAATTGTGGTGGGGGTACATAAGCTAATGGAAAAGAGTTACACACATAGCAGGACAAGAGAGCATCGCTTGAAGAGAAACAAAAGAAGATTGCTATTCGTTGCTATTTTATTATTCGTGATCGGTTGTGTTACGCTCATTGTGCTAAAGGTGTCAGATAGCAAACCACCAGCCCAAACACTGGAGCAAGCTAAAAAAACAGATACTGTATCCAATGCCAAACCAACAGGTAAACCGACTGCCGAATCGAATGGTAAAGCAGCTTCACATAAAGACGACACCGGAGTTGAAGATGGCGCCTTTGTTGAGAAATATTTAAACCAACAAATGCTGGGGCAGAAGCCTGACGGAGCAGACGGTAAAAAAGTAGCTTATTTATCTTTTGATGATGGGCCATCCGTGACGGTGACACCTCAAATATTAGATATTCTGAAAAAACAGAAGGTAAAGGCAACCTTTTTTGTCGTAGGCAAGGAAGCCGATGAAAATGAACATACGAAGAATATCATTAAAAGAATTGTTGCAGAAGGCCACGCTATAGGAAACCATACGTATTCACATAACTATAAGTATCTATATCCCCACAAGGCTGTAAGTACAGACAACGTTATGAAGGATATTGAAAAGAACAATCAGGTATTAAAAAGCATTCTGGGACCGGACTTCTCGACAAGAATGATTCGATTCCCGGGAGGCCACATGACGTGGAAGAAAAAAGATCCCAAGGGTATGGCCGCATTAGATGCAGCTTTACTAAAAAAGGATTACCACCAAGTGGATTGGAATGTATTAACTAAAGATGCAGAGGGACGACACAAGAAAGCGGCCGGACTCATAAACCAATTCATAAAGACTGTTAAGGGTCGAGAAAAAGCCGTGATCTTAATGCATGATACCTATGGCAAGGAAGAAACTGCAAAGGCTTTGCCGGTCATTATAGAATATTTAAAAAAACAAGGATATGAATTTAAGATTATGAAGTGAATATATGTTTAGACTGCTTCCTTTTCGAAAACTACCTTTGCCGGTTCCAGAGAAAATTTCTATGAAGAACTCAAGCGTTCCTTAAAAAGCTGAAAACTTAGATTTCAAAGAAAAAATGATAGATAACAAGAAAAAGGACGAGGGCCATTGGCCCCGTCCTTTTCTGTTATAGAAGGTATACAAATCATCCGCTTTAGAGCTGTTCCGCTTCAGCCATCGCCTGAATGAAGGCTCCGATACCTTTAGGATCGTTCGTCACAATCGGCTCGCTGATATAGTAAGCGAAGGTACCGTCCCGCCGATCTTTACCGCCCAAACCGCTTACTTGCACCGTTTTGTTCAGATTCACGAGTCCTTCTTCGGTAATCGTGATAAATTCATCAATAATGCCTTTACGGATGATTTCTGCCTCTTGACGATAATGCTCTGGCAGATAACCTTTGCGAACGCCTTTGGCGATAGCATAGAGAATCATGCAGGAAGCGGAGGCTTCTAAATAGTTGCCTTTCACATGGCCCAGGTTGAGCACCTGATAAAAGACTCCACTTTCTTTATCACGTACTTTCAGCAGAGCTTCCAGTGTTTCCGTCAGCATATCGAGCAAGGCAGGGCGATCTGCGTGATCTTCTGGAATATAGTCCAGCACGTCAACGAGTGCCATAACGAACCAGCCGATAGAGCGTCCCCAAAAGTTCTTGGAGCAGCCTGTTTGCGGGTTGCACCATGGCTGTTCAAGCTTCTCATCCCAAGCGTGGTAGAGCAGGCCCGTTTGAGGATCACGCGTATGTTCGTAGCAGAGCTTGAATTGTAAGGTAACATCGTCAAACTCTGACGGATCTCCAAATTCGCGGATAAATTCAGCGTAGAACGGGGCACCCATGTACAAGCCGTCCAGCCAAATTTGATACGGATAAATTTGCTTATGCCAGAATGCGCCCTCGCTTGTGCGAGGGTGTTTTTCCAACTGACTGCGTAATTGGTAAGCTGCCTTTTTATATCGTTCGTCTCCTGTGGCACGATACAGAGAGAAGAGCAGCTTTCCGTTATTCACGTGGTCAATATTGTACTCATCTACTTTATAGCGCTGAATCACGCCATTTTCGTCAACAAAATGATCCATATGTTTTTTTACAAATTCCATATACTTGGAATCGCCTGTCAGTTTGCCCACCCATTCCAGGCCTCTGTAAATAACGCCGTGGTCATATTCCCATTTTTCGTAAAACTCCGGACTCCGCTGTAGAACAGAATCGCTCATACGTACAGCCCAAGAATCTGTTTTTGTAGGATTGGTTGTTGGTTGTGATGTTGGATTTGCCATGATACAGTCACCTCTATGGAAAATATTTGATTTGTAATTGTTGTTTGTGCTTACATGGAAGGCGTATGTGATTTAGGGTCCGCAGGTTTGTTCTTGAAACCTACATTATTGTTGCCCCAGCACCGGTCGTAAGTGAAACCTGTCAGATCCTCGAATACCTTTCGAGCTTCCGGTTTGGCTGACTTCATGGAGCCACCGTTTTTGAGACGATCAATTTCGGTAATCAGCTTCTTGTGGCTGTCGATATCCAGCTTCATCACGACAGACGCAATCATACCGATGATCGCCAAAACGATGGTTCCAACGACGAGCACGTAAAATATAGCATGCTGAGCTGCGACCGGCTGACTATCAGCCCCGGATACGAATCCGAAATGCTGTAACACCCAGCCAAGTATGAAGACGACGACAGCTCGCACCATTTTACCTGCGAAAGTCATCATACCTGCATAAATTCCTTCCCGGCGACGGCCAGTCAGTGCTTCATCTACATCAGCAAGGAACGTATATTGATTCCAAGGAATATAGTAGACCCCGCCTGTACCAAGACCCATAAACAGTGTGATGACATATAGCCATACCATCGTATTGGAGGCTCCCGTTATATAGAGCAGGCCGTAACCCGCTACGCTAAAGCAAACGACGACGAGTGCGGCGATAAAAGGCATACGGAACCCTTTGCGCACACAGAACTGGATGAAGAAATAGGTGGAAATTAATTGAATGACAGAGTTAAAGCTGTTCAGATTAGATACCATCTCCGAGCTTTGGAACAGGGAGAACACAATAAAGTACGTAAAGGCAGAAGTGAACAGCCACTCGGCTGAAAAGCCGCCCAGATACATGCCCAGATGATGACGGAACGTCTTCACCCGGAAGGTCGAGGAAATATCAATAAACAGCTTTTTCATGGAATCTATAAAGGAAAGCGGAGCTTCACCTTCCAGTTCCTTTTGCAGCTCCTCCGTAGGGCGTTCCCAAGAGTTTTTGTACAAGAATGCCATCGCAATGAGCAAGATACCTGCAAACACGAGTCCGGTATAAAAGAAGGGCAATGGAGAGTCTTTCCCATACTCAGCGATAAAGCGACCTGGGATAAAAGCGGCGGCAAAATTGGCAATTTTACCGAACATGGCCTTCCATCCGGTCAATCTGGAGCGCGCGCCGAAGTCCCGGGTCATCTCTGAGGCGAGTGCTTCATAGGGCACCATGACAGAGGTATACACCAGTTCAAACAGCACGTACGTACTTAGGTAATACCAGAAACCCAACCCATCTACCCAAAGCAACGGATATACGAGCATCAGTGGAATACCCATCATAATGAAAAAACGGCGTCTGCCGAATTTACGGCCCAGGCGGGTTCGATGAAAGTTGTCGCTAATAAAGCCCATGATCGGATTGCTGACTGCATCGATGATGCTGGCAACGGAGAAAATGGCTGCGGCCTGAACGGGAGACAGTCCGCAAAAGGTTGTATAAAAGTACATTAACCATGCGCCACTAATAGCAAGTGCACCGCTTCCCAGCATGTTGCCGCTTCCATAGGCGAGTGTATGTTTCATTGTGATTTTTCGTTCCATGATCTGTTCACCTCATATTTTGTCTGGTTATGAGGACTATCACCGGTCGCTATATTATGCAGTATGTCTATGTTGGTAGATGGGCCAGGGCGTCCTGATTGGGTGGGGCTTTTAACGTGCCCCTATATTGTTGCCGCTCGGAGTGCCCGAGCCGATCAGATCGCTTCCTGAAGCCAGCTTGAGGAAGTTACCTAGCTGGATGGAACCGTCTGCACTTCTAGTAACGGAAGGAACGAGACTGACAAAGTCAGCGGCGCTGGCGAGAAGACCTTTGGCATTGGTGCTTTTTTTGCTTTTCCACCAGACGTTAGAATTATCTTGATCGGTTCCACTGGTCTTGTCACTGGCAGTTCCTTCAAAGGAAAGATTGTTAATGAACACGTGTTCCCCCTTGTCAAAAGCAAAATTGCTTTCGCCATTGCTCCATGAGGTATTATTAGTCAGGGTAATGGAGCCGGGGTTGCTATTGTAGGTAAAGCCATGCTTTTTGTTCTGAAAGGCAATGCTGTTCTTCACGATATGGTTGACCTTGATTTTGTCCCCGCCCAGCTTAAAACCATTGCCGTCACTGTTAGCGGTAGACGTTCCGTCAGAAGTCTGTCCGTTGTGGTGGGCGACACTGTTCAAGATCGTTACCGCTCCGATAGGACCCGTTTCCGTTTTGGTGTACAAATCCCAGCCATCGTCTACGTTGTACGCAGCCAGGCAGTTATCGAATACATTGCCTGATCCTACGGTCAGCTTGGCGGCAAATCCGTCGGCATCCTCACCGTTATCAGGATCAGCATTATCATGAGAGTAGGAGTTCAAGATTAGGTTGTTTGAAGGCCATTCACTGTTAGCGGCTGTAGTGGAATAACGTCCGAGTTGAAGACCGGTGTCCCGGTTATGGTGAGTTTCCACGTTTTCAATCCGGTTGTTGCTGCCGCCGATATAGATACCGTTATCCCCGGCACCCTTTACTTCAAGGCCTTTTACCAGCCAATAGTCTCCGAAAAGCTGGAGTCCACGGTTAGCGGAGCCAAAGGCTTGACCCGAAAAATCAAGTACAGGCTTTTCACTGCCGTAAGCAACCAATCCTTTGAGGGAGCCATTGCTGCCATTATTTCCATGCTGAACGGTAATCGTTGAGGAATAGGCGTAGTTGCCTCCGCGCAGGTAAATGGTTTTACCAGGAGCAATTTGTGTAAGTGCCGCTTCAAGAGTAGTAGGACTGGATATGGTGCCTGGATTGGACACGTTACCATTTGGCGCTACATACAAGTCGCCTGCCGCCAGTGTGGTGGAGATAGCAGATGAATCCGTTGCACTGGCAGCCTCTTCTGAAAGGGAAGAAGAAGGAGCATTGGATGACGTATCTGCGTAAGCGGTTCCAATAAGAAAAGAAGAAGCGAAAACAAAAGAAACACCGAGCCTCAGAGCGTTAAACCCGTTTTTTGGACGTTCATTGCGTTTAAACATGTAAATTCCTCCTTATTTTCATCTTTTATTTTAAAAGAAGATAGCACTATAAAAGCGACTTATGCTGTCTTTCATGTGAAACGAAGACACCTCCCTGGGTGACGAATTAACTGGCATATGTCCAAAACGCTCTAAGAAGTATAAGCCCAGTTTAATATATGTTAACGTTTGCATCAACTGTTTTTTGATGATATTTTGAGATTGTGAAAAAAAGTTCACACTTTTGTTTCAACTATAAACACGGTTTTGCCAAGCTGGGAAAAATTGATTACACTTATACAATATACACATATTAGGAATAGAATCTATGAGAAAAGGCGGTTCTGACGCATGGATAACGGAAATCATTTGACGAGTCCAGCTACACGGAAAGTTTCGGACAAGCAGCCGCAAGTTAAAAATGAGATCGTGGATTGGCTTAAAGCGATTATGGTGGGTGTTGTTCTCGTGTTCATTATGCACGGGTTGCTGTTTGCGCCATCTGTCGTTGAGGGAGCATCCATGGAGCCGAATTTCAAAACAAATGAACGGGTTGTCTTGAATAAACTGATTTACGATTTTCGTGATCCCAAGCCCAGTGAGGTCGTTGTATTCCATGTGAGAAAGGAAGGAAGAGACTTCATTAAGCGTGTTATTGGGGTTGCGGGAGACACGATTAAATATCAAGGCGACAATCTTTACGTGAATGGTAAGAAGGTGGAAGAGTCATACATTCAGGGAGCTGTCCAAGAAGCACATGCCAAGGGCGAGCTGTACAACAATGTGGACTTTCCGAATGCAACAATAACCGAGTCCAGGGTTCCCGAAGGTACTATTTTTGTCATGGGCGATCATCGTAATAATAGTAGAGACAGTCGTACGATTGGCTTTGTTTCGATTAAAGATATTGTTGGACGTGCGGATGTGGTTTTCTGGCCGCTGGGCAGCGCGCAGTGGGTAAAGCATGATGAATAGAAGAAGCGCCTAAGACGGAATGCTGTTCCCCGTTTTAGGCGCTTTGCGTGTCTCTGAAGCTGTTATATTTTTGGGGTAAAAGGGTCAGGCAGCTTGCGCCAGTCCTGCTTCATCTCTTCAGGAGTCAGCAGCGTCTCATCCAGCGTATTCTCGATTTCTTCCCGATTCATGTCTATGCCGATAAATACGAGCTTGGTCACCCGGTCGCCGTATTTTTCGTCCCAATCCGGTGTTTTTTCAAAATCTTCTCCGAGATAGTATTGGCGTTCTTCCTCGGTCAAAGCAGATACCCACAGTCCTGCGCGTGCAAATTGCTTGGAGCTGCCCGCCTGACTGAATGTAAAGGCGGTGCGGTTCTGCGTGGCGAACCACACCAATCCCTTGGAACGGACAACCTCGGCAGGCCATTTGGCCAGCCATTTCAGCAATCGTTCCGGGTGAAACGGGATTTTGCGCTTGTACACAAACGAAGCAATACCGTATTCCTCTGTCTCCGGTACGTGTTCTTCCTTGTTCATCTCCTGGATCCAGCCTGCCGCTTGGCTGGCTGTTTCAAAGTCGAAGCGATGCGTGTTCAAAATCTCCTTCGGGTCCACTTTACCGTACTCGGAACGAATGATTTTGGCGTTCGGTTGAATACCGCGCAGCGCTTTTTCCAGTCGCTCCAGTTCCTCAGGGGATACCAGATCGCATTTGTTAATAATCAGCACATCACAAAATTCCACCTGCTCTACCAGCAGATCAACAATGCTGCGCGCATCTTCGTCGGCAACCTCCTGCCCGCGATCCTTGAGGGAATCTCTGGAGTAGAAGTCCTTCCAAAATTCCGGCGCATTCACAACAGTAACCATCGTATCCAGCCGGGTCAGCTTGGTCAGGTCGATGTCGTTTTCTTCATCTACATAACTGAACGTTTGGGCTACCGGGATGGGTTCGCCGATGCCTGTGGACTCAATAAGGATATAGTCGAACTTTTTATCCAGCGCCAGCCGCTCTACCTCTTTTAAGAGGTCTTCTCGCAGGGTGCAGCAGATGCAGCCGTTGGACATTTCCACCAGCTTCTCATCAACCCGAGATAATCCTCCGCCGTCCCGAACGAGATCGGCATCAATGTTTACCTCGCTCATGTCATTGACAATGACAGCTACCCGCAAGCCTTCCCGATTATTCAGCACATGATTGAGCAGGGTGGTTTTGCCTGAACCGAGGTACCCGCTAAGTACCGTAACCGGTATTTTCTTTTCCAATTCCATCGTGTTTGCCAACATAATCACTCATCCCTTCGAAAGTGTTCATGAAATGCTGAATGTGTTGTAGTGGCTACAATGTCAGATAGGGAAGCTACAATGCTCCCCTTGTCGGCTTCTTTTAATCGTAATAATTACGAATAGTAAAATCAGTAAATCATTAATGAAGGGAAATGTCAAGGGAGGGTGTAAGGAAAGGGGAGAAAAAATGAACAAAAGGAAGTGATCTATATGTTATTGGGTGCCGTATCATAACTGAAAAGTTGTATTTCAATAATTGAAACTTACGAATTATATTTAACTGTTTCAAATGACAAATAGGCGTATAATAACCCTTTAGACCTAAGAAAATTGTCCCATACAAAGGAGATATTTTAGAATGAAGATTGGTAAAAAACTATCCATTAGTTTTGCAGCCGTATTATTGCTTACATTGGTTGTGGGCGTTATTGGTGAGTATGCTACTTCGTCTTTACATACATCTTATCAAAGCATGATTGATGACAGAGTCGATAAAATTTTGATTATTAAAGAATTGCAGTATGATGCTGCGAGCCAGACCAAGTATTTTCGCGGGTATCTGGTGACTGGCGATCAGGACGAAATGAACAGCTATCTGAAAGCACGCGAAACCTTTGCAACGACCATGAAGAAGCTGCAATCCACGCCAGCACTGGACAAGCCCAAGCAAATGGCAGCAAAGCTCCAGCAGATGGAGGCTGAATATGCAGATATCGTGAAGGAAATTACCTCATATAAGCAGCAGGGGGATGTCGCGACCTACACGAGATTAGTGGAGGAAAAATGTAAGCCGATGGCACTTGCACTGGAGCAGCAGTCACAGGTCATGGAGCAATACCAGATGGATCTACTGAATCAATCCCAAGTCGAGCAGGGTGAGAAGCTTCAATATGTACAGACGATGATTATCATTGCGATGGCGCTTGCGCTGGTAATCGGGATCGTATTGGCGTATGTAATCACCCGTATGATTGCCCGTCCGGTGGTTCAGGTGGCTCAAGCCGCGCGACGTATTGCAGAAGGGGATCTGACACAGGAGGATATTCAAATTCGGCAGAAAGATGAAATTGGTGAAATGGCGCAGAGCTTTAACGATATGAAACGCCAGCTTCGTTCGCTGCTGCAAGTGATTTATCAGAATGCGCAAGGAGTTACACTGGCTTCGGGTGAGCTGTCCAATGGCTCCGGGCAAGTGGCGGAAGGTACACGGCAGATGGCGGAGACGGTACAGGGAATCCATGATTCGGCAGGCAATCAGGTTGAGCGAAATCGTGAAAACCAGCAGGCGGTCAAGGAAAGCGCAGAAGGCGTTCAAAAGATTGCCCAATCCGCATCCATTACCGCAGAGCTGTCTGAGCGGGCGATTCACGAGACAGAGCGCGGCAATGCAGACCTGGAAGAAACGGTTATGCAGATGCGCCATATTCAGGATACGATGAAGGACTCGGTCAAGGTCATTCAGGACTTGGGCGAGCAATCGAAGAGAATTCAAAGTGTAACGCAGTTCATTCGCGATATCGCCAAGCAAACCAATTTGCTGTCATTGAACGCCTCCATTGAAGCGGCCAGAGCCGGGGAATCGGGTAAGGGCTTTGCTGTTGTGGCGGGTGAAGTGAAGAAGCTGGCGGAACAGACAGGTCAAGCATCCCAGCAGATTGCTGTCTTTATGGATGCCATGGCGGATACAGTGAACCAGGCCGTAGACTCGATCCAGAAAGGCTCCAGCGAGGTTGAGGCTGGAACAGATCTGATTCATCGCACCGGGCAGACGTTTAGCAAAGTACATGAAGCAGTACAAACGGTCGCTGAGCATACGCAGGAGGTGTCGGCTGCGACCGAAGAATTGTCTGCCATTACCGGGCAACTGCTGGACTCGGAGCAAAAGCTGGTAGGCTTGTCCCGTGAGATTGCAGAGGAATCGGAGTCGGCTGCGGCTGTGTGCGAGGAGCAGCTCGCTTCTATGGAGGTCATCGCGGATTCTGCCGATTTGCTGCGTCATATGGCTGCCCAGCTAATGTCAGAAATACAGCATTTCCGCATTACAAACGATGCAGACGAGAACAAGGACTCGGCTTCGACTCATCCAAAGGATACGAATGGCGGGCGCGGCACGTCCATCAGACGTACGTCTATGGATAGAATTTCAATTTCGGATACACCGATTCATCCCGCTTCCTGAGCGGGAAGTGTTGGATAACAGAGCCTTCCGGGCATCCAGGCTGAAACCAAGAGGACTTGCGCAACAACACGCAAGTCCTCTTTTTTGTTATCTGGCTTCGTATACTCATATACGCTGACCTTTTACATTCGCTGGGAATCACCACTTTGAAATCAGCCTTTGACTGCTCCCGCGACAACACCTTTGACGATGTATTTTTGCAGGAAAATAAATACGACGATGGAAGGCAGCACAGCCATCACCATGGCTGTCATGGCATACTGCCAGTCTGACGTATACTGTCCGACGAAGGTATAGGCAGCCAGCGTAAGCGTTTTGGTGCTGGGTGAGCCGTTAACCATGAGCAGGGGCAGCAGAAAGTCGTTCCAAATCCACATCACGTCGATGATCACAATGGTGGCGGTGACCGATTTCAGCAAGGGGAAAATCACCGAAAAGAAAAGCCGGAAGCCTGAGGCTCCGTCGATCTTGGCGCTTTCGTCAATCTCGTTGGGAATCCCTTTGACAAACCCGTGATAGATAAACACCGCCAGCGGTGCGCCGAAGCCCCAATACAGCAGGCCAAGTCCCCAGGTACTGTCCGCCAGATGCAGGTCTTTCGCGAGTCGCAAGACAGTCAGCATAATGGACTGAAACGGGATCAACATTGGCATAATGCACAGCATGTAGATGGCGGAGCTCCATTTGCTCTTCGTCCGTGCCAGCTTATAGGCGGCAATGGAGGATACCAGTACGATACCTGCCAGTCCGACTACGGTAATGATTGTGTTATTCAGAAACAAGCGCGGGTAGTTAATGAATTTCCATACATACACGTAGTTATCCAGCGAAAGCTGCTTGGGCAGCGCAATGACGTCAGTCATGACCTCAGCAAAGCTTTTGAACGAATTGTTAATGGCGAGAAACAGCGGATACAAAAATAACAGCGATAGTACAATCATGCCCGCTTCCAGCAAAATACGTCCCATACGGCTGCGTTGCATTAGGCTTCAACCTCCCTGCGTTTGAAAATAGACAATTGGATGATCGTTATGATCAGCACCGCGACGAATAGCAGCAACGCTTTGGCTGTTCCGTAGCCGTACAGATTGTTCTGGAACGTGTCTCGATAAATATCATAAGCAATACTGTATGTTGTACCTCCCGGTCCACCGCCAGTCAGGGATAGAATGACGTCGAACACCTTGATCGAGTTGGTCAGTGCCATGAAGACCGAGATCGTAATGGAAGGTGCCAGCAAGGGTAACGTAATACTGAAGAATCTCCGAATCGGCCCCGCTCCGTCCACAATAGCGGCTTCCTTCAGATCCTCCGGTACAGACTGTAAGCCTGCAATGTAAATGACCATATAAAAGCCAATAGATTGCCAGATAGATACCGCCAAAATGGAAATAAACGCGAGCCCTTCTTGCCCTAGCCAACTGAGCTGGAAGATGCCCCAGCCTGTACTGTGCCCCAGGGACTCAAAGCCCTGCATAAAGATAAACTTCCAGATAAATCCGACAATCACGAGACTGAGGATATAAGGGATAAAAAAGGCCGCCCGCAGCCACGCCGAGCTTTTCAGCTTCATGTCGAGGACGAGTGCCAGCAGGATGGCCAGCACGTTAACCAGTACAATGTACAGAATGGCATATTTGACCGTAAACCAGGCCGCATGTGCAAAGTTGGCGTCTCCGAGCAGGATTTGTTTGAAATTATCCAGGCCTACAAATTTCGGATGCTTGGATATTCCATTCCACTTGGTCAGGGAATAGCGTATTGTCATCAAAAACGGAATATAAAATGCAATCGTAATGCACAGGATGACGGGCAGTGTGAACAAGCCAAACTCCAATTTACTGCCCTTATCGCCCCGGCTTCCCCTTTTTTTCAGCATAACGCACCTCTTTTTCTCAACATTTTCCGATCTTTCGTTCCAAGCCGTTTGAGATATAATGAAAGTATAGGATAGCCCCTAGGGCCGGACCAATGGATTTAAGAAAACAGTTGAGGGTAAAAATGTGTACGCTTTCAAAAGGGGCGATTTTATCATGATACCAGAGCGAGCAGGTGCAGTTCTCAGATCCATGTGGAGACGAATAACGCAAAAATTGGTGAACAAGCTTATTTTGCTTTTTACCTCGGTGATCATTCTGGTGGTAGGCTCGCTGACGATTATCTCCTATCAGATGATTGAAAGGGAGTCGGTGAATCATAGCATTGCCAGCACAACGAATAATCTGCTGCTGGTTAATCAGAACCTGGAGGACTATCTGGTTGGGATGCAGCAGTTGGCCCTGCCGCAGCTTCGTTATAACGATATTATGAACGCGATTGCGAATGAAAATCGGGACTATGCTTCCCGAATGGTCATTGAAAATTACTTGCGCAGCATGTTTTATTCCCGCAGTGATCTGGAAGCTATTTATCTGTACGTGGCAGATCGCCATCAATATTATGTGGTGACCCGGGAGACGTACAATATTACGGTGCGCCAAGGGATGAACACGGATATTCCCAAGCTGCCCTGGTATAAGGAGGCGCTGGCGAGCACGGCCAACGAATCGTTTCAATCCTTTGTGGGTTCCCGCTCGGATATGGGGTATGTGGCACCACAGGCCAGCTTTATGGCGTACCATCGGGTACTGAGGTCGATTGCATCTCGTCACCCGCAGGCGGTGTTGTCCTTTTATTACAATACAAGCGCTGTGGACGATATCATGAAGAACATTCCACTCGGCAAAGGGGACCATCTCATGCTGCTAAGTCCTAAACGTATTCCCTTTTACGTGGACAGCCTTCCGTTATACGAGCGAATGCGGGACTCGGGGGTGCTGGCACAGATTGGACAGGGAGGGAGCGGACGAGTAACATGGTCGGACAGTAGCGGCAGCCAGGAGTATCTGGTCGTGTATGATGCCGGGAAAAAAGAAGGCTGGCGGCTCGTCAAGCCGATCCCATACCGCCAAATTTACGAAGCGGCTACGACGACACGAAATTGGAGCTACGTGATCGGGATTTTGTTTTTAGGGGTGTCTATTATTTTGGTAACGCTGACCTCGAATGCCATTACCAGCCCCTTACACAAGCTATCCACCCAGATGAAGCGGTTTAGTACCGGGGACTTCGGGGCAACGGCCCTTGTGAAGGGCCATGACGAGATTGCGTATTTGTCGCTGCATTTTAACGAAATGGTCCAAAGAACCGAAGAATTAATTAATGAGCGCTATCGAATGAAGCTGGTCGAGAAAAACGCCATACTCAAGGCGCTGGAGGCTGAAATTAATCCCCATTTTCTGTACAATGCACTGCAAGCCATATCCACACAGGCATTAAAGCGTGAGATGTTCGATATGGCGGATATGGTCGATGCGTTGGCCCAAACCCTGCGGTATTCCATCAATGGCAAGGATATCGTGGTTGCCCGCGAAGAACTCCAGCATATTGAACGGTATATGGGATTGCAAAAAGCAAGGTTCGGGACGAGACTGCGAATAGAGCTGGAGTGGGAGGACACGCTGATGGAGCTGCGAATCCCCAGGTTGTCCGTGCAGACGTTGGTGGAAAATTCGATCAAGCATGCGCTGGAAAAGGTGTCAAGCGATATTCTGATTGTCATTTCAGCCGAATCCAGCTCTACAGATGCCACGATTACTGTACGGGACAACGGCCCGGGAATCTCGGAGGATAAGCTGAGACAGGTGCTGGATTCGTTCGAAGAGAAGTGGGAGGAACGGGAGAGTGAGCATATCGGCTTAAAAAATCTGAATACACGATTGAAGCTGCTGTATGGAGATCAGGCGGGACTATCCATACATACGGATGATACGGGAACAGAAATCCAAATGCGCATCCCCCAGGGAGGAAGTAGTCATGTATAACGTATTGATCATTGACGATGAGGAGCCGCTACGCGAAGCTATTCGTATTGTCGGAGACTGGAACAACCTCGGCATCGGGCAGGTGTTTGAGGCGACGAATGGCAGACTTGGACTGGAGCTGCTGGAACGGCACCCAATAGATGTGGTCATGGTGGATATGAAAATGCCGGAGTTGAACGGTATCGAATTTCTTCGTGCCATCGAGAAGGTGTATCCTAATCTGCTGACGATTGTCATTAGCGGCTATGACGATTTTGAATTTACACGGCAAGCGATTCAATCCCGGGTGGTGGATTATTTGCTCAAGCCGATCAATCGGCAGGAATTGAATCAGGCGCTGCGCACAGCGGTAGATATATTGGAGAGCCGCAAGCAGAGCGAAAGCAAATTCATTAGTCAGAACATTACGCTGAACATGTCACTGCCGAAGCTAAAGGAGAAGCTGTATTTGTCTATTCTGGACGGTAGCTTTAAAAGGCAGGCGAATGCGGCGTTACTCCCCATGATCGGTGCAGATCAACCGGGGAACCGCTTTGGGGTGATCGTGCTGCGGTTGCTAAACAGGGATGAGGTTCGCATGACACGTTTTCACGGGGAGACGGATCTGATGGATTTTGCCGTGACGAACGTTATGGCTCAGACTTCGGATGAACGATTGAGCTGTTTTAGTTTTCTTCATCCAAGACGGGAGCGCGAGGTCGTTTCGATTTGCACATTGTCTCCGGGGCAGGAAGAACATATGCCTCTTCTGCTGGCACAAGTGACACAGAAGGCGGTGACGAATCTGCATGGATTGTTTGGCATGGTGGTAGCTGCGGGGGTGGGTAAGCCTTGTACGGACATACTGGATCTGGCATCTGCTTATACGGATGTCAAGGCGCATATCCACAGCACGGACGTATTGAAGCTGACAGGAACATCGGTCATGCATGTCGCGCCCCGGCAGGGAATGATGCCAGAAGAAGTGTCGTGGACGGATCGACTGCTGTTGATCCAGAAGGATGCCCAGACAGGCCAGGCAAATCGGGCAAAGGTACTGCTAAACGACCTGCTGAAGCAGTTGGCATCCGGCCCTGCTTTTCGTTTGCAGGATGCAGATCGGATGATGGGCGAGCTTCATTTTTTACTGAGAGAAGCGGCTATGGAGCCGGGTGCTTTTCTATCTGTATCTGTATCTGCATCTGTGTCTGAGCCGGAGGGGGCCTCGGGGGAACAGAGAAAAAGCGTGGCTGAGGGCGATATTGCTGCGGACTTTACGGACTTTGCCCAGTATGGACAGCGGCTGCATCGGATGCTGGAGCTTTACATTGCCGGGGTTCAGCATGCTCAAGGGGGGAGTCAGCCCTTTGATATTACGGAGATCAAACGGCATATTGACCGATATTACTTTGAAGATATCAAAATTTCATTTTTTGCCGAAACGTATTTTTTAAGTCGGGAGTACTTGATGAAGCTGTTCAAGCAGCAGTTTGGTTACGGGATTCACGAATATGTGCAGAAGGTCCGAATGGACAAGGCGAAGGAGCTGCTAGGCGATTCCAACCTGAAAATTCAAGAGATTTCCGATATGCTTGGCTACAAGGATAAGAATTATTTCAGTAAGGCTTTTCGTAATTATTATCAGGTGTCACCGTCGGAGTATCGTGTGAGCTTGCAATAAACCACTTTTTTACCCTTAATGCTTCACTAATCTGCCTTTTTAAATCGGACTATATTTTTTAGAATGAGCGCATGGACGTTGATCACGAATAAATGGGGGAGTATCCATGTTAAAGAAGATGATGGCGTTATCCGGCAGTTTGCTTTTGACGGTCGGCTTGTTGAGCGGATGCGGAAGCAGCGGTGACTCAGATGCGGCGAAAGGGAATGCTGGCGGCAAAGAAGAATTGAAAACGGTTACAATAAATATGTTCACAGCCTCACCGGAGTATACCGATGCTTTTAACGCGTATATCGAAGAGTATAAGAAGGTCAAGCCAAATGTGAAGATCAATCTGGAAATCATGCAGGCAGACTATAACACCATTCTCAAATCCAAAATTGCCTCAGGCAGTACACCAGATGTATTCCAGACCACGGCCGGAGGCGACATCGACACATATGCTGATTATAGCGCCGATCTGACGAATGAGCCGCTGGCAGCAGCTATGACGGATGCCGTTCGAGCGAATATGAGCTCCAGTGACGGTAAAGTGTTGGGCTTCCCGGTGAAGGGCAATCTGTTTGCGCTGATTTACAACAAGGATTTACTCACTAAGGCCGGTGTAACCTCCCCGCCGAAGACGATGGCAGAGATGCAGGACGCAGTCACCAAGCTTGAGGCGAAGGGCATCACTCCATTTGCGAATGCATATAAAGAGTGGTGGGTATGGAAGCATATCTTCCAGCATTATGTGGATGCTGCCGCACAGGATGCAGGTGTAGAGCCGAAGCAGCTCGTCAACGATTTTATTGCAGGCAAAGCGAAAATCAAGGACTACCCGGTGCTGTACAACAACTTCTTTAGCTTTATTGATCTGACGGTGAAGCATGGCACGGATAAGCCGCTGGAACGGGACAGCAACGCGGAAGTGAGTGATTTTGCATCCGGCAAAGCTGCGTTTATGACGGGTAAAGGTGCATGGGATGAGGAAGCGATCAAGAAGATTAATCCTGACCTCAAGATTGGCATCATGGGCTATCCGGTAAGTGACAAGGCGGATCAATCGGTCATCATTACCGGGGCCGATCAGGCGTTGCGTATCAACAAGGATTCCGAAGTAGCCAAGGAAACGATTGAATTTTTCAACTGGCTGTACACTTCGGAATACGGTAAGAACTGGTTCTCCCAGGTAGCCAAGGTCATTCCTCCAATTAAGGATGCGCCGCTTCCTGATCTGGAAATGCCTAAGGAAATGGAAAGCATTTTGAAAACGTCGAAGTCCGGTGATCTGTCTGTTAACTACTCGCTGGATACGTTCCACCAAAAATTTGGCGAGCTGATGCAGGCTTATATCAGCGGCAACATGAACAAGGATCAGGCAGTTGCAGAGATCGAAAAAGCATGGGTGCAATTAGGCTCGGCACAATAAAACTGGTTTCGCGCTAAGGCGTCCGTAAGGGCGTCTTTTTGTGTTATAGCTAGAAAGCCGAGAGGGTGTGGACAAAAAAATATTTAATAATATTTAAATATTTACTTGCAAAAAGTTATTAAGTTATGGATAATAGATTGTGTGCAATATATCTACAACATACAACATACGACATACGACATACATAATGACTGCAAGTTGCAAATGTGAGAGATACCCCTTTTGGGGAATCTCTTTATTCCGTTTGGGCTGTGCTGATTGTGTTTGTAATAGATCGTGTAATTTGAATGGTATTTTCATTCGAGTAGTAAAGATTAGAAAAGAGGAGATGAACGTTTTGACGAATTCTTTGTTTACACCGTACACGGTGAAAGATTTGGAATTAAAAAATCGGGTGGTCATGGCACCAATGTGCCAATACTCGGTGACAGCCAAGGACGGCATTCCGAATGATTGGCATCATGTTCATTACCTGAGCCGGGCAATTGGGGGCACGGGCCTGATTATTATAGAAATGACAGATGTGGAGCCGGATGGACGGATTACAGATTATGACCTGGGCCTTTGGTCAGATGAGCATATCCCGGCTTATAAGAAGCTGGTGGACGGCATTCATGCGCACGGGTCCAAGGTAGGCATCCAGATTGCTCATGCGGGCCGTAAAGCTGAGGATGCAGCAGTTCCAGTGGCTCCTTCCGCCATTGCCTACCCGGATGCGAATTATAAACAGCCACGCGAACTGACCACGGAGGAAGTCCGTGGCATGGTGCAAAAATTCGCAGACGCTGCCCGGCGTGCGGTTCAAGCGGGCGTGGATACGATCGAACTTCACGGGGCACATGGTTACTTGATTCACCAATTCCATTCGCCAGTCACGAACAAGCGTGACGACGAGTACGGTCAGGAGCTATCCCGTTTTGGCGTTGAAGTCATTCAGGCTGTACGCAAGGAAATGCCTGCGGGCATGCCGTTGATCTTCCGCATCAGCGCAGTGGAATACGTGGACGGCGGATACGATGTGGATCATGCCATTGAGCTGAGCCGTGCTTATCAAGCTGCCGGCGTAGATGTCGTTCATGTCAGCTCGGGCGGAGAGGGTCCGGCCGGAGCAAGAAAGCCGGGCAACTACCCGGGTTACCAAGTGCCGTTCGCACGCCAAATTCGCGGGGCGCTGAGCATTCCGGTGATCGCTGTCGGCGCACTGGATGACCCGGCCTTGGCGCAGTCTGTTATCGGCAACGAGGATGCCGATCTGGTCGCTGTGGGACGCGGATTGCTGCGCGATCCATATTGGGCGACTCACGCAGCGGTGACATTACGCGGCGAGAAGCCTTCCGTTCCTAAACAATATCAACGTGGCTACTGAGGCCTAAGTAATCCCACGTTGTTTATATATAAACAGGGCACCTGTAACGAAGTATACGCTTCGTCGCAGGTGCCCGTTTTGTTTTAGAGGGATACTGATTGAGAATGAATAAATGTGAGTAATTTTACATTTTGTGGGCATTCATTTTGTGTAATAATCATATTTGCTATTTAGGAGGTTGAAAAGAATGAACTATATTGTTGAAACAAATAAGCTGCATAAAAAGTTCGGGATGTCGGTAGCCGTAGACGATATTTCCTTACATGTGGAGCGGGGGAGTATTTACAGTTTTCTTGGTGAAAATGGAGCCGGCAAGACGACTACCATCCGTATGCTGATGAGGTAATTGAGCCTACAAGTGGGGAGGTTTTTTTATTTGGTGAGCGGCTGGAGAAAAACTATCCATCTATCTTTGGAGGCTGACATTAATGATGATGTTCGGCACGCTATTAGTAGCGTTGATCGGATTAATCGTTACAATTGTTATTGCGTTGAACCAAAACAAAAAGGAACAGACCGCCCTGCTCAAGGGGGAAACGGTCTATTTCTGTAGATCGCCTTTGAACAGCCGACCGCTCTTCAAAGCGGCTGTTGCCAAGAGTAGGGATGTTACCAGCATCCTTGCTCTTTTTTAGTATATCCTTCTACCATTTATTTTAGCAAATTTGAATCATCGATGTAACTTGAATCATCGATGTAACTCATTTGGTGAAAACTTTAACCTCCTTCGGAGCGAGGGTCACGGTGATTGAACCGTTGTTAATCTGAATGGAGTCGTTGCTTAACTGGTTGGTCAGACGGGTGCCATTAGACAGATTGTCAAAATTTCCAATCGTGCGGGTTTGACTGCTCCACGAGTTGTTGATGAGTACGATGGCCTCGTCGCCGTTTTTAGAGCGCTGGAAGCTGTAAAAGGAGTCATCCGCCCATTTTTCCTTTTGGCTGCCGTTTTGCAGAGCGGGGTGGCTGTTGCGCACACGGTTTAACTTGGCAATGTACTGGTACAGCTCATGATTGGCGTTGAAAACGACGTTTTCCCGGTTGGCAGGATCATCTCCGCCACTAAAGCCTTGCTCGGTGCCTTGATAGATGATTGGAATCCCGCGCGACGTCAAAGTAAAGCCCAAGGCTGCTTTGAGCTGTGGCCATTTTTCAGAGCTGGCACCAGGCTTGCCGGAGGCCTCGTTAAGGAAACGTTTCACATCATGATTGTCGATAAATACGCCATTGGTCTGAGCGTCGCGATAGTGACGATCATCCGAGTAGCGTTCCTTGATTTTGGTCATGGATTGATCGTGTCCGAACACATCCTTGATTGTATAATACATCGGGAAATCCAGTGCCGCATCGAGATACCGGGTGTAATCGCCCAAATAAGCGGGATCGCCGCTGTAAATTTCACCGATGGTGAAGGTGTTGGCTGCTTGGTCAAAATCCTTTAAAAAGCCTTTCGGTACATGTTTGGCGGTGTCTACTCTCAGTCCGTCGATGCCCGTCTCGTTCAGCAGCCACTTGATCCAGTTTTTAAGTTCGCTCGCGGTTGCAGGGTTGTCCTGATTCAGGTCATCCAATCCGGCCACGTCACCGTTTTCGATTTTCGATTGGTTGTTGGAGCTGTAGTCTGCCCCTGTGATGTCGCCGTTGTGGTGATACCAGTCCGCTTTGTCAAAAGGAGCCTTGGCGAAGCCGTTCCCTGGTTGAAAGTCGCCTGTGTGATTGACAACTACGTCCAGCATAACAGCGATATTTTTGTCGTGCGCTTTACGTATCAGTTCTTTGAACTTGTCCATTGTACCGAGATGCCCATCTACCGCATAAAAATCATACGTATGATAGCCGTGGTAAGCGAATTCGCTCTTTTGCATCGTTACCGGAGTAATCCAGATGGCGGTAAAGCCCATATTTTGAATGTAGTCGAGCTGGTTAATAATGCCTTGAAAATCGCCGCCATGCCATTTGCGCTGGTCGCTGTTGTTGGAATTGAAGCCACCGTAATTATCGTTCGATGTATCCCCGTTGCTGAATCGGTCTGTCATGATAAAGTAAATGCTCTGCTTGCTCCAGTCTGTACCAAGGGGAGATGGATTGGAGGGGTTACTCGGTTCGGTGGGAGTGGAGCCGCCCGAAGGCGACCCCGTTTGGATAGTTCCCACGGCTCCGTTAGAGCCGGGTGTGTAGGTAGAAGTACCTGTGGTGAAGAAGTAGTTTTTGGTGTTGTTGCTATCCCAGTTGTTATTACCATCATTAAAAGCGGCTTCCAATTGGGAGGCAGAGCCGATATCGACGGTAATTTTAGCATAGCCGCTAATCTCGGCATCCTGCATTTTCACACCAGGTACGGCAGTCCAATTTCCGCCAGCCGGGCGGTAGTGAATGTAAGGCGAGTTAAAGCCTTTTTTGTAGTATACGGTTACCTTGTTAGTTGTGCCGCCGCCATCCCCGGGAATCGTGCCTGATGGACTGCCTGATGTGATCGTTCCCGCATTGCCGCTGTTACCGGGCGTGTAAGTAGAAGTGCCCGTGCTGAAGGAGTAGTTTTTGGTGTTGTTGCTGTCCCAGTTGTTGTTGCCGTCGTTAAAAGCGGCTTCCAATTGGGAGGCAGAACCGATATCGACGGTAATTTTGGCATAGCCGCTAATCTCGGCATCCTGCATTTTCACACCAGGCGCAGCAGTCCAGCTTCCGCCAGCTGGACGGTAGTGAATATAAGGTGAGTTGAAGCCTTTTTTGTAGTATATAGTTACTTTGTTGCCTGTACCGCCATTATTATCGCCGGGCTTGGCCTTGTTTACGATATACTGTTTGAATCCACTCATCTCACCGGTTGGTGATCCGTCGTTGTTGACGAGATTGTTGAGGCGTAAAAGTGTAAAGCCGTGATAACCGAACTTAGTGATTTTTTCTTCGATTTTTTGGAAGCCGCTGCCGCCAGTCGGGAGTGCATTCTCACCATTCAGACGAACACCCTTGGCATTAGCGATCGAGGAGACGGTATCTACTAATGTGGACGGCAAGGAATAATTCGGTGCTGTACCACTGTCGTTCATTTCCAGTGCAGTAAAGGTTAAATCCAGATCCGCATCTTTGAACTTCTCAATGAGACGGTTGTAATCATAATATCCACCTGCTTGCTCTGTGCTGTGAGGCATGGCAGGATTGTTCATCTGCCAGTGCAGACCGGAAATCTTGGCTCCGATACGGACACCAAACACAGAATCGAAGTTTTTGTGTGCAGCAGCTCCGATGACGCCCAGATGTTTCTCAAGTACGCTTTGGTACCACGACAGAAAATCCTTCCCATACGTAGAATTATACCCACCGTTCGTGTAAAATCCGTCCCCGTCGGTCGGAGGATTAATTTGGCTAAGGCTGCTTATCTTGGTGCCCCAAGCCGCATTAATCTTGTCCAATGATCCATACTTTTCATTCATGGCCGTGCGGAACGCATTTTTGGCTGTTTCGGTGTAGGCTTGGAATTTGCCCCGTGCAGGATAGCTCCATCCCGCTGCCGGATAGTATGAAGGATATCGCAATTCTCCAGACGGCCCACCGCTTAAATAGATTTTGGGAATGATGCTTTTGTAGCCAGCAAAGGTTTCAGCAAATGACGCATACAGCTCGTCATATTGTTTACCAGTTCCGCTCCATAATGGGGAAAGGGCTTCGTTATTCACATAGCCGCCTTCATCCTTGAATTGCATTTCATCTGCACTGCCCTTGCTCCCCAGCCAGCTTGGCAGCGGGATGTTACAGTCATCACCCACATTTCCGCCGCACTTATGCGTAGAGATAATAGGAACCCATTTCAGACCTACCTCTTTCACAGCGTCTGCATAGGTCTTGTAGTAGCTCCAATCGAACTGGTTATCTCCTGCGCTTTCCACATAGCCCCACCAGACATCGGTGGTGATGGCATACACGCCGTTGCTTTTCAGCGTTTGCAGTTGCTTTTTGAATGCGCCCCAGTCATTGATTTTCGCCAGCGGTCCCATAACGGAAGCCTGAAAATCATCAGCAACCGCGGCGCTCGCCGTATTGGAGGGTGAGCCAATGAAGGCGGTCAGAGACAGCGCAAGGCTTAGCAGAATCAGGCACCCTTTGTTCCATAGACTTCGATACAAGGTCAAAGCGATCATCCTCCCCAAAGCATAGTCTATTTCGACAACATTTTGTAAACGTTTACAAAATAATTATAAAGCAATCGGTTGCCCAAAAAGAAGAATTTATTGCACTCTCGAAGGGGAGAAATATGACTAATTCGCTAGTGACACCTTGTTATAGACAGACAAATGAATGCTCCTGTATATGATTCCAAACGTGTTTAAGTCAAAAAAAGCATAGGTCTAAAAATCAGACGTATGCCTTTTAGTGTTGTGCAAGATAGGCTGGAGGCGACATTCCCTACAGAAGTAGGTGAATTTGAGAGCTTGGGAGCCTCGTTCATGCATATATGCAGTGTTACACGGAGGACTAGCTTAATAAATATGGCGATTTTGCTGGTCGGGAATACCGCTTTTACGGTAAAAGTAGGTGTTAATCCGATCCCGCCACTCCTGAGCGTGCTCAGTTTGATGCTCCAGACGCTCTAACACCTGTGCATAGATTGCCTCATCCAGATGATCCCGCAAACTAATCCATGTGTCTCTAAGGTTGGCCGCACGTTCCGCACCTTCAAAATGTGTATCATAAATGTGCTGAATGACAGTTTGACCAGAGTGGAGCACGTGCGTATAAGGAACATGATGAAAGAACAATAGCAGCTCATCCGGGCAGGTTTCGGTAGATTCATAGATATCCGCTTGAGGAGAGAAATATTGCCCGGCATAGCCTGTTCCAGTCGCGATAGTGCGATCTACTCCGATGCCACGGCAATCGGCAAAATGGTAGGTGCCCCACATCGAATATTCGTAGCCATCCACATCCGGCCCATAGTGGTGACCGGGACTGACCATCCAGCCGACCCCGAGAGGGGCGGTGTAGGACTCGTAGATATTCCACGAATCGAGCAGCATTTTTTTAATGGCAGGAACTAGATGTTTGCTATTGTCCGTATGGGAACGATTCCTATGTCCGCCAAACGTCAGCCGAACCCACTCATCTGCGATTTCGTCTGCGGACAGCTCCGGGTCCCATGCCAACCGTCCGTAGCCGTACAGGTTGGACTGGGCGAGCAAATGTCCGGTCCAGTTGGTGTCTGCCCCAATATTAGATACAGCAGCGATCCCATAGTTAGTGTACTTGGTGGAGGAAGGGGAAGCAGGACTACCATTGCTACCCAAAGAGCCGCTCACGATTCGCTTGATGGTGGAGCCTTTTCCCTGAGCATAAGTGTCAAAATCCAGAACCTCCTTCCACTGCGGAACAAGGTAGCATAAATGCCGTTGCTGTCCTGTGTATTCTTGGGTAATCTGAAATTCCAGCAGTACCTGAGTAGCTTGCAGCGCCCCGAACAGGGGGGAGACAGGCTCCCGTACCTGAAAATCCATGGGACCGTTTTTGATCTGTAAAATGACATTGTCCCGAAACTTTCCATCCAGCGGTTTAAAATGGTCAAAGGCCGCACGGGCACGATCCGTCTTCCGGTCGCGCCAGTCCTGCTTGCAGTTGTAGACAAAGCAGCGCCAAATAATCTGTCCACCATAAGGCTGCAACGCATCTGCCAGCATGTTGGCTCCATCGGCGTGATGGCGTCCGTAGCTGAATGGACCGGGCCGATTTTCGGAATCGGCTTTTACCACGAAGCCGCCCAGATCAGGAACGGCGGCGTAAACTTCCCGGGCTTTGGCCTGCCACCATTCAGCCACGCCAGGGTCCAGAGGATCGGCGGTGGTTAACCCGCCGAGCTGAATGGGGCTGGCATAATTAATGCTCAAATAGATTTGGATGCCATAGGCGCGAAACACCGCAGCCACTTTGGCCACATCCGGTAGAAATGTGTCTGTAATCAGCTCTGTTTCTACGTGATGGACATTCACATTGTTAATGGACAGCGCCTGAATGCCAACAGAGGCAAGTAGACGAGCGTAGTCTCGAAGGCGGTCCATATTTGTAGTAAAGGCATTATTTTCGAAAAAAATGGATGTTCCTGCATATCCGCGTTCCACACTACCGTCCATGTTATCCCAGTGGTTGATCATGCGGATGGGATTAGCCGGATTAGATAACATATCCAGAAGGGGGGCGTGCAAGGATTCGGTGACGGGCTTCAGCTCACCATCGAGTCCTCCTTGCAGGTAGCGCAGCAGATGAAAAACCCCGTATAATACGCCTTTGGTGGTCTGGCCGGCAATCGTGACGTACGCTCTCTTTATGTCATCATCATCGTAGTCATACGAAGCTGAATGTGCCGGGTGTGGAATCCCTATCCTACGAATTCGGTAGCCTTCTGCGCTCACATCTGCCTGTTCTTCTGCGCTAAATCGTTCTGCCGCCAACGGGTTCCCTCCAAACGTACCTAGCACAATGAATGGCGCATTCACAGGAACGGTACTAATCTTCGGCTGCTGTCCGAACATGGAGGTCAATCCGTGCTGAAGCTCACTCGCAGCCGTGTGAAGCACTTTATCTGCCTCTTGAACCACGATGACCCTGCACCAAGCGGGCAAATCCTCCACCTTGCGATTGCGGGGATAATGGAGCCAAGCGTCATAGCTGTTCTCTTTTTGCATATCCATATGATTGCTCATATTCGATCCTCCTTGTGCAGATGAAGGTCCGTCTCAGGCATGCTGCTCCTGCTCCATATGCTGCGGTAAGGTCAGGCGATTGCTCTTGCCTTCATACAGCCATAAAATAGCGGTGACTCCGCGCGGGTAATATTTGCTGCCGTGGGCAACGCCTGAGAGCATTTGGTCGCTCCAGCACCAATAGGATTCCTCAGGGTGCAGGAGCCAAGAGACATGGGCAGCATCTGCGGCCAGCCCTGCTTCCTCCCAAGGCAGCTCCAGCACCTCACGGGCAATAAACTGCGACAGATAGATTTTACTCAGCCAGGAGTTGTTACTGGTCGATGACAGCTTCCAGCCCCCATTTTCGAACAGGCAGACACCTGGCACCAGTACGGTTTCCAAATGGCGTCGAAGGGCTTGTATATATCCGCCAAATCGCCCATTGAGTTGAAGTGCCTCTTCGCAGCCTGTGAAGTAAGGGAAGATCAGCCCCTCAATAGCGGGGATAATCTGTGAATCATTGCCCTCCTGAATGACGGCAGGAATATAGCCCTTGTCTGTCATTTGCGCTGTGATCGCCGCTGCGCATTTGTCTGCCTGTAAGCCTGCTTCCCGTGAAAGGGAAGCAAGCCCTTCTGAGGCAAATAGCTTTTCCAGCGCAATATATACCGCCCAGCATTTGCTGCCCAAATAAATATTGTTGCGGGACTGGCCCAGCGATACGTCCAGACTATCGTAGGTTGTAATTTCTGCGCCTCCAAGGGTTCTGGAGCTATCCAAGCCCATTAAGCCGTTTCGTTGTGCCGGGTCTGGATGATCCCGCTGTAGCATACTATCAAAGCATTCACGCAAGATAGGCAGCATACGCGTCGTAAACGCCCGGTCCTGTGTCTGTTCGATATACACTGTGGCGCAGCATAACCAGTTCACCAGCTCTTCGTGGCTCATATAAGAGAAGCAACCGTCAATCCCTGCCAGCTCATAACAGGAGTACCCCGGACGGGAGAACACATTTGCCACGCCCATATCATGCGTAAACGTGATGCCGCCCGGATAGGTTTGTTCGTCTGCCGGAAACCGTACCTCATCCCGGTAGCTGTACCGTTTGACGAACCACTCCAGCTCGTTGCGTACCGTCCACGGGTTCAAAATCAACTCAAAGTAAAGCTGATCCGCCGTCAGATCGAGCGTATTCATCATCCGATACTCGCCTTCGTTCACAATCCAGATCGGTTCTCCATCCGCTTGCTGACTAAGCAACTGGGTGCTGCCGTAATAGCTGTGAATTGCCTGCGCGAGCATAAATTCCTGATCCGGGCTCAAGCTTGCCGACTCCATCCAGCGATTCGCCTGAATACAGGCTGCGGTCAGGTCTGTAAAATGCTCCAAAGCATAGCTCGCCACGTCTTCAATATCTTTGAATAGACGAGTATAGTAATACGTCGCCTCGATACCTGTAGTGACGATGCCGCCCCGATAAAAACAGACGGCAAAGGCATACGTGCGCTTCTCGCCTGCGGGAACGTCCATCAGGAGCGCAGCCGTTCCACCCAGGCCGAAGGATAAGTTCTCGGCAATCGACTCCCCGAGCAGCTTCTCCAGCGTAAATCCGCAGGCAGGTACCGCTTCACTGCTGTTAGTCACAATGGCCGTGCTGCGCCCTTGTCCGATGCCCGTGATTTTTCCCAACGTCCCGACATTCAACCCCGCAGCTTCCCCGCGCGGGTCTTCGCCTACAATACGTATGCCACTGTACGGATCACTGCCCTGATAGCCGAAAAAGGCTTTCCGCGCAGCCGTTCCCTGCGTGTTATCGACCGTAAGCTCGGCAAATACCGCCGGAACCAGCGCTGCCCGCAACTCATCCACACCCGCTTTGCCCGGTTCTGGAACCGGACGGACAGGAGAATACAGTCGGAACGTCAAATCTCCAGCGCTCCATGTATCTGTGCCAGCTTTTAGCTCACGGGTAATGGCTTGATCGGCAAAGGGAACAAGCTGTGGCTCCGTTCGTTTATCCTTTTTCTCCACATCATATCGGGCGCTTTCGTCCTGTGCGGCTGCAAAAAAGGGGAGCGCCTCATAGACCTCGCCGTCTCTGGATTGCAGCCCGATATATACATTTTCATCCGCGGGCTTGCCTAGCTCCAAACCGAGTCCACCCCGATTACCCTTGAACCCGAGTGTAAAGCTGGAAAAGGCACCGACAGGTGAGTGTTGCGTGTTATAAAATATATTTTTCGTCATATAATGAAACCCCTTTCAATATAAAGAGTGACTTTCAGATACAAAAGTATTTTTGCAGCATCCTCGTATAGAGCCTAGCATGCTAAGATTCAGGGAACCATTGTCAAATCGCTCCATCATTTATCCAAATCGCGCTAAAAACGATATACTGGAGTAAAACCATCAACGTCAGGAGGGGAAGCATGTCGTCACCACATTTACCGAACCGCCCAGAGCCTACGGACCTTACGGCTACTGGAGAGGAATTCTTTTTTCCCGATGTACGAACGACGGTCAATCTGTTTGCCATCCATACGCGAAGAGTCGGAAGGGAATGGAGCTACCCGCAACATACGCATCCTCAATATGAAATTAATATCGTGCTTGCAGGAGAGCAGGTGATGGTGGTGGATGGCCGCGGCTATACACAACGACAAGGTGATCTGGTGCTGCTGCGACCGGGAATTGTTCACTCCAGCCACAGCAACGGGGAGGGATTTACATATTTTTGCATGCATTTCGACATTGATGACAAGCTGTTCCTCTCGTTACTGGGCCGACTGGAGCAGGTATTGTTTCCAGCCGAAGGTGCAGTGGCGAGGCAGATAGGACCCGCGCTGGATAAGCTGCTCGAACTCTCCACACCCAATGCAGAACAAGCAGGGGATTCGGTGGCCAAGCGTATGCGGATTCAATCTGTCGTGTTTGAGCTGTTCGCTACGTTATGGGAGGCGGTATCCAGCGAAGCGGCGCATCTGCCGGGGCGCGGATACGTGCAGGCTGAGCTTGCCCATCAGATTGCTAGCCGACTTCAAGGCAGGGTGAATCAGCATTTTGGACAAATCGACTCTGTAGAAAAGCATGATGGGATTGAAGGCATTTCATCGGAATTAGGGATTAGCGTTTCCCATTGTAATCGTGTATTTCGTAGTGTTTTTGGTGTATCTCCCCGTGTGTATCTGTCTGGTCTTGTCCTGCACGAGGCTAAGTTGCTATTGGCTGATCCGCAATGGACGGTGCAGCAAATTACCGATATGCTCGGCTACGGAAACATTGCGCATTTTAGCAGGCAGTTCAAGCGCTGGTCCGGTCAGTCGCCCACATCCTACCGTAAAAGCACGGTGCAGGAAAGCCTATCCGATTAAAAATATGTATACTAATAAAATAGTTATGATATAATCCTTACAAAGGAGCTGGGAATTGTATGAGTTTACATCAAAAACGTGTCGTCGTCATTGGCGGCAGTGCAGGTATAGGACTGGCAACAGCAATAGAAGCAGCAAAACAGGGAGCGAGTATCGTAATCGCTGGGCGTTCTGCGGAGAAATTGGAGCAGGCGAAGAAAGTTATCCCTGCGGAATCAGTGGAAACCTTCCAACTGAATAATCAGAAGGAGGAGGAAGTGCAAGCATTTTTTGAAAAGGTCGGCGCATTCGACCATCTGTTTACACCAGGCGCGAGCTACACACGCGGTCCGATCACGATTGATACGGAAAAGGCGAAGACTCCGTTTGAAGGGAAATTCTGGCCGCAATATTTCGCTGCCAAGCATGCAGTTCCGCATATTTCCAAGGAAGGCTCTATCGTCCTCATGTCTGGAGCCTTCAGCCAGCGGCCGATGGGCTTTGGCGCTACATACGGGGCGGCTAACGGCGCAATCGAAAGCTTGGGTAAAGCTTTGGCGGTAGAATTGGCTCCGGTACGGGTCAATGTTGTATCTCCCGGCACCATCTGGAGAGACGGTCCCGAGGGCGAACAGCGGGCGCAAGCTTTTGAGGAATACAAGGAAGTAACCTTGCTCCATCGGGTGGGTTATAACGAGGAAATCGCGCATACCGTGCTGTATCTGATGACGAACAAGTTCACCACCGGAAGCGTGCTGTTCCCGGATGGCGGCTACACGCTGATCTAATCCAAGCCACACGCAATCAACAGGCAGGAAACCTATTTTCTAAACAAAAACCGGTCTAACACGTATGCATCGTGTTAGCCGGTTTTCTTTGGCTATAGGGTATCAAGTCCTTCTGTATAGCAGTTCTCTTTACCGTCATAGTTTTACATGGTAATATTCGATTGTTGGATATAATTCAAAGCCATTGTCTGAATAGATGATAAAAAATAAAGTATATATGCAATATAACCTTGTATTTAAGGAGTGGATTACCTATGGACCAAGTGGATCATAAAATTTTATTATGTCTACAAAACCAGGCACGCATCTCCATGACCGAGCTGGGCAAGGAGGTTGGACTTTCCCAGCCCGCTGTCACGGAAAGAGTAAGGCGCATGGAGGATAAAGGCATTATCACCGGGTATCGTGCCATGGTTTCACATGAGAAAGTTGGAAAACCGATCATGGCTCATGTGCTCGTACACACGAATCAATGCAACTCATTTGTTGAGTTTTGCCAATCTGCGCCTGAAGTCATTGAGTGCCATCGAATTAGCGGTGAGCAAAATTATTTACTTAAGGTTATGGTCGAATCCATGCTTAAGCTGGAGCAATTCGGGGATGAGTGCGGAAAGCACGGTCACTCTACCACGTTAATCGTCTTATCCTCGCCTGTAGAGCTTAAACATGTAACTCCCGCTTTATTAGACCCTATTTGAGCTGCCGTAAATGGCTTGGCAAAGCTCAGTTGTAAACGGACCTGACATACCTTCAAATGCTGTATTGGTAAAGGCAACAACGCTGAGTCTTTGCGCGGGATCAACGAACCATGAATGACCGTAAGCTCCTCCGAGACGCCACGTTCCAGGGGATTCTGCTGTTTCGCCTTCGTCGGGATTTTGGAGTACGGTGAATCCCAGTCCGAAGCCCCGTCCTGGCCAGCCTGCCAAAGGGAGACTCCCGGTCTGGATGGTGCCCATTTCACGTACCCATTCCTCAGAAAGTAATGGATTGCCACCGTTTCGCAGTGTTTCCAGCAGCCGCATGAAGTCTTTTGCGCTGCCAATCATACCAGAGCCTCCTGAGTGGAAAGCCGTGGGATCAAAGGCGCGTGCAGGCTGAAAACGAAGTCCCGCTGTGCCTTCAAAAACCTGCGCAACCTCAAGCTCACGCATCCGGCGGGGTTCCAGAGTATCGTTGACATAAGCGGCAGCAAGTCGTTCGGGATCAGCAACCGTGAAGCTAGTGTCTTGCATACCGAGGGGGTCTGTAACGAGCTTTTTAACAGCCTGCTCAAGGGTTGTGCCGCATACGCGACTAATGATTGCACCGAGTACATCGGTGGCAATGGAATAGCCCCACGCTTTACCCGGTGTATACAACAGAGGCACAGAAGCCAAACGTTGCAAGTTCTCTTCAAGGGTAAGATTTGAAAAATCCATGCCATCTGATACGCCTGCACGTTGATAGGGGCCGCCGCCTTCTTCCTCTAAAAAGCCGTAGGTCAACCCGGCAGTATGTGTGAGCAATTGCCGTACTGTAATGGATGGTTGCTCGCCGCTGATCAAGCGGGGGCGAAAGTCCGGCAACCAGCGTTCAATGGATTCATCGAGTCCAATCTGTCCTTGGGCTGCCAAAACCAAGGCCGCTGTTGATACAATTGGCTTGGATATAGAAGAGAGCCGAAATAAAGCATCCTCGCGCATAGGAAGATTTTTTTCTCGATCAGCCAGCCCTGCCGCTCGCGCATACACGGGTGAACCATCGATATATACCATGACGACTGCGCCAACCAGGCGCTTCTCGGCAAGGGTTTGATCTATGACTGCATTCACACGTCTGTCCAGACCATCTTGTATCACTAAAGCTCTATTTTCTACACTCATGAATATCTCATCCTCTCTATGATCCAGCGGTTATCGCTTGATGAAACTTAGTTTACAGGATGGGAAGACGACATTACATAAGGTAACAAAGGTATTCAGTGAGTATTCACGTTAAAATAAAATTATTTTAAAAGGATGGCCTTGGATTTAAATGAATGAGGTTTTACAAGAAGTTTTACTGTGTTTTATAGTAACTTTTTAAGCTGAGATACACGCCCTTGTGACACGCCAAGCCATTTGGCATAGTCATATTGTCTGGCATCAGGATGTTTCTGAATTAGTTCTCTAAGGCGTCCGAGTAATTTTTCTGCCGGCTGATTCGTTCTTTTATGAATGCGCGTATCTTTTTTAATAGAAGGAGTCGGTATGGGGCTACAATCTATATTCCCCTTTAATTTATGGATACAATGCATACATAAAAATGAATCTCTGAAATAGGTTAGATTTTCAACCGCGCTACACATTTTACAGGAAACGCCCGTATATTTCTTTACAGCCATAAAGCCCGTTTTATCATCCACAAAAAATTCTACCGAATCCCCACTATTCATATTCATCGTCATTCGCATTTCTACAGGAACCACGATTCGACCCAAAGTATCTAATGAGCGCGTCATACCTGTGCTTTTCATAAAATAACCCCTCCTTAATCCTTACAAGTCACCATGGCTGATCAGATATCTGCACTTGCTACATATAAAATGCTTCTTAAATGCGGTTAATTCTTCTTTTGATTTACAAAACTCGCAGGTTTGGTCGTTATATTTAGTGACGGATATGGTTGCTCCCTCTAAAAGAAATTCAATACAATCAGAAGGTTGAATATGACACGTATTTAGTATTTCTTTGGGGATTAAGAGTCGTCCCAATCCATCTAATTTTCTCGTCATTCCTATGTCCTTCATGTTAAAAACTCCCATTAAAAAGATGATAATCAATAAAATAGTATTATTTATTGTTGTTCCAAAAGGTGGTACTATTGTGATGTGAAAAGGAAAACATTTCATAATATTATGAATTTTTGAACTACATAGCTTCATTTACTAGGTTTTATATCCCAGAGTCCACAATTGAAAGGGTGGTTTATTCATGGAAATCACACCTACGATAAGAGCAGAATTAGAAAAGTATCTAAAGCAACAAGATATGAGTAGAACTGAGTTTGGACACATCTCAGGACTGAATCCAGGTACCGTGAGTGGTATTGTAACGGGCAATCGGTCTATCTCTGTTAACCAATTGGATCGTATTACTTCAACGATGGAATTACCACCAGATCATTTTTATCATCGATATGTTGAAGAATGTATTGAGGAAGAACCCCTCAACTGGCGAAGAATATCCCCTTTCTTGTACCGATGTGTGGAGCTTGACCGACTGGATTGCTTGCAGCGAGTTGTATTTCTATTGCTGGATAATCCCACTTATCCTCCGTTGCTCTTTGAAGTAGCCGAGGATGCTTTCAAAGACGGCCACAATGAAGCAGCGGCGTTCCTGTATAAAAATGTGGCTGAAAGTGAAAAGCAGCAGCATTCCGAGCGACTTGCGGTGTGCCAGTATCGCCTGTTTAAGCTCACGATTGGGAGAAACCGAGCGGTCAATCTGGAAGCAGCAGCTAAATTTGAATCATTCGTTAATCGTTTAGACGAAATAAATCAGCTCAATGCTTTAAAAGACTTAGCAAATATCTATAGATCATTGGGCTACTGGGACAAGGTATACACCTTTGCTATAGAAATGCGACGATTAGGGAAAATACAATATGACCTAAAGCGAAAATCTAAACTAAAGGAACAAGAGTTGCAGAAGAAACCTAATGATGGACCACTATTTGCATACATAGCCTACTCTGATTTATTGTGTGCAAATGTATGTGATGCCAAAGGAGATCATGTTCAGGCTTTAGAGCATCTACGTGCATATACGGATTTAAGTTGGGTAAAGGAGAAGGACTCCGATACACTTCATTGGATTGGTTTATTCCAGCAATGGGCAAAAATTAATACATATGTGAATAGGCTCATGTCTGGAGATGTTAGTGTACTGCCGGATTATGTAGAATATATAGCCGGCGAAAAAGAAATTTTTGCTGAACTTTTAAACATTATTGAAGCAGCTAATCGGTACAATTTAGATGTGGATCATATCCTTCAGCGCTTTGAACCTCAAATTGCAGCTTATCGGGAATCCTCATCTGAAGGCATGTATACGCAGCAGGTCTTACCAGAAGAGTATGTTCGATTTTGGTATAAGATGGCTAAATACAACCTAAATAAAGGCAGATATCCATATGGTTTCAAATGTTTAATAAACGCTTTTGAAAAAGCTGTTACAATTAACCATGTACTACTTATCTCCAATTGTGCTGGCCTATTTGACCGTTTCAGAGCGCAGGCTGCTCCTGAAACACTGGCTCAGTACGAAAAAATGTATCAGGAGGTGTGGGAAAGAAATGATCAAAAAGATGGCTTTGTTCTTGGCAGTAATTAGCTTTTTATTGGTATTCGCAGTACCAGTTCAAGCTGTACATCCAAGCTCAGGCATAATCCAACTCCAAGGGCATGTGGGTGGATTCTGATCTAAGTTTTAAATTTTCTACCATGGACCAGCTTAAATGCTGGTCATTTTTTTATTTCATTTTGCTGATTCTTGAATGAAAAAATGGATGATTCAAATTTACCCATTCCATCCTAAAATGAGATTCATTAGGAGGGGATTTGGATGAAAACGGATGAAACATTAAATCAGCAATTAGAAAATGCAAGACAGCGGCTTCATGATCTGTATGACCAGTATGGTTTTGGACATTCCTCTGTGCTTGAGCAATCTATGCTTTTGGACGAGCTCATTAACCAGCACAACCGTATCTTCCAACCCTCCTTATGCAAAACTAATTTCCCCAGTGAGTAACAGAACTGACTATATCAATATATCTATTAAATACCTTATATGAAATAAAAATACATATGAAAGTCAGAAAATGTAAAAATTTTATAGGGAGAGCTTGATGTTGCAGCAGTTTATACAGTAGGAAATTCCTTTTATTAAATCGAAATATTCCGAACGTTGACCGTTCTCTTCATAGGATGGGAAGGAACTCGCAAAAAAATCCCTTGGAAAATTACCATATGAGTATTGGCGGATACAGGATTTTTAAAGAAAAGAGGTTGAATTATTGAACTTTATCAAAAAAAGAAATATGTTACACTTTTTATATATTATTGGATAATATTTAGCGGTACTAAAAATAGTAGAGGAGATGGTTAAAAGGGTGTAATCAAATGGAATTTATTACAAAAATATCTCGTGAGAGGGAAGGTGGAAGTGAATAAAAATGAAGGAGTGTCGATCAAGAAGTGAAGATGGGATTGAGCGTTGGATTGTATTACAAAATTAGAAGAAAGGAAGTGTCATTACATGAAAAAAATCAAAAAGACAGCATTTGTGCTTATGGGGGTATTAGCACTTACTGCTATCGCTCCATTAACATCAGCCCAAGAGATTAATTCAGACAAAATCACACCTAGCTACATAGATTACAAATCTCTTCCTGTGCCTTCGCATAAACAAGAAAAATCTAATTGGTGCTGGGCTGCTACATCACAGATGGCTATAGAACATTTAGGTGGAAATAAAACTCAATCTCAAATCGTAAAATATATTAAAGGTAGCCTCGTAAATAAGGGAGGATCGGATCGGGAAGTAAAAAGCGCGTTAGCATATGGGGGATTAAGCTCTGCAATTGATAAAGAGCCGATACCCTTTGGAACTGTTATCGCTCAAATAAAAAGAAATCAACCGCAATTAGCACACATCGTGTGGAAGGATGACTCTGATCTTGGACATATGTATCTTATAAATGGATATTCGGATAATACAAATTTAGGATTTCAAAAAGTATATTACAAAGACCCTGCCGTTGGTGAGAAGATGGATAAAATAGATTACTACGATAGCTTTGTTAATAATAGAGACTTTTCTTGGTACAGCACTATAAACGAAATTTATGTAGATTAAACGTGAGCACTAAGGAGGAGTGATAAAATGTATAAAAAAATACTTGGAATTGCGTTTTCTTGTATCTTATTGTTTCCTATAACGGTCTTAGCGGCAAATGAGGTTCCGCAGGAAGTTGAACAATCTATTGAAAAAGATTTGGGGAATTTCAAAGATGATATTAGACAGAATACAGGATTCAAAATAACAACTACTAAAGAAGCGGAAAATTTAACGCTTGATGAAGGCTTTAAGGTTTATACTGTAAATTCTAAAGCTATTAGATCAGGAAATACAGATAAAGCTAATGACATATTGAAATCTAAAGGGTACTTATTCTCCATAAAAAGTGGTCAACAAAATAACGGAATTGTTTTTTCAGAAGATGGGGAAAGAATACGATCAGCTTATAGTGATCTTGAGTTTCCAAGTCAATTCGAAGAAGCAAAGAAACTGGTTGGCTACGATGAAAACAGCAAACTGATATATGATGATCGACTGGCTACGGTTGCTCTAATTTCTGATATAGATGGGAAGGAAGTTGTGGTTCCTCTTAGAGAGAGTGTATACATGGACTTTAAGCCATTGAAAGTATACAATCTACAGGAATTTATAGAGTTTCTATCTGCCAATGAGAAAGTTCGACAAGAAGCAGCTTCAAAAAATGATTCGGATGAACCGATCTCTGGAGGTAGCCCATCCAATCTAAGCTCGACTGCTTCACAGGTCAATGCAAGCAAAATCAGCACTGGGGAATTGTCATTAATCTTTATTGCCGGGTTAATGATTATTGGTGGAGTTTCCTTCGTAATTAAGAAAAGAAAAAAAGTGTGAATTTCTAAAATTTCAAGAGCCACCTCTCTATTGAGAGAGTGGTTTTTGGTATAAAAGTGGTAAAATTCACAACAAAGGAGGTTTTTTTCAATTGAAGATTGTACTACGAAAGAAGTTGGCTTGCTTGGTTGTCTTAGGAGGGATTTTGACTGTAATGGCTACAGGTTTTGGAGGGGATAAGGAGCCTCATAAACTTCCCGATAAGCCAAAAGAGGCTGCTGTTTCGACATTTTCAGAATATATGGACGCTTCGATGAGTCGTGATTATGATAAGATGCTTTCACTGTCTGATGATTATCGTTTTAAAACAGACCGGGCACGACTTAATTTTCTAAAAGCTCAAGGAACACCGATAGACTATCGTATCATTTCTGTAAATGACTCTGACCCTTCCAAGATTGTCGTTTCGTCGATAACGAAGTATGCGGACATGGAGTTACCTCCCATTAAGTATATTATTGCCTTTGAGGAAGGAACGTACAAGTTGAAAATGAGGAATGTCGTGGTCAATATGATTCCCTCATCACCTGACTATAAAACAGTCGAGTACGAGCCTGATAAGGTGGACGATAATTTAGAAGATAATTTTAATGGTTAAGGATCTTATAGAAGAAAATAGGCGAAGGGAGTTATCCTTCGCCTTGTGTTATACTCATTTATAAAACGAATATATATAAGGAAAAAAGCGTTGAACTCATATCTACAGGCGAGGAAGTGAGTGATAATTTATGAACAGGAGAAGCTATAGCTTACATCATCGTAGCGGCTTCTTGGGATTCTTTTTCTCTACACTTTTTTCACTGGACGTAACACTGCGTAACCGTATCCTTCCGGGAAATGCCGCTGATAATCCTGCTTCGTTTCCTCATCCCATTCATATCCCATGCTGGCAGGGTCAAAGCTCCAAGCCTTCTCCTCCACAATTCTCATAATCTCTCCATTGTTTTTTAAATAATTGAAGGGAGGGTGGGAAAAAACCAGGTAATCTGATTCGGGAATGCTCCGGCACTCCATTCCTGCTGGAATCTCTCCAGCGTAATCAGCGGCAACCGGTATCCCATAGAGATAGCCCTTCTGACCATCCTGATAGAACCAGCCTGCGGTTTGGCCCAATTGTTCGGGTAGCTTGAGATGAGACATGCTTTCCAGTGTTCCACAAATTTCATCACAATTATGACCGTTTCTCCAGAAATCACCGTAGTTTCGAGAAGAGGTATCCCAGATTCCAATAAATTTGTGTGCTGGTATACGCTCAATTTTGATTTCGGCTTCTTGCAAATGTTCCTTAACCATCTGATCCCGCTCCTTCAAATGATAATGATAAGGAGAGAACACTTCAACACGAATCGCTAACGGAATAGGTCTAGGCTCTCTTTGGTATACAGCCGGAGTTACCTCAAAGGCTTTTACAAATGCTCGTGTAAAAGCTTCTTGTGAAGAAAACCCATACTTTATGGCAACATCAAGGATGCGAACATTGCCATCCCGGAGTTCAAGGGCTGCACGGCTAATCCGGCGCATCCACACATAATCCCTTAACGTCATTCCTGTAAGAGAATGGAACTGTTTTGTACAGTAATAAGGAGAGTAGCCTAACTGATTGGACATTCTCAACAACGATGGTGCTGAAGTAAGATTATTATCAATCCAATCAATCATGAGTTGGACCATTTCGTTCCATTCGTACACGATGGTTCCCTCCTTTCGATTCCATCTTAACAGGCGGAATGCAGGAATATTTGACTTGAGTTGCATGGCACCCTACAGCAAATCAGATTGGCCATGCTTCTTCAGGCACCCCGTATTGTGAGAAAATATAATCTCTAGACTCATTGGCTAACTTGCGCAAACGTTGAATGTCTACATGCAGCATTTTTCCGTTCCGTTTGACAGCTTTCCCAGCCACAAACACTGAATCGACGTTGCTCGTGTTTGCACATTGCACAACAGCACCGATTGGATGATTTACCGGAAACATATTCAGATCGTTGGTTCGAATCATAATCAGATCGGCTTCTTTTCCCGGAGTTAACGTACCGATCTTATGATCCAGTCCCAATGCTCGGGCACCGTCAATCGTCGCGAATTCTATAATGTCCCGTGCTGAAATGGTGAGTTCCACCGGCATTTCTCCTGTGGATAAAATCTTTCCATTGATTCTGGAACGTTCTGCTTGCAAGGCGAACTTCATTTGTGCAAACATGTCTCCACCGGTTGATACTACGACATCGATTCCTAATGAGGGTCTTCCTCCGTTCTCCATAAATAGCCCTGTAGCCGGATAACCATGTCCCATCATCATTTCGATTTCCGGAGTAACGGAAATGGAGGCGCCCGAATCTGCGATTAGTTTATACTCCTCATAGCTGAGTGTATTGGCATGGGCAAAGTTAAGGTCCGATCCGAGCAGTCCAGCCTTATGCAATTTTTCAATCGATCGATCCACCGAACCCCATGTCCCGAACCCTAAATGCATTGTACACAGCACACCGAGCTCCCGAGCGAATCGAATCTCATCAACTGCTGTTTCCCATGCGCTAAATTCCGGTCCTCTTATGGCTAGCCCCATGGTAAGCAACTGGTCATCTGATGAGAAATACTGCTTTTTCACCCGTCTGCTGTCATCGGATTGTCGAATTCGGCTTTCTCTGGACCAATATTCTCCATCACCAGAAACTCCGTGGGCAAAGACCGCTCTTGTTCCCGATTCTTGCAAGCCCCGGATCAGCTCGTCCGTATGCTCGGGTGAATTAATCATCGACCAATCCAGTAGCGTGGTAACCCCTGCATCCAATGCTTCCAGTGCGCCAAGCAGATTCGCTACATATCCATCCTGCGGACGTAATTTAGCTCCAATATTCCCATAGTACATACGCCCCAAGTACTTTTCGAGAGACCAATCGGCACCTACATTACGAACGACAGATTCCCAGGTGTGGCGATGTGTATCCACGAATCCCGGCATAACAATCATGTTTGTAGCGTCAACAACTTCACAATCGGCTGCTTCTAGCTCCGGTTGAACAGCGATAATTTTTTTTCCCTCGATAAGAATATCCGCTTTTTTAAAATCACCCATTGTCTTATCGAGCGTGAGTACACAGCCGTTTTTGATTAATAAACGATTGTTCATCTTTTTATCTCCTTTGTGTGTTGTTAGATGACTTATTTCTATGCCCTCTCTTAGATCGACATTTAACCTCAGCATGTTGCATCATTCGATTCCCAACGCTCGAAAGTACAATATATAGACGAACTAAACCGTTTCGATCTATATATTGCTGATTTGAAATCGCTCTTGGGATTTATGCAAAATGCTTAACCTATATATGTATATTGTAAGCCTGATGATATAAAATCACAGTATATCTTTTCGTGCAGGGACAAGAATATACACCAAAAAGCCTACCTACCGATCATCTGGCAGATAGACTTTTGCAAAATAAAGCTGTGTTGGATAGGGATTAGCGCTCCCATGCTTCTGTACGCAGCTGCTGCTGGCGGGTAAATAATGCCGGATAAATAAACAGGCTGAGCAGTACGCTGGTCAAAATCGCAGAGGTCATGGTGGTAAATACGATCAGCAATTGCAGGCGGACGGCGGCAATGGGATTGGCACCTGCGATGATCTGCCCGGTCATCATGCCGGGAAGCTGGACCAGCCCCAGCGTTTTCTGTCCCTCAATGGTTGGAATCATACTGGAGCGTATGCAATCCTTGAGTATCGGGAAAATAGCTTGTCTCGGCGTGCCGCCTAGTGCCAGAATGAGCATAATTTCAGGCTTGCGCAGCAGCACTTCCGACTTGAGCCGGGATACCAGCAGGCTAGACAAAATCATGGAGCTGCCAATGATCATGCCGCTAATCGTAATCATATATCGGGCTGTCGCCGGAATGATGTGCAGGCCAATCAGAAATGCCTGTGTAACGATTTCCACACAAAGCAGCGTCAGGAACGACTTCCACATCAGGCCGGGAATGAATCTTCCTTTGCGCGCGACATTTTGGGAGGCCACAGTGATCATGAGCAGAATGAATAATACGATAAATCCGTAGCTTTGCATTCCAAAAATCAGATGCAGCACATATCCGATGGCCAGCAACTGAACCGATGCTCTGATCGTGGCGATAATGATATCCCGATCCAGACCGAGCTTGAAGGATTTGGACATAACGATGGCGATGAACACAAAACCGAGGGACAGAATCAGGGCAACAATTGTCATACCCACTCTCCTGCTATAAACTTGCGGGTTTCATTGTGCTGTGGTGCATGGAAAAAAGTCTCGGTATCCGCTTGCTCCACGAGCTTTCCGTCGATCATCAGCCATGTTTCATGGCCTACTCTGCGTGCTTGTTCCATATGATGCGTAATCCAGATCATCGTCGTTCCCTCTTCTTTGTTCATTTGAAGTAACAGTTCCTCTACCTCTTTGACCGAGGCCGGGTCCAGTGCGGAAGTAATCTCATCCAGCAGTAAAATATCCGGGCGGTTCGCAAGCGTTCGCGCCAAGGCCAAGCGCTGCCTTTGACCTCCGGATAGTTCCTGCGCCTTTTGCTCCAGTAGATCGCGGGTAAGTCCTACACGCTCTAACAGGTCGCCTGGGTCATGCAGCACCGTGCCATGCAACCTTTCTACGGTCTGAAGATTATACAGAACGGTTCCTTGCAGCATGGGGGCATCCTGAAAAACCAGTGCGACCTTTCGCCTCAGTTCAGGGATTTCCCATTCGGAAAGGGGCTTGCCGAATACGCTGATTTCCCCTTCATCCGGCGTCAGTAGAAGATTACACAGTGAAAGCAGCGTACTTTTGCCAGACCCGGACGGGCCGACCAGCGTGGTGATTTTGCCGGGAGAGACTCTTGCCGTAATTCCGTTCAGGACAGCACGTTGCTGTTCAGACCCGGTAAAATATTTGGTGACGTCTTTAAATTCAATGGCTGGAAGTGACTTGGACTCCATAGATATAGCTATCTCCTTTGCATGGGATCGAAAAAGTGGTCAGACCCGCTCTATGATCTTGTTTTGTTCATTATATCAGTAAAAGCTGATATGCTTGCAAACCATAACTTCTTTGTATAAACTAACAGAATTAGTTAAAATAGAAATGAGATTCATTATGTATATTTATACGTCAGCATTTTGCATAATTGATTCCTAACGCTCGAAAGTACAATATATAGACGAACGTAAATGCCTTACATAGAAATTCGATTAAAGGAGAAATGCCGATGTCACCCAGAAACGGAGTGAAGCTGCAAGATATTTTACAGGCTGCTGAGGACATTGCCAATGAACGGGGAATGGGCGATGTTACGCTCACCACGCTGGCACAGAAGTTGCACATTCGCCCCCCGTCTTTGTATAACCACGTGGACGGGTTGAACGGATTGCGCCAAGTGCTGGCTCTACACAGCCTGGGACAGTTGGAGGAAGCTTTGATGAGCGCGGCGGTTGGCAGAGCGGGTGACGATGCAATGACCGCTATGGGGAAAGCCTATATGCGATATGCCCGCGAGCGACCCGGTTTGTATGAAGCGATGCTGTATGCAACTGATCGAAATAATCCCGAAGTGAGGCAGGCTGCGGATCGTGTGGCGGAGCTTGTTATTTCTGTTCTGTCCAGCGGTTACGGATTTAAGGAAGAGGATTGTATTCATGCGGCGAGGGGGTTCCGCAGTCTGCTTCATGGTTTTGCCTCGCTCGAACAGAAGGGCGGCTTTGGTTTACCCGTGGAAGTGGATCGGAGTATTGAAGTCATGATGGACACTTTTTTGACAGGTCTGCATATGCAGCAGAAACGGGGATAACATGAGAAGCGAACACGGTTCTCTTTCCTGGTAATGGTTTCTATTCAGTAAAATGTATAATTATCTGTTCTGTGCGGTGAAAAATTGATATACTCGAAAAATACTGCTTAACAGCCGGATGTGGAACCGGTTCTACAGAGGGAATGATTCAAAGGATATTAGGGGGATTGTGGATGCAACAGGTTTTACAGGATGTGATCGGTGTAATTAACGACTTTTTCTGGTCCAAGTTGTTAATTGTCATGCTGATCACATTGGGGCTATTTTTTACGTTCCGCACTAAGGGTCTGCAAGTACGAATGATCGGAGACATGTTCCGGGTCCTCAAAGAATCAAAACGCGGCTCAAGGGACAGCATTTCGCCTTTCCAGGCATTTTGTATCAGCATGGCGGCACGCGTGGGTACGGGTAACATTACGGGGATTGCTCTTGCCATTGCGCTGGGCGGTCCGGGTGCGGTGTTCTGGATGTGGATCATTGCGATCATCGGCTCGGCTTCCAGCTTCGTCGAAAGTACATTAGCACAGGTATATAAAGTGAAGGACAAAGATGGATTCCGTGGCGGTCCGGCGTATTATATGGAGATCGGATTGAGAAAGCGGTGGATGGGTATCGTCTTTGCAATACTGATTACACTGAGCTTTGGTCTGGTCTTTAACGCGGTGCAGTCCAATACGATTACGCTGGCTTTTGAAAATGCCTTCGGCACGAGTCGGCTGGTTGTGGGTCTGCTGATGGCGGCTGTGTTTGCGGTCATTATTTTTGGGGGGATCAAGCGGATTGCCAAAATGTCCGAATATATCGTCATTGTACTGGCAGTGCTGTATATCGGAATTGCGCTGTTTATTGTAATCATTAATATTCAGCAATTGCCGCAGATATTGTCCCTGATTGTACGCAGTGCGTTCGGTTTCGAGCAGGTTGCGGGAGGCTCCATCGGGGCAGCTCTGATGCACGGCATCAAGCGTGGTTTATTTTCCAATGAAGCAGGAATGGGGAGCGCACCGAATGCGGCAGCTACGGCAGACACCAGCCATCCGGTCAAGCAAGGCTTGATCCAGGCATTCGGGGTGCTGACGGATACGCTTATTATATGTACGAGCACGGCAATGATTATTTTGTTATCCGGTGCGTATACGAAGCCGGGACTTAGTGGTATTGAGCTGACCCAGGCGGCTCTTAGTGTGCACATCGGCCCGTGGGCGTCCGGTTTTCTTGCCATCATGGTATTCCTGTTCGCTTTCAGCACATTGATCGGTAACTACTATTACGGTGAAACGAACATCGAGTTTATGAAATCCAAGAAAATCTGGGTATGGCTGTATCGCGCTGCTGTAATTGGCATGGTGATTTTCGGAGCGGTGGCCAAGGTGCAACTGGTGTGGGATTTGGCTGATTTATTTATGGGCATGATGGTTGTCGTCAATCTGATTGCCATTGCCCTTTTATCCCGAGTCGCTTTTGCAGCCTTAAAGGATTATTCACGGCAGAAAAAGGCGGGTCACGACCCTGTGTTCTACAAAGATAGCATTCCGGGGCTGGAGCAAGTGGAGTGCTGGGAGCGGGAAGCCAAGCTGTAAGACAACCTGATCACAAACTCGACATACCCATCTGATTGCGACTTGAACCATACGGGTAAAATACTTCTGTATAATGTAGATGAGAGACTGCGAATACAGGAGGGATATTGTGAACGTATTGGTGATTGGCGCAAATGGAAAAGTAGGCAGACATCTTGTTCGTCTGCTGGGTGAAAATGACTCGCATCGCGTAAAGGCGTTGATTCGCAATCAGGATCAGGCTGAAGTGCTTGAACGTTTGGGTGCGGAAACGGTGATCGCTGATCTCGAAGGAACGGTTGACGACATTGCCGCAGCCGTAAAGGGTAGCGATGCTATCGTATTCACGGCAGGTTCCGGTGGCAAAACAGGCGCGGACAAAACCCTGCTTATCGACCTCGATGGAGCAGTCAAGGCTATGGAAGCTGCCAAGCAGGCAGGCATTCGCCGCTTCATTATGGTCAGCGCAAGGCATGCGGAGAATCGGGAGCAATGGCCTGAGTCGATTAAGCCGTATTACGTGGCAAAGCATTATGCAGATCGCTTGCTGGAAGCGAGTAATCTGGATTACACGATCCTTCGTCCGGGTGGATTGACAGATGATCCCGGTATCGGAAAGGTCGCTACGGGAGATGATTCTTCCGTTAGCACCATTTCCCGTGAGGATGTAGCGGCAGTAGTGGTAGCGGCACTGGATGAACGGCAGACGTATCACCGTGCGATTAATCTGGCGTCAGGCAGCACGCCCATTGCTGAGGCTATCCGGCAGGGGTGATGGATAGAGGAACATTTGCATCATAGTTGGAGAGAGGCAGATCAACGGTAATATTCCGGGGTCTGCCTTTTTGCTGCGGAATATTTGCGAAAAGATTTGCTTAAAACTAATGATATTATTTATAATACTAATATAATTAGTTTTAATCAAGATGAGGAGATGAGACGGATGCGTGTTGTTCAGGTGCAGCATATAGTTCAATTGACGTTTCTGCCGAGGCTGTTCCCAGTGAATTGCTATTTGGTGCAGGAAAAGGAGGGGCTGACATTGATAGATGCCGGACTTCCTTATAGTGCAGATGGGATCGAAAAGGCTGCTGCGCGGATGGGGCAACCTATCATACGCATTGTGCTTACTCATGCTCATGAGGATCATGTGGGTGCGCTCGATAGGCTGAAGGAACGGTATTCGGATGCGCAAGTATTCATTTCCGGGCGGGATGCGCGGCTGTTAAAGGGGGATGTATCACTGGATGCGGGGGAACCGGATACTCCGATTCAGGGCAGTGTGCCCAAAAACATCCGTACACAGCCTGACGTTCTGCTGGAAGAAGGCGATCATGTGGGCTCGTTGCAGGCGATCAGTGCGCCGGGACATACGCCAGGCTCGATGGCGTTTTTGGATACTCGCACCCGTGCGCTGGTTGCGGGCGATGCGTTCCAGATTCGAGGCGGTGTGGCGGTGTCTGGGCAGTTCAAGCTGTGGTTTCCTTTTCCGGCACTGGCTACCTGGAACAAGGAAATTTCACTGGAAAGCGCCAAAAAGCTTGCGGGATTCAAACCATCTCTGCTGGCTGTAGGACATGGTAACCTGCTAGAACATCCACGGGACGCACTCGAACGGGCCATTCAGGAGATGGAGCGGCAATTTATGAAGAAATGATTCCATATTCAGCCAACTTTCAGCCAGAACTCACGATGCCCTCAGCTATGGCAGATACAATATGAGGAAAATAGATACAGAGAGAGGTGCATCGGATTTGAACGTGTGGAAAGAGAACCGCATAAAATATATACTTCTGTTCAGTCTCATATTGTGTGCTGTGGTTAGTGTGGTTTCGTTATGGAGTTATTCCGGCAGCTCGGCATCCCAGTCTGCGGCTGTTAGGCAGGGCCCGTCCGGCGGATTTGGGGGAGGCGGCGGACCTGGTGGAGGCATGAGAGCGCCGGGGCAACGTCCCTCGAACGGACAGACCGCTGGAAATCGTGGAGCAGGAAATGTAGGGCAGGATACCAGCTCCAATTCGACATCGACGGGTACCACGAACAGCTTGGACGGCAAGAGCCAAGGTACGACAGGCCAATCATCCGATTCATCCACCCAAGGTACATCGACATCGGGTGACAAAGGTACAACGACCGGGAATGACACGTCTACCTCCGGAGGCAACGGTGCTGTCAGAGATGGGCAACAGCGAGGTCCGGGCGGTATGTCCAGTAATGGCGGCCCTGGTATGAGCATGGGCGGACCCGGCGGTGGTATGAGTAGTGGAAGAGGCGGACAGTCTTCATCTGCTTCTGCGACTCCGCTGGCGATTTTTGCCGCTTTATTCTTCGGGGTGTTTGTATTCATTGTGTACCGTTTTCGGGCCAGCATATGGAAGATTGGGGAACGTAACCGGGGTCTGATGTTATGGACCGTGCTTGGCGTGGGATTCTTTTTAAGAATGGCGATAGCGCCGTGGATTTCGGGGCACATGGATTTAATGTTATTCCGTAACTGGGCTACAACGGCAGCGGACAGCTTAACGGGATTTTACACGAACGGATCAAGTGATTATCCGCCGTTCTATATTTATATTTTATATGTGATTGGTAAAATCGGTTCAACGGACGCTTTCAGTCCTTATATGTCGGTGCTGCTGCGGCTGCCCAATATATTGGCGGATATCGCGACAGCGTACATGCTGTATCGGTTGGCGAGCAAACGAGTTGGTTTTGGAATCAGCATCGGGCTGGCATTGTTCTATGTATTTAACCCGGCGGTATTTATCAATTCGACCTTCTGGGGACAAGTAGATTCATTCTTTACATTGCTGATTGTGGGTATGGTTGTGTTGTTGGTGGAAAACAGAGTAGGCTGGTCCACCGTATTGTTTACGATAGCGGTGCTGATGAAGCCACAGGGGATTATTTATGGTCCGATTCTGTTCTTCGAGCTGTTGAGACAACGTAAAATACAACCTTGGCTGCTGGCTATAGGTGGAGCGGTTGTGACGACAATTCTGGTTGTGCTGCCATTTTCGTGGGGGCAGGAGCCATTATGGCTGCTTGATTTATACCAAGGAACGGTCGGTGAGTATCCATATGCTTCCGTGAACGCGTATAACTTCTTCGCACTGATCGGTGGTAATTATACGCAGGATACGACGACGTTGTTCCTGTTCAGCTACCACACATGGGGTATGATCGGCATTGTGCTGGTGACTTTGTTTACGTGGTGGATGTATGCGCGCAGTGGCAAACCACAGTTTGTCGCCGCGGCTGCACTGGTACAAATTGCAGGCGTGTTCACTTTCGCTTCCAGCATGCATGAACGGTATCTCTTCCCGGCGGCAGCGTTGGCTGTACTAGCATATCTGTATTTGCGGGATCGGAGATTTTTATGGCTTGCGGGTGGATTCAGTCTCACGATTTTCCTGAACACCTTCGATATTTTCTATAGCTCCAATTCTCAGGACAGCTATGGAGTTATTCTATGTGTGACCTCGTTGTTGAACGTGCTGCTGTTTGGATATCTGGTCAAAGTGGTATGGGATTGCTCCAAGTCCACCACGATTCAGGCCGAGTCCTCCGAGCCCACGGTTGCACAGGAGCTTCCTTCCGGGAAGCACGTATGGGGAGCGTCTCCCCAAGGTGTGAACACAACGATTGAAAGATAGCCCATTGTAAAATAGGGTAAAAAACCGCCCTTTGGCGAAATGGAAGTGGCAGGTCAACCAACCACAAACCATTACGCCAAAGAAGCGGTTTTTTTGTTGCTCTTCATGCTAGAACAACATTGGATTGATGTTCCTCAATCTATATATTCGCTCAGTTTCTGTACATTGCAGATAGTAATCTCTCGTGTACCCTTAATATGAATAATCCCCAGTTGTTCAAATTTTGCGAATTTGCGACTGATGGTTTCGCGTGTGACACCAACATAATTCGCCATTTCTTCGCGTGAAAGAGGGAGATTTATTTTAATGTAGGAGCCGTCCGGCTTCCCGTATTTATGCCCAAGCTCAAGAATCATATAGGCGATACGAATTTCCGGGTCTTTGGTAGCCAGGCTTTGAGCCAGCTTTTCGGTATGTGCCAAGCGTTTAGTAATGGTTTTGAGCAGCTTCAAAGAGATATCGGGATTGTTGCGGATCAACTGCTCCATATCATCCTTGGTGAGCATACAAATATCCGTATTTTTTAAGGCATAGGCACTAAAATTACTCAGCTCATCACTGTTAAATATATTCAACTCGCCAAAAAAATCGCCAGTTGTCAGAATGTGCAGAATTTGTTCTTTGCCCTGAGGCGTCATCTTCAGAAGCTTGACATGCCCGCTTTTAATAATGTACAGCGTATCGGAAGCCTGTTCCTCCACAATCAAGGCCTCGCCTTTCTGATATTTTCGGTGTCGGATCATGGAGCTGACCTTACACAAATCTTCGCAGGACAAAGAGGAAAAGATAGGCACTTTGCGGGCACAGGGCTCCTTTTCGCATTGGCAGGGACAGGACATCTCATTCACATTCATTCACTCCATTCATAAACCGGAAACTACAGGTTATAGCGCATGGTTGTTATTCTGTATCATCTATTGGGGCAAAATGACTTTGATCCTCACCGCAGACTGGACAAACCCAGTCTTCTGGAAGATCCTCAAACGCTGTACCGGGCATAACGTCTTCATCGGGGTCACCGATAGCAGGATCATAAATGTATCCACAGGGCTGACATACATATTTTTTCATCTTTAGTTCTCCTTGTCATCCAAAATTTTTGTAAGCTCTGGTGCGTCCGGTTTGAGTCCCTGTATGATGGCTGTTTTGTATGGTAGTGAAGCAAGGGCATCCCCAAAGCCAATCACGCCGCAGATAGAGCCGTTTTGTATGAACATACGTGCATAAGAAGCTTGATTTTTAGTAATCAGGCTGGTGTCGCAGACTTGTTCATCTACTAGACCGATGGAAAAAAGAGGAGATTCATAGCAGTTCGAAAGGGTTACAGGGAGGGGACGCTGATAGCTGACGGATGCGCCCGCCATATTAGCGCCTGCTATTTTTCCCTGCTCCATTGCGCTTTCCCATAACCCATCTACTCTACTCTGAAATTCGGCTGCATCACCTGCTGCATAGATATTGGCGGAGCTGGTCTCCATCTGCGCATTCACCAGAATGCCTTGTCCAATATCAAGGCCGATTTGGCGAGCAAGCTCCGTATTCGGTACAATTCCGATAGAGTACACGACATGCTCGCAGGGGATAACAGAGCCGTTCTGTAGTTCCACACCTTCTACGTGATCTATGCCTTTAATACGTTTTACGCCTTGCCCAAGGTGTACCTGAGTACCCCGTTCGGTCATTCGATCGGTCAAAATAGAGGAGGCCTTTTCATCTAGCTGACGGGGCATAAGCCGCTGCGAAGCTTCCAGTATGGTTACAGAATACCCTGTTTGCTGGAAGGACCAGGCGGTTTCCACGCCTTGAATACCGCCGCCGATGATACATATCCGGTCTCCCTGTCGCAATTCCGCTTTAAGGCTATCTGCATCTTGTCGAAAACGGATATTGTGAACGTTCCTTAGTGAAGCTCCGTCCAGTGAAAGCTTACGGTTGTGGGCTCCTGTACACAGCAGCAGCTTGTCATAAGCAACGATTTGCCCGTTTGCTGTCTCAATGGTGCAGTCCTCTGCATGTATCGCGGTGACCTTTATGCCGGAATAAACATTAATTCGTTGATTGGTAAACCATTTTTCCTTTTTGATCAGGATTTTGTCGCTGTGCAGGTCAGTGAATAGTCCCTTGGAAAGCTTGACTCTGTTATATGGAAGGGATAATTCTTCCCCGTAAATAGAAACTTCGGCTAGCTCATCACGATCTCTAATCGCTTTCGCCGCGTTGACGGCGGCGACACTACCTCCGATAATAACGTAATGTTGGTTACCCATTCAGTATCTCTCCTATTCGCTATACGCTACTGTGTTTTAAATAACACTAAGCAGTAGATCTGAGACAAATTCAGCGGCATTTTTAATTTTCTTCACTTTTTCATCTTCTGTAGGAGAGAAGCGAATGCGTACCGGGAATTCCACATGCGTCATACCAGTCGACTTGATGACATCAGAAGTGCTTTGGACCTTCATATTAGTACGGATTAAGTAATCCTGTACGACTTCAATGGCTTCCCCGCTCCAGCCGTAGGAACCAAAGGCAGCAGCAAGCTTACCTTCCAGATTCATCTTTTGCATTTCTTGCAGCAGGTCTTCCAGCTTGCCCGTCATGTCCGCATATTTGGTAGAGCTACCGACGAAAACAGCATCCGCTGAGGCAATACTATTCAATATCTCCGTTTCATCCGCCTTATCTACATCCCATAGCTCCACCCTGATTTGGTTTTCCAAAAAGCAGTCTTTCAGGATGTTTGCCATTTTTTTAGTATTATTTTTTAAAGTGGCATAGACAATCGCTACTTTTTTATCATCCTTAGTTTCGGTACTCATAGAGGCGTACAAATCAATAAACTTGGCAATGTCATGTCGGATCGCGAAGCCGTGGGAAGGAGCAATCATCTCAATATCCAGGTCAGAAACAGCTTTGATTAATGTACGCACATATCTGCGATGTGGATGAATAATAGCCTGATAGTATCCGATAAAGTCTTCGGTAATGTCAAAACCGGCCTCATCGGCAAATAGATGCTCTACAGCCACGTGTGTACTGAAAATATCACAAGGGAACAAGATTTTATCTTCTATGCAGTACGTAATCATGGTTTCTTCTGTATGGAGGTAAGGTGTTTCCTTGAACAGCAGCGTCTTGCCTCCAATATCCAGTTGATCCCCGTCCTTGATCACCAGGAAGTTGCGATGCTGAAGCTTGTACATTTGTTGAATTTCCGGAACAGCAATCTCAGTGCAGACAATCGTAGCGTTCGTTGCTTTGGAAGCAAGTGCCGCCAATCCGCCTGAGTGATCTGGTTCCGTGTGATTGACGATAATATATTGAATGTCCAGCGGATCGATCAATTCGGTTACAGCTTCGGCAAATTCTCTACCGAACGCCATATCCACGGTATCCACAATGGTTGGTTTTCCAGTTTTCAATAGATATGCATTATATGTTGTACCCTTAGATAGTAGAAGACGATGAAAGGGAACCTCACGATTATCAATTTTTCCTACCCAATAAATATCCTTTGCCAGTTGAAATCCAGGCTTCATAGGAACAACCTCCTGCTTGTTTTTGTTTGTCTAACACAATTCGATTCTAGTTGGATGTGTCGATGAAAAAGATGATTGAAATCAAATTTTTGAATATTTAAAAGTATTTTTTACTTAAATTTATATTTGTGATTGCAATCACAAGGCGAGCGTAATAATCAAATACAATAAGACCATATAGATGGAAACCTGAGAACATGCCAGGTATCTAATCCATCCTAGGCAAATCCAATTTCAAACAGGAGAGTGAACCTACATGAAAAAATCAAACCTCATTCAGTTTCAGGAATATAAAGAAGCTGCGTTTACAAAACGAATTGTGCATAAGGAAGCCGACAATGTAATTTTTATTCTCAACTTTACTCCTAATGCTGAGTTGCCAACACATAATCATCCAGGAGCAAATGTATATTTGCTTGTTCTTGAAGGTAACGGTACTGTAACTGTGAATGGTGAAGAAACGGAAGTTGTCCAAGGGGATATGATCCATGTTACAGGAGATGAGCGCTTTTCCTATCGCGGTGGTGCGGAGGCGAATTCCAGCCTGCATGTGGTGTTGACCAAAACGCCAAGTGAAAGCTATGCGCAAAATATATAAAGAGGGTACATCACCGTAGCTATATAAATTATAAAAATAAAAAGTGTTAAATTTTTTTACGCATATATTGATAATGAATATCATTATCAAATTATTGAAAGAGGTGTTTGTGGCCGATGCAGACAGTAGATTACACACAGGTGCCAGGGCACTGGATATTGGCAAGTCTCGGTAAGCGCGTGCTCAGGCCTGGAGGGCTGAAAACGACACGCTGGATGATAGAAGGGCTAAACGTAACCGGGAAAGATGAGGTTATTGAGTTTGCTCCCGGATTGGGCCTAACTGCACAAATGACACTGCAACTGAATCCCCTCCGTTATATTGCGATTGAACAGAATGAGAAGGCGGCTTCTATCGTGAAAACGTATGTAAGCGGAGCAAACCGGGAAGTGATTATTGCCGATGCTGAACAGGTTCCGTTGCCGGATGCCTCTGCAACGGTGGTATATGGGGAAGCTATGCTGACTATGCAGACAAGGGCCAAAAAAGCACAGATTATTTCGGAAGCCAAGCGACTACTGAAACCGGGCGGGAAGTATGCTATCCATGAGATGTGCTTTGCTTCAAATCATATTGAGCCTGAGCTCAAAAAGCAGATTAACAAGGATTTGGCTGTAGCCCTGAGAGTTAATGCGACACCGTTGACGGTATCGGAATGGGAACAACTGCTGAAAGAGGAAGGCTTTAAGGTTCTAAAAATCTATACGGCTCCCATGCATTTACTGCATCTGCCGCGTATAATTCAGGATGAGGGTTGGTTGAGATTTGGCAAAATTGCCTTTAACCTAATGCGAAACCGCGCTGCCCGAGCTAGAGTTATGGGTATGCGCAAACAATTTGTAAAGCATGCCGACCATCTGCAAGCGGTCAGTATAATCGCTGAACGATAGTCTGAAGTCCCGAATAGGAGAATAATGAAGCTTTTTTGGGCAAACAGGAATAAAGGAGACGAAACCCCAACCAGGGATTCGTCTCCTTTTGTGAATTTGCTGCTATGTCAGACTAATTTTATTTTGAAGATTTTAATTTTGGTTATAGATTCTGTACAGGAATACGGCAGCCTCTGCACGAGTGGTTGGTGCTTTAGGGGCTATTTTGCCATCTGAACCTGTAATGAGTCCTTCTTGAACCAGCGCTGCCAGACTTGAAGCAGCATAACCAGCAATATCTGCGCGATCACTGAAGGATTCCAGTACAGCCGTCGAAGAAGTAGTCGCCCGTTTATTTGCTTTTTGCAGGGCTTTGTCCGTCAAGACCATCATATCCTGTCTGGATATAGGGGCATTGGGATTAAATTTGTTGTCACCGGAGCCGCCTGCGATACCCAGTTTTTTGGCTATGCCTGCTGCTTCGTAGTAATAGCTTCCTTGTTTAACATCGGCAAAGTTGCTATCGAAGTTTGTGCTTAGTCCCAATGTTTTCACCAATAGTGTCAGATATTCCGCCCGTGTGATCTTGGCCGCAGGGGAGAACCTAGTATCCGTTGTACCATTGATGACTCCCTTGGAAGACAGTACCTCAATTTGTTTCTTGGCCCAAACATATTGACTCAAATCCTGAAAGGATTTTTCGACATAGGCTACAGCATATTGGCTAAAATGATGAGTGGAAAAGCTGACTTGTCCAGTTACCGCGTCATATTTTCCTGAAGTCACCGGAGTAGCATGGCCTGCTGCATCTACATATTGGATGACAATATGTTCTGGGTTTTTCAGCTCGGCTGCTGTAGGTGTATAAGGAATAGCTACAGTTACAGCTGCATTGTTGTTACTCCAAGGCAATAGCTTGCCGTTTGCTTTCAGGTTCAGCTCGACGGAAGGGCGAGTACCAATGTTGGACTTCGCTTGTACATCCAGCTTGTTTTTGCTGCCGGAGCTTAATTCCAGCGTAATATTTTGTGCTCCTGCTGCTCCAGCCGTTCCAAGCAGGTTACCTGGCAGGGTTACAACTGCGATACCCGTTTTGATTTTAATGGCACGGGAAGCATCCGCTGCGGTTACAAAGCTTGCTGGCAGTGTCAGCTCATAGAATTTCGCTTGATTGGATTCCACGGTGACCTCTACAGTTTTCATTCCTTTGCCATCCGCTTGGGATGCATCGAAGGCGTTGTTCAGGAAGTCAGAATCCATCGTGATCGTAGCTACACCTGTGCTGGTGTTCAGCTTGGTACTAAATGATTCAATGGCATTACCTTTGGCATCCAACACGCGGACAGACGAGGTTGTGCTCGGCGTCCCGGCTGTGGAGTTGCTGCTGGAACTACTGGAACTGCTCTCTGTACCGCTACCAGTAGTTCCACTGCCTGTGCTAGTACCAGGACTAGAGCCAGTGTCAGTATCCGTGCTGTCGTCGTCATCTTTGTTGCTGCTTGTGTCAGAAATGTTAATCATCATTACAGCATCGTCGCCTTTATCGAATTGCACGAACAACGGAAGGCTACCCTTCGGCTGTGTTGCCAGATACTCTTTCTTAATCGTGAGCACATCCTGGTTTACAGTGTAGGCCGCTTCTCCAATGGATGCCCCTTCCAGCTTGATATCTGTAATAGACGATGCACTGTTCCAGGTGATGGTCGTTTCTACATCTGCCTGATTGCTCGCTTTTTTGTCAAAGCTGGCTGTTTTCGGGCTGATGCTTGCATCTACCTCTACAGGATTTTGGATGGCCCGAATGGTCAATACCGCTTTGTCTCCAAAGTCAAAGAGCAATTCAACACTGACGGTGTCGCCTTCTTTCAGGTTTAAGCCGGAAAGGAAGCCCTTTTTCAGCGTCAGAGTATTTCCGTCAACGGTATAATCATGACCTTGGATCAGAGCGTCCCTGTCATAAACGGCTTCCGTGACACTTCGACTAGGGCCCTGGTTCACTGCATAGACTGCTTGCGTCACACTTCGGGCATCGTTCCAGGTAATTCCAGTAGTCACATCCGATGGAGCATCAAGGTTGAAATTGCGTGATGTTGGACTGATGACGGCCGGGGTGACCAAAATAATCACTTCACCCGACGAAAGAACCTCTATTTGTCGAACCCCGGCTTTGGTTACTCCGGTTTCATCCTTGGCATCTGCATACACAATATACTTGCCAGCCTGTGGCACCTGCCACTGGTAGGCATTGCCCGAAGCATAAGCGTCGAGCGTTACTGTTTGTTGTGTACTTTCATTCCACGCCCGGAAGGAGTAGGATTTGTTCCCGATCCCGCCAGTAGCCTCAGCACTCAAAGCAATGGTGCTTTCTGAAGCTTCATGATGGGCTTTGAGGTGTACGGATAATGGCGTATACACCTTAAATGGAATGGAGTTGCTTCCGGCGTACTCTTCTGCCGCAGAACCCTGCCAACCGTAAAGGGTAAGATTTTGAGTGTCATTAAACGCTCCCCAGCCGATGCTGGACACGCCTTCGCCCAAAATCACCGTTCTGAGATTGGGAGAACCGACAAAGGCAAGATCTCCAAGTGTCATATTACTATCCAAAATAGCAACGGTTTTCAAATGACCAGAGAAGGCGAAGGCCCAGTCATTGATTTTCTCAATACCGCTTCCCATTACAAGTGTTTCTATACCGGTATCTGAAAAGGCGAAGCTACCAATTCTGGTTAAGCTATCAGGCAGTTTCACGGATTTCAGATTTACTGTACCGTTAAAAGCAGAAGTACCAATGGTCAACAATCCCTCAGGGAATTGAATATCCGTCAGGAACTGCGCTCTTTGGAAAGCGTAATTGCTGATTTCCTTTACAGTTGCCGGGATCTCATACACAGGCTCCGGTTTAGCTACAGGATATAAAATCAGGTTCGTTTTCGCTTTATTCAATAATACGCCGTCTTCGCTGGTATACGAAGTATTGTCTGGGTCTACGTTAACACCCTTGATCATCAGTGAGCTGGCAAAAGGGTTACCGCCGATGGAGGTCACGCCTTTTCCGATATTCACGATGGATAGTCGCTCGGAATTAGCCAGCACGTTGCTGCCAAGGGACTCCACTTGATCCGGGATCGTGATTTCTATCAAGCTGCTGTTATATTGGAAAGCATAGTCGCCAATTTTTTTGACTCCTGTACCCAAATCAATATTCGTCAGTCTGACATTATAAGCGAAGGCATAATCACCCAGCGTTTCTACCCCGGCTCCCAGTTTCACCGTTGCCAGTTTGGCAGTACGGATGAAAGCCCCGTTTCCGATTGTTTTTACACTGTCCGGAATGGTGAGGGAGAGCAAGCTAAAGCTGGAATCAAAAGCCTGCTTTCCAATAGTCTGCAAACCATTAGGCAGGGTAATCACACTCAGGTTAGCGGCAGAATGGAAAGCAAAATCTTCAATTTTAGTAACTGTATCTGGTACGGTATAGGTATCTCTGCCATGTCCCGCCGGGTAACGGATCAAGGCTGTTTTGTCCTTGTTAAAGAGTCCCCCGTCCTGACTTGTGAAGGCTGGATTCTCAGCCGAGACTTCAATGTTTTTCAAGCTTGAGCCTTCTGTACTGTCAAATACTTGTTGGCCTAACTCAGTGAGGCCCTTCCCAATGGTAACATTGGCCAGTTTTGAATTCTCGGCAAATGCTGAGTAACCCAAGGTGGTCACGCTGTCCGGGATGGCAACGGAAGAAATCAATGTTTCTGCAAAGCCCCTTTGCCCAATGGTGAGCAGCCCGCTGCCCAATTTGACGGAAGCGATACGGCTTCCCCAGAAGGCCTCATCCCCAATGGAAGTAACAGAGTCCGGTATTTCAATAGACCCAATTGTTGAGGAAGAGAATGCCGCACGACCAATCGAGGCCAGGTGGCTTGGTAGCTTAATTTCTTTCAAGCTTGTCGTAAGGAAAAATGCCCCGTCGCCGATTTCCGTTACACTGTCCGGGAGGTTAATTGAACCCAGAGCACGGGTTTCCCGGAAGGCGCCCTGATTAATTCGGGTTAAACCATCCGGCAGATGCATCGCTTTCAGAGCTGTGTCACGGGCAAAGGCATTATCGCCGATTTCCTTCACCGTGCTTGGCAGCGTAATTTGTTCAAGTTTGGCGAGATCGGAAAAGCTGCTTTCCCCGATCACTTCCAGTCCCTCCGATAAGGTGACAACTTTAAGCTCCTTGTTATAGGCGAATGCCGCCCTGCCGATTTTTTTCACCGAGGCCGGAATCTTCACGGACAAAATATCTTCACGGTAGGCAAAGGCTTCTTCGCCGATTTCAGTAATATTGTCAGGTATGACAATATGACCGCCAGAGCCGGTGTAGCTTGTTAGTACACCATTTACAACGGTAAATTCGGCATTGGAGACTCCTTCTACAGTGATTCGGCTGGTAGCGGATTTACCGGATGCAGTTGCTGTAATGGTTGTAGTACCTGCAACTTTTGCTTTTACCAATCCATTTTGATCCACACTGGCAACCGACTCATTGGAGCTTGTCCAAGTGATCGGACCTGACACAACTTCAGGATTGGTTGTGGCCTTCAAGGATTTGTTAGAGCCAACCGTTATATTCAACGCGGTCCGGTTCAGTACAATACCTTGACTTCCAATAGGTGTGACTGTGATCTGGCTGGAAGCAGTCTTTCCATTGGAAGTGGTGACAGTAATCTTGGTCGTTCCGACACTCACCGCTGTAACGGCTCCTTCTGTATCCACAGTCGCTACCGCCGGATCAGAGCTTGTCCAGGCAAGTGCTTGGTACGTGGCATTTACTGGTGTAATATTTGCCTTCAAATCCTCGGTTGTACCGACAGTTAAGGATAGAGCAGCTTTATCCAGCGTAATGCCTTCTGTTCCAACAGGCTCAAGAACAATACTTGCGCTACTGCTATTGAATGCATAGTCGAACATGTCTACGTAGATTTTGTCCGTAGGAAGACCATGCTTTGTCAGCTTGTCCTTCAGATCTGATATGTCCATCGTCACGGTATTGACGGACGTTCCGTTCGCCAGCTTTTCATCGGCATCCTTGATAGCCACCAGATCGGACAATGCGCCACCATTCGCTGTGGCTAATTGCAACCCGCTGGTATAGTGGTTATCCTTGATGATCATTTTCAGGTACGTTTTATCATTTTCTTTATAAATGCTGTAATCGGCCAGTTGAGGGCCTGTTTTGTCATAGGCAAAATCAAAGGTCCATGAATCGGTTCCCTGACCGTTGGTACCTGCGACCACTCCAGTTACCTTAAAGGTATAAATACCTTCGGGCACCTCATTATTATTTTGGTCAAGACCGTCAAAGGATGGTTTATCGTTCAGAAGAGCCTCGGCCCAGCTAACTACCCCGGAGCTTACATAATATAGCGATTTAGGCACATGTGAATAATCGAATTCCTTGACGATATTCCCGTCTTGGTCTGTAATGGTATATTTCAGGCTTTCCGCATTACGCAAAAGACCTGTTGCCACTCCAAGTATTTTGTATGAATTACCCAGACTTCTAGGCGAAATAGCGAATTTCTCCGGCATGACACCCCAGTCTTGATCGAGCGCCAGAGCTATTTGGTTTTGACCCAGAAGATAGCCTTGCCCAGGATACAAATTATAAGGAGCGCTGCCTTTCATGGAGTAGCCATCCTTACCGTATTCCGTACCATCGAAAATGCGTGCTTGTCCCCAATCTCCATAGAAGCCGACAAACGGCAGAGAGAGGTTGACACCTTTTTCCGCATTCAGCATAACGAAGCCGTCAATAAAGGTTCCGTTTTTCGTCGCTTGGTCAAACTGTGCTTTGAGTGCATCCGACAGCGTAATTTTCACGGTGATGCTTGCTGTGCCATGTGCAGGTACGTTTACTTTTCCGTCCGTTGCACCGTTGTATTGTATTTGGATACCCTTTCCGGCATAGTCTGTTGAACGCTGTGCGAAGAGGTTGTTGCCACCCTTGTTTACGATTTTTTCCGATAAAGCCGCTGTATTCAGGTTGTAGGTCAATGCCTGATCCGAAATGCTGTGGATATCAAAGGTAAAGGAGTATGCTCCTGCTTTGTTGTAGCCCAGCTCGGCTTTAGGTCTGTCATTACCCTGTACAGTCAAATAGGCTCCGGTAGTGACTGCTCCGTTCACATTGGCCAAGCCCGCGCCTTGCTTACGGGGAGAATAATATTCCTGATCCTCGTCCTTGACTGGATGGGCAGTGCTCATCAGCAGGGTATGTACCAGCTTTTCCCGTTCAATAGGGTCTGAAATATTCAGTTTGCTGGTAACATACTCTTTCACCAAGGCTTCGGCTCCGGCGATATGAGGAGATGCCATAGACGTACCGCTCATATTTTCATATTTATTGCCGGGAACGGTAGAGTAAATATTTTCACCGGGCGCAGTGATTTCCGGTTTCAGTTTTAAGTCCGGCGAAACGCCCCATGAAGAAAATTCCGACATTTTATATGCATCCGCATTGGGCGCGTCTGTCTTGAATTTTTCATCCAGCGTCAGTTGTTTATTTGCCAATTCCAACAGATACAATCCGTCATCCTTGGTAATGGATACGGCTGGAATGTAGTAGGAGCTAACATCCATGTTGGCTCTGCCTGATTCATTATCATAAATAACGGTAGCTACGGCACCAGCAGCATACGCAGCGCCCACCTTTTGCTGGAAGCTTATTTGGTCGCCACGGGATATCAAGGCTATTTTACCTTTTAAATCCCCCGCCTTTTTAATGTCTTCCGCAGTTCCAAAACCGGCATCTACATAATCATATGTACGGTTTAGTGCCTGTATTTTGGGGTCAGCGGCAGTGGAGGTGTCGTTGAATATAATCTTTCGATCCCCTGCGAGAATATAAGGGGCATCTGATGTAGCGGTATTAATCATACTTGCTACGGATAAAGCAGCATCGTACGTGGAAGGAGCAGAAACAATTGAATTGTCAGGCTCGTTCGCATAGGGAAGGTTGGAACCGGACTGATTTTGATACGCGGCGCTGTAACTGTTTCCGGCAGCTACCACAAGATTGATTCCAGCGTTCGCAATTCTGCTGTACATGTCATCCTTACTTGCTTCCCCGGCTGTGGAAAAGCCTGCATTGGAACCAAGACTCATATTGATGACATCTGCCCCCATTTTAACGGAATCATCCAAGGCGGCGATAATGTCAGCATCCGTGGTAAATCCATTGAGATCATCGAACACCTTCATGATCATTAATTGGGCATCAGGAGCAATCCCTTTTAATTTATCACCGTTAGCGGCGATGGTGCCTGCCACATGGGTACCGTGGGCGTTATCCGAACTGGCAGAAGGAATGACATTAGTGTCTTTATCTGCGTAGTCATAGGCGAAAGGAACTTTATCATCCATGTAGACATCATCTATGCTTACTTTGCCAGCAGACATATCAGCACTGCTCAGAATGTCGCTAACCTTTTGGCGGGTATGTTTCAGGGTCAACGCGGGAGGCATATGCATGGAAAATGCTTCATGCTTCCAATCCAGACCGGTGTCGATGACAGCTACAGTGGTTCCTTTTCCTGTATATCCGGCTGCAATAGCCTCAGGGGAACCGATCATCGCGGAGCTATTGGCCATATAAGTCTCCATGGACTGTTTAGGCACGACTTTTTCGTATTTATTGGCTACCCATGCGTTTTTCACGCCAGGTAATTTTCGAATTTCTTTCAGCTCCTGGTAGTCTACCTTTACCGAAATCGCATTCATAACCATGTAATAATCGTAAATGACTTCCGGTTTGGGAGCCAAGACTTTGCTTAAGCCTAAAGCACCTAACGAAGAGGAGTCTTTGATGGAGAGGGCGCGAATCTGGTTTTTTACCGATTCATGCTGAGTTGCAAGCGTACGCTCACTGCTTTTCAGAGCGTTCAGTTGATTGCCGAAAGCTTTGGGAGAAGCGCGGGAGATGAGCGGGGCTCCTTGTAATTCCACAATCACGGTTACTTTCCCTGTGGGTTCGTAGGTGGCTTGTGTTACGTTGGTTTCTTCTGATCTTTCATAGGTTGCTTCTGCAACGGACTTCTTGGCTGTTCCGTTGTTATTTAGGGTCCCGTTTTCTAGCTTTTCTTTAAAGCTAGGTTCACTAGGGTCTGCGTTCGCTATTGCACTGGTTGTTTGATCTGCACTAGCTAGTGCGGGCACAGCGTTATTCTTATCTGTGGCTGATGCCGCCAAGCCTATTCCTGCGGCAAACAGGGTGTTGCTTACGAGTAAGGCGATGAGAAAGCCTGCAATCCATTTTTTCTTCCAAACCTTCAGCAATCTTGTTCCCTCCTGAAAATATATTGGTATAGTAAAAAAGATCCAGCAGGATCCATTGATATACATCACCACTCACCCGAAATGATAATGATTATCGTTATCAATATACTTAATAATGATAGAAAGAGTCAATAACGTATTTTTAAAATTTTGAGTATTATAGGATTTGATCGTGTTGTGGAGGTGTGATGCAGGTTGTTTTCAAGCGATTCTCGGAGTCTATGAAATCGGGAAAAAGATAGGAAAGGAAAGTTGTGTGGAAAGCCGCCCGGCACAAGTGCTCAAGCGGCTTTGGGGGTGCTGCTCACACTCCGGAATACGACATAAACCCGCCGTCTACCGGGATCACTGTCCCTGTAACAAAGCCGGATGTTTGTTCATCCACGAGCCATAGCAGAGTGCCAAGCAGATCGTCCGGTACGCCGAAGCGGCGCATGGGGGTATGGGAGATGATTTTATCCGCACGTTCAGTGAGGGAGCCGTCCTCGTGGGTGAGCAGCCTGCGGTTTTGCTCTGTGAGAAAAAAGCCAGGTGCTATAGCGTTGACGCGTATACCCGCTTCGGCCAGATGGACAGCCAGCCATTGTGTGAAGTTATTAATAGCAGCCTTGGCTGCGCTGTAAGCCGGAACCTTGGTCATCGGGCTGGGGGCGCTCATGGAAGAAATGTTCAGGACAACTGCTCCTGCGCGTCCAGTCATACGCTGTGCGAATATTTGTGTCGGAATAAGCGTTCCAATGAAATTCACGTCCAGCACTTGGCGAAAACCCGGGATGCTCAGTTCAAAGAAGGTGGTGATATTCGGCTGCGTCAGATCCTCCAGCCGGAAGGTTTCGCGGGTTGTATTGGCGCTCGCGTGATTCCCTCCGGCTCCATTGACCAGAATGTCACATGCGCCGAATTGGTTGCGTACGGCCTGCTCTGCCTGCTGTACGCTGGCGGCATCGGTAACGTCGCAGGCTACAGCTATCGCTTCTCCGCCTGCGTCTTGAATGTCTCTGACTACACGCAGGCCCTTCGCTTCTGTTCGGTTCAGAATGGCGACCTTCACGCCTTGCCTTGCCAGCTCGCGGGCCATCGTGCTGCATAGAACACCTGCGCCGCCTGTAATCACGGCTGTTTTGCCTGCTAATGAAGGATGTAGGGGTTGTGTGCTCATAAGGCGGACTCCTGTGTCTTGGCTGATTCGAGTTGCGTTTGGGTCCGTTTCAATGCCAGTGCATCCCACAATCCCCATAAATACATAATGCCGAGTGCGCGATCATACAGTCCATATCCGGGTCTGCACTCCTCTCCCCACAAGTGACGACCGTGGTCGGGTCTGACGTAGCCCGTGAAGCCAACATCATGATACGCCTGAACGATGCCTGCAATATCGACGGTTCCATCCTGAGTTCGGTGAGATGTTTCGATGAAGTCTCCGTTGGCGGACACACGCACATTGCGGATATGAGCAAACGGAATACGATCCTTGAACTCATAAATCATGGAAACGATTTCATTTTTAGGGTTGGCTCCCAGCGAGCCAGAGCATAGGGTAATCGCGTTCGCGGGACTGTCGTACAGCGCCAGCAGCCTGCGCAAATGAGCCTGGCTTGTGATGATGCGTGGCAGTCCGAATACAGACCATGGTGGATCGTCGGGGTGGATAGCCATCCGAATGCCGCTGCGTTCGGCGGCGGGAATAACGGCCTCCAGAAAGTAGGCCAGATTCTGCCACAGGTCATCTTCCGTGACGTGGGTATACGCTTCAAACAAAGTCGTCAGATGCTCCAATCGCTCCGGTTCCCAGCCGGGCATGGTTAACGAGCTGTTTTCGTTAATTCGGCGTACCAGCTCGAACGGATCAAGACCTTCAATTCGTGACTTCTCGAAGAAGAGAGCCGTCGAGCCATCCTCCAGTTCCTTATGCAGATCGGTGCGCAGCCAGTCGAATATGGGCATGAAATTATAGCAGACGACCTTGACGCCGTGCTGCCCGAGCTTTTCCAACGTGCGTATGTAGTTGCTGATATACAAATCGCGTGTCGGCCGTCCGAGCTTGATATCTTCATGCACATTCACACTTTCTACGACCTCATGGTGAAAACCGGCCTGTACAGCTTGCTCCTGAAATGCCACAATACGTTCCAAAGGCCATTCTTCTCCGGCCGGGATATCGTGCAGCGCCCACACGAGTCCTTCTACCCCCGGAATTTGTCGGACTTGTTCCAGTGTTACTGTATCGTTACCTTCACCGAACCAACGAAATACCATGCGCATGCTTTGCACCGCCCCATTCGTCATATGATAGGTGTAACGGCAATTTCCATTTCCCGATGATTCCACATTACCATATTGCTAGAGATGATTGGAATAGTTATCCAAAATAAAATAACTCACAAACCGAAAGGAGGAAGCGGATTATGAAGCTGCGTCGAGCTATTGTGGTGGATGATGAAATATTCACCCGCAAAGGACTGCTTCAACTCATGGATTGGGAAGCCTGCGGCTTTGAGGTCGTTGGGGAGGCTGATAACGGCGAGGATGCACTGGAACTGATCGGTAGCATTCATCCTGATCTGGTCATCACCGATATTCGTATGCCTGTGCTGGACGGATTGGAGCTGATTCGCTGTGTACTCGGGCGGGGGACGGATCATCCTGCGTTTATTATCTTGAGCGGCTACAGCGATTTTGCTTATGCACAGCAGGCACTTCGCTACGGGGTTCATGATTTTATGCTCAAGCCGATTGATGAGAAGGACTTTTCGGCTACACTGCGCAGGCTGAGTAAAAGGCTGCATCAAGAGCAGCAGAATGCACTGCTCTATCAGAGTCGCCGTACAGGTGAGCTGTTGGAGACACTGATGATGAATGGGGAAGATGACGTCGTGGTGACGGCTTGGGAACAGCAGCTACGTCTTGGAGAAGCTGCGCATATGTACTATGTGCTCGTCGAGCTGAATGATCAGCATCCGTGGCGTTCCGATGGCAACGGTGTTCCGCTGTCGCTTTTCCAGTTCAGGGAGCTTGTAGAGCAGGCACTTTATCGTTTGATCGACGGTAAGTATCCTCTCTATGTTCATGAGCACCGTAACCGGATTGGCATCATAGTGCCGGACTTCTTTTTGAAGTGTTTTGAAGCCAGTTCAAACACTTTTATGAAAGCGCTACAACGAGAATTGGAGGGCATGGAGCTACTGCAAAATCAGATGGGGAGCCGGGTCTTTGTATACGTGGGAAGCCCTGTTCAACGATTGCAAGATATCCATCGGTCCTATGAACGTGCCAAGGAAGCGGCGCTCCATAAATACATTCATGACCGCAGCGGCATTGTCCTGTATCAGGAGGAGGGAATGCCAACGCTCCACTATAAGACGATCCATCAGGATGTACTGGATTGCTTGACGGAGCAGGTAGAGGAGATACGGTTGGAGGAGCTATATTCGACCGTAGATCATCTGTTTTGCAGCTTTCGTGAGCAACATTACGCCCCGGAGGCTGTGAAAATGAACTTGCATCAATGCGTAATCAGCATCGTGCGGGTCATTCAAAATATGCAGGGTGATGAACGCTCGCTTCTGTCCTTAGAACCGATGATGGGCTGGCAGGATATGAACCTGTCGCTGGGTGAATTACAACGGCTATTTACAGCTTTTGCCGAGGAAAGCAGCCGAATGATTGGGGTGTTGCGCAAGGAGCGTCAACAGGGAGGAATTCAGCACATCCGCACCTACATTGAGCAGCATGCGGCAGAGAATATTAACCTGAAAAGTATAGCAGCCCGCTTTTATATGAATCCGGTCTACCTGGGCCAATTGTTCAGAAAAACGTACGGGGTGTACTTTAACGAATTCCTGCTGCAATTACGGGTTCAGGAGGCTAAACGGTTGCTTCGTCAGACCGATTTGCGCATTTATGAAATTGCCGAGCGTGTGGGCTTTGGCAGCCCGGATTATTTTGTCACCCAATTTGAGAAATTGGTGCAGGCCAAGCCAAGCGAATACCGCAGTAGCCTGAATACCCGTGTGGAGCCGCAAAGGGGCAGCGAATGAGGATGCTACGCTCAACCCTTGATCATGTCCGTCTGCGGGATAAAATGCTGCTGCTGTATTTTCTCTGTGTATTTGTGCCAGTGGTGCTGACCAATCTGATTTTTTACCACGTCACCTCGCAAAATGTGAAGGAACAGCGTATGCAGGATATTTCCCGTGCGCTGGAGCAGATCAAAATCGAATTTTACCGCGAATTTGAAGATGCGATGGAAATCTCATCTATCTTTTATACCGATCATCAGCTAAACGAACTATTGGAGCAAACATACCCCCATCCCGCTGAATATATTGCCGCCTATGATTCATATTTGCGTCGTATGTTAAACAATACTTACAGTCCTGTATACCATTCTGTGGGTGGAATGACGATCTACACAGATAATCCGACTCTACTGGATTCCGGGGGAATCAGCTTTATAGATGAGCGGGTTAAAAGCTTGCCCTGGTATGCCAAAATCCCGCCCGGACGGCAGTCCAAGCCTATATTTGTACGTACTGACGACGGTACGGGCGAACAACTGCATCCCTTTAGCCTGATTCGGCGGATGAACTATTTTTATTCCGAAAATGGCCACGAGAAAATACTGAAAATAGAGCTGCGAATGTCGTCCATTCAAGAGATTTTCCATAATCTCAATTTGCGGGGCAGTCTCTTTCTGCTCAACGAACGGGGGGAAATCGAATATACGACCGATCCCAGGATTGATATCAATCATAAGGTCGTGGCCTATAGCACCCTCCAGCAGCCCAAGGACACTATAGAGTTCAAGACAAATTATGTGCTGACAAGTAATCTCAATGGCTGGAGCATTGTGACTGCGGTGTCGGGCGATGAAGTGCTGTATGAAATGGAGAAATCACGCAATTTTGTGCTGCTGTTAACCTGCATGAATATGCTGCTGCCTACCTTGATCATCATCTGGATTACACGTTCGCTGAACGTGCGCATTCATCGTATTCTGAAGCATATGAAAAAAGTGAAAAATCAGCATTTTGAACTGATTCCCGGTACAGAATCGAGAGATGAAATTGGGCAGCTAACAGGTGAATTTAATCGAATGATGCTGAAAATAAAGCGATTGATTAACGATGTCTATGTGGCGGATATTCAGCGAAAAAATTTGGAGATTCTACGCAGGCATGCCCAGCTTAATGCACTTCACAGCCAGATCAACCCTCATTTTCTGTTCAATGCGCTGGAGACGATACGTATGCGAAGCCTGATGAAGCATGAAGACGAGACAGCCCGCATTATTCATAATATGGCACGAATTTTCCGCAATTCGTTGGTGTGGAACAAGGATAGAGTCACGTTGCAGGAGGAGTTGGAGCTGATTCGTTGTTTTCTGGAAATTCAGCAATACCGCTTTGGGGAGCGGATACAGTACGAAGTGCAGGCACGACCCGAGGACCTGGACTATCTGCTTCCCAAAATGGTTGTGCTTACGCTAGTTGAAAATGCAAGCATTCATGGCATTGAGCCGCTGAAGCATGGGGGGCGCATCGAGATTCATTTTGAGTGTCGGGTGGAGCGGCTGATGCTAACGGTACGAGATGATGGAGTTGGCATGTCTGTGGAACAGGTACAACGGCTGTACGGTTACATGCACAGACAGGAGGAAATGGGCGAGCGTATCGGTCTGCAGAATGTCATCTATCGTCTGAAGCTTTACTACGGAAGCCGCTTTGAGCTTGATATTTGCAGTGCACCCGGCGAGGGGACAGAGATTCGTATTTTGATTCCGGCGGATGTGAAATGAGGCCTGCTTCCTTTAGTTTCCTAAGTAACACCTTTAGATTGGAGGGTGAACGAAATTCACGGCATTTTATAAAATGAAAGTGCTTACAATTTAGAGTGCGCGGGATTTCCAGTGCTTGAGGTATGTCCGTACAATGTTCACACACAATCGACAAAAGAGGCTGAAAGGGGAAATCTGACATGACAAGCAAAAGGTTCGGGATCATCAGTCTGGTATTCATCATGATGGTATCTATGATCACTGCCTGCTCAGGAAGTGCGGGCAAGGAGCCTGCAACAGGAGATCCTAATGAGAAGGTCACATTCACGTATTTTAATGCCACTGCGGGGAGGGACATCCATACCAATGAAACGCGGATCGGCAAAATTCTGGAGGATCAGACAGGAGTAAACTGGAAGCTGGAGCATTTGGTGGGGGATTCCAATACGAAGATCGGTACGTTCATTGCCAGTAACGATTACCCGGACGCCATTGTGCCTGATGGCACGATTGATAAGCTGCTGGATGCCGGAGCCTTTATTCCGCTAAATGATTTGATTGATAAATATGGTCCGAATATCAAGCGTGTATACGGACCGTATTACAACCTGATGAAGGCGGAGGATGGGAACATTTACTTTCTGCCGCTCAGTGCGGTGGTAGGCGATTATTTACCTGCACCTAACTTAGAGCAAGGAGCCTTTTGGGTGCAACGCAGGGTATTAAAAGAAGCGGGATATCCAAAAATCAAAACACTTGACGAGTATTTAGCCCTGATTCGTAACTATGCGAAAAAGCATGCAGATGAGGGCTTGACTGGGTACCTGGCGTTAACCACGCAGGATAGGTTTTATGCTCTTACGAACGCGCCGATGCATCTGGCAGGCTATCCGAATGATGGCGGCACGATTATTGATATGAAAACACACCGGGCCACGGATTATGGAGATATGGAAATCACAAAGCGGTATCTGAAAGAGCTAAATCAGCTCAATGTAGAGGGCCTATTTGATAAATCGTCCTTTGTGGACAATTACGATCAATATCTGGCGAAGCTGACCTCGGGTAAGGTGCTGGGCTTTTTCGACTACCGCTGGCAGGCGGGGCAGGCCCTGAATAATCTGCAGGAGGCTTCCAAGCAATCGGGCAATGATGATATGGAGTATATAGGGCTGCCTGTTGTATACGACCAGAATATAAAGGATCAGTACATTGATCCGTCGTCATTCGTTAATAACCGAGGCATAGGAATTACGGTCAGTGCCAAGGACCCGGTACGTATCATCAAATTTTTTGACAACCTGCTGACTGACGAAAACCAGGTGTTATCCAACTGGGGAATCAAGGGAGAAACCTATGATGTAGATAAAAAAGGACGCTTTTACCGGACTGAGGAGCAAATTAAGCAGACGGGTCAGGACGCGTTCCGCGAATCATTCGGGTTCAAATATTTTGAATACAGTTGGCCGCGATACGGTAGCGGTTCTACCTTGCCTGACGGCAACTCCGTTGGTGCCGGACGGCAGCCGGAGGTTGCGCGTATGTCCTACACCGAGGGAGATAAAAAGCTACTAAAAGTCTATGGTGTAGAGTCCTTCTCGCAAATGTTTTCCGCACCTGACGAGCGCCCATGGTATCCGGCCTGGAGTATCCCAATTGCTCAAGGTTCACCTGCGCAGCTCTTCCAGCAAAAGAAGGGGGACCTGCAGCGCAAATATTTCCCGCGTTTGGTGCTGTCTGCACCGGAGCAGTTTGATGCGATTTGGAATGAATACACTACTGAATTCAACAAGCTGGATGTAAAGGCGTATGAGGAGCTGATCACGAAGGAGGTTGCCAAAAAAATCGAGAATCCCGGTAAAAAATAAAGGAGGAAGCAGCTATGGGCCACTCGTCACCACCAGCAGTCACGATCTCCCCGGATCAGTTGCCGCCCTCGCGGCGAACCGGCTTTAGGGGATTTATGCACAAGCTGAATCAGCAACGGGCACTGGTATGGATGTCCGTCCCTTTTTTAATCTGGCTGTTCATCTTCAAGTATTTGCCCATCTGGGGCTGGACGATTGCCTTTCAGGATTTTAAGCCTGCCCGCAAGTTGCTCGATCAGCAATGGGTCGGATTAAAGCATTTCCATTTTCTATTTCAGGATGAACACTTTCTGCGGGTCATGCGAAATACGCTGGCGATGAGCTTTATTAATCTGGTGCTTGGCTTCGTAACTGCGATTATGTTAGCGATTTTACTGAACGAGCTTCGTCAGATCGTGTTTAAGCGAGTGGTGCAGACAATCAGCTACCTGCCGCATTTTATTTCGTGGGTGGTAGCGGCCAGCATCATCAGTACGGCGCTGTCTGCGGATGGCGGCATTGTCAATGAGGTGCTGATGTGGCTGGGGCTGATCAAGGAGCCTATCCTGTGGCTGGGCGAGGGAAGCTATTTTTGGGGCATTCTCGGTGCATCGGAAGTATGGAAAAATGTCGGCTGGAACACCATCATTTATTTGGCCGCGATGACGATGATTGATCCGTCACAGTATGAGGCGGCCGAGATGGATGGAGCAGGGCGTTTTCAGCGGATTTGGCATGTCACATTACCCGGATTGAAGCCTGTATTTATCATCCTGCTCATTATGAACATCGGCAATCTGCTGGAATCCGGCTTTGAGCCGCAATACTTACTGGGCAACGGTATGAACGTGGATTACTCGGAAAATCTGGATATTTTCGTACTGAAATATGGTATCCAGATGGGTAATTTCTCGCTTTCCATTGCTGCTGGGATGTTCAAAACGGTAGTCAGCTTCATCTTACTGTTTAGTGCTAATCATATTGCGAAGCGGTTAGGGGAGGAGAGGCTGTTCTGAGAAAAGAGTGAGTTATGGGGAGGGTGTATCGTCGCTTCGCGTGCAGATTGTTCTTCCGATCGCTGTTATCCCCAGATTCCTTTTTATCATAAAACATTAGAGGTTGGAATCCGGGAATAAAGGCGACCGCTGCCGCTTCTTCAGAACAATTCTGCCCGCTCCGCTGCTACCCGCTATAAAGTCACTTTTTTTAAGAACTGAGGGTGGTGACAGGGGAGAACTTGAGGGAAGGCGCGTGCTCGCGCTCCCTTGGGTAACTGCGTCATGATGGCTGGCTCAGCTTCGCTATCGCTTGTTTTTAGGACTGAGCTAGTGGTGGTGATAACAGAAGGTGCGTGTTCATGCATACTACAGGATCAGGTCAGTGGATTTTTAACAGGCCGCTTCGCGGACCTTACCAAGGCCTTATGGACGAACTGAATTACAACTTCTAATAGAGATAATAATCCGCAATAATCCACTCAAATTGCCACATATCTAACTACTCATATAACCGTTCCAAATAACAGTACCAACAGCTCCAATAACAATTAATCGAACTAGAGTACTTAAGCTATTTTTTAGAAAGGAGAGGGAGTTATGGGCAAAGGAAAAGCGTTGCATGGGCGGTTTCGGGCGCCATCGGATCGGATTTTTGATGCGTGCAATATTGTATTTATGCTATGCCTGATGGTGTTCACGCTGTATCCGTTTTTGAATACGCTAGCGGTTTCGCTGAATGAAGCGAATGATTCGATTCGGGGTGGGATCTATTTGTGGCCGCGTGAGTTTACGTGGAGCAATTATGAATTTGTGTTCAAAGAAGCGACGATTTTTCATGCTACGTTGATTTCTGTGCTGCGTACGATTGTGGGCACGGTGACCTCGGTGTTTTGTTGCGCGATGGTGGCGTATACGATCAGCCGGCCGGAGTATGTGCTGCGCAAATTTGTCTCGATTGCTTTTATTTTGACGATGTATTTTAACGGTGGATTGATTCCAAACTTTCTGCTGATTCGTGAGCTGGGGATGCTCGGAACCTTTTGGGTGTATGTGGTACCGGGGTTGATTGGGGTGTTCAATGTGATTGTGATTCGCTCCTTTATTGAAGGCTTGCCGGAGGGGATTTTGGAGTCGGCGCGTATAGATGGGGCGGGGGAATTTGCGACTTTTATGCGTATTGTGTTGCCACTGTGTGTCCCGGTGCTGGCAACGGTGTCACTGTTCACGGCGGTTGCGCAATGGAATTCCTGGTTTGATGTGTTTTTGTACAATTCGTCGTATGAGCAGTGGAGTACACTCCAGTATGAGCTGATGAAAATATTGCAAAATTCCAATACGTCCGTGAACGCTCAGGATTATGCCAGCCAGTTTGCAGGCTCGGAAAATCTGGCGAAGTCGGTCACTCCTACCTCGATTCGTGCCACGATGACGATTGTGGCTTCCGTACCTATTATTTTGGTGTATCCTTTTTTGCAAAAATATTTTGTGAAGGGTATGACTTTGGGCGGCGTTAAGGGGTGAGCATGGACCAGGAATGTGCGGAACTCACTTTCTTGTATTTTTCAAAATATGAGCACGGGAGGGATTGCGTTGAGGTCATTTTTGTACAAATCTTTTGGTCTGGTGCTGGTCGGGGTGCTGTTATTGCCAGTGGGGTGGTGGGGTCCTTCTGTAGCGGCGGCGGCTCCATTTGTGGAACATTCCCCGCCAGTTGCGGATTCGGTTCTGCCAACGGGAAATGTGGATAAGACCATCGGGGCCTATGGATTTGAGCAGGGCAATAGCGAGGGCTGGAAGCCTCGGGGGGCTTATACTCAAATCGCGTCCGTCACGGAAGCTGCATATGGCGGCACACACAGTCTGAAGGCAACCGCTCGCACGGCAACTTGGAACGGAGCGGAACTGGATGTGAAGTCGCTGTTGCTGCCGGGGGTGGAGTATGAGATTAGCGGCTATGTGAAGCTGGACGGCAATTCCGCGAATCCGAGCGTGATTAAGTTTACGGTGGAGGAGCAGCCAGCAGGCGGGGCTACGACATGGAAGACGGTAGCGCAGACGGAGACGACGGATACATCGTGGATCAAACTTCAAGGGAAATATACGTTTACCGGGGGGATGGATGCATTGAAGTTGTATGTGGAGAACTCGAATCCCGCGCAGGCCTACTATATGGATGAGGTGGAAATCAGGCAGGTATCGGAGACACCAACGGAACCGACCAGTGGTATCGTATCCGGCTTCGAGGACGATACAGCCCAAGGCTGGGTATCCCGTATGGGGACTGAGACGGTGCGAGCTTCGAATGCCGATGCACGAACCGGCTCGTACAGCCTGCTGACGACAGGCAGACAAAAGACGTATGCCGGGCCTAAGCTTGATGTGACTACTACGGTGCAAAAAGGCAGCCGTTACACGGTCAGCGCTTGGGTAAAGCTGGCACCGAGCGAGCAGCAGCCTGCCAAGGTACGGCTCAGCGTACAACGCGATCATCAAGGTGAAAGTGCGTATGAAACTGTTGTAGGCGACACGGCTACCACGACAGGGGGATGGATGCATTTGTCTGGTACGTATACTCTTGCGCATGATGCAGACACCGTTTCTATGTATTTGGAAACGGCAGAAGGAACGGCTTCCTTTTATATGGATGATTTCGAGCTGTCACTTGTACCGCCGCTGGCTATTGAAAAGGACATTCCCTCTTTGCACGCATTATATCAGGGACAGTTCAGCATCGGCACGGCGATTGAGGCTTTCCAGACAGAAGGGGCTTACGGAGAACTGGTGCAGAAGCATTTTAACAGCGTCGTTGCAGGGAATGCGATGAAGCCGATTTCCTTGCAGCCGTCCGAGGGACAGTTCCATTGGGAGGAAGCAGACCAAATTGTGCAATTTGCCAGACAGCACGGACTGGAAATCCGCTTCCATACCTTGGTGTGGCATAACCAGACCGGGGATTGGATGTTCAAGGATAAGAATGGACAGCCGATGACGCCAACTGCGGAAAATAAAAAGCTTTTGCTGGATCGACTGGAGACGCATATTCGTGCTGTCGCGGCGCGTTATAAAAATGTGATTACCGACTGGGATGTCGTGAACGAGCCGATTGATCCTGACCAGCCGGACGGCATGCGCCGCAGCAAATGGTATCAGATTACCGGCACGGATTATATTGAAAAAGCCTTCCGCGTCACGCGGGAAGCGGCGGGTCCGAATGCCCGGCTATTTATTAACGATTACAACACGCATGAGCCAAAGAAACGGGATTTCCTGTACAACTTGGTTCGTGATTTGCTTGCCAAAGGCGTACCGATTGATGGTGTAGGCCATCAAACGCATATTCGGCTGGAGTTTCCGACGATTCAGGAGATGGAACAATCCATTGAAAAGTTTGCTTCACTCGGTCTGGATAACCAGATTACGGAGCTGGATATGGGCCTGTATTCCAATGATACAGATCGCTACGAAACAATACCTGAAGCCATGCTGATCCGGCAGGCTCACCGCTATCGGGCGTTATTCGATATGTTTTCCCGCCAAAAGGAGCATATCAGCAATGTGACAATTTGGGGTACAGATGATGGCAATACGTGGCTCAGCACGTTCCCGATTGCCCGGCTGGATAAGCCGCTGCTGTTCGACGAACGATTAAAGGCCAAATATGCTTATTGGGCGCTTGCTGATCCGTCCAAAGTACCGCCGCTGCCAGCAGGGAATAACGAATAAATAGCTTGAATCAGATCAATCAATAGAGCTGTCCAACAGGAGAGCTGGGGCTATGGCTACCTTACGCTAGACGAATCCGGTTGTCCCCGGATTTTATCCTGATCCGAGCGTGATACGTGCCGGAGAGGATTACTACATGGCGGCAAGCTCGTTTGAATATATGCCGGGCTTGCCGATTTTTCATAGCCGTAACCTGACGGAATGGCGGCAGATTGGGCACGCGTTGAATCGACACAGCCAGATTGATTTGTCTGCACGGAAAAGCTCGGAAGACATATACGCGCCCACACTGCGCTATCCTCAAGGTACATTTTATCTTATATCACATCTGTAGACCCTGCCGGAACCTGGTCTGACCAGATCCGTATTCCCTGCGGAAACATGGATCTGTCCCTGCTGTTTGATGATGACGGGAAGGTGTATGTGACGGTACATTTAAATCACTAATTTTGATAACAAAAATTTGAGAGAGATGAATGAACTATGAAGTTCAAGGGTTTATGTTCGTTGTTTGTTGTAGGCATGCTTACATTTACGGTAACTTGTTCAGTCGGTGCCGAATCATTCCAAAATCAAGATTTAATCAATCCGTCCATGACTAAATCGGACAATTCAGTTTGGGTCGCATCAGGTTAAGTTTAAAATGGACTCAACTGAGATTGTTACCGATTCAAACACGTCCGTGATGGATACCGTCCCGGTTCTTTACAAAGATTCGATATTTGTTCCTTTAGGGATACTTACGACGCAACTAAATATACATCAGGAATGGGATCAACAAAATAAACTGTACTCCCTCTCAGGGAAGGAATTAATGAAGACACCTATGATGGAGAATGTTGAAGATTTGGATAGAGTACCGGTAGACAATGAGAATGCTTTCAATTTGTTATCGTACAAATTGACCATGGGGAGGGAAAAGATTCATCTAACTATCACAGCTAAGAATATAACCGGGAAGAAACTTGATGAGGGTATTGAAGATTTAAATACCACTTTTATCTTTAATAATAGTACGACAACAGAAAATAGAAATCGTAAACGGCCAAGTATAGATAAGGATGAAATCGTTACACGTAGCCTGGACATGCCATATCCAGGCACGATAGAAAACAAAAAAATCATTAAAGGTGAACTGGAGTATATCCTTTTTAAAGGAAGAACTCTAAAGTGGTAAACTGTTATACCCAGACGATATTGTTTTTCTTGCTGAAGGTCCATGGTCTATATAATGGGTAAAAGTACAGCTGATCCGAAAAGAAATTTGGATCAGCTGTACTTTTTAATTTTTAGTTTTTGTGTATTGCAAATTCAAAATATCAAAAAGCAATAAGACTTACTCCAGATTAGCATGTTGACCAAACATAGATTCAGAGGTCAGTCTGCGTAGCTCCATTGTTCTGAGTACCAACGCATCGCCATACAACAGTAAGGTTTGCTCAAATAGTGAGCCCATGGGCTGAATGGTTTGGTAATCCTTGTTGGACGGGTCCTTGGGTGCGCCGGGAAGCTTGACGATCATATCAGCCAGCTTGCCGATGGTCGATCCAGGGGAAGTGGTCAGAAGCGCCAGAGAAGCACCAAGCTTCTTCGCCTTTTCTGCCATCGAGGTCAGACTTTTGGTTTCACCAGAGCCTGAACCGATAATCAGCAAGTCGCCTTCGCTCAAGCCGGGGGTTACCGTTTCCCCGACCACGTAAGCCTGAACACCCATATGCATTAGCCGCATCGCCAGCGAACGGATCATGAAACCTGAACGTCCTGCACCTGCCACGAACACTTTATTCGCGGAGGCAATGGACTGGATCAGTTGTTCCGATTCTACATCACTGATGAGCTGTGGAACCAATTGCAGCTCCTTGAGCACCTCGGATAAATATTGAGAGGTTTCCATTGGAATTAACCTTGTTTAATGAGCTGTTGCATTTGGGAAGCAACGGCTTTTTTGTCATCCTCGCCAGTGATCCCGCCGCCGACAATAACCAGATCCGGTTGAGCCTTAACGACCTCAGCCAGAGTGCTCAGCTTAATGCCGCCAGCAACGGCTGTTTTGGAGTTTTTCACGACTTTTTTAACGGTTTGCAGTGCTTCGAACGGGCTTTGTCCTTCAGCTTGCAGATCGTAGCCTGTATGCACGCAGATGTAGTCTACGCCGAGGGCGTCGATTTCCTTAGCGCGTTGCTCCAGGTTTTTAACACCGATCATATCCACCAGGATTTTTTTGCCGCCTTGTTTTTTTGCTTCTTCTACCGCACCCTTGATCGTTGCATCTTCAGCTACAGCCAGAATCGTAACGATATCTGCGCCAGCTTCGGAAGCTTTCAGTACTTCGTAACCGCCTGCATCCATAACTTTCAGGTCAGCCAGCACTTTCAAATTCGGAAATGCTTCTTTCATTGCTTTTACCGCATGTAGTCCTTCGTTAATGACAATCGGTGTACCGATTTCTACGATATCAATATACGATTCTACTTCTTTTACCAATGCAATCCCTTGCGGGATATCTACTAAGTCTAAAGCCAATTGAAGTTCCATGTTATTAACTTCACTCCTTTAGTGAATTTGTATTTGATGAACAGGTACATACTCTGTTGAGTGCTGCGAATACTTTGGTTTCATGCACAGGTTTGATTGTAAGCCCCCGGTATCCGATTGAAAAGTACGCACTAATTCGTAACGTAGTTACCTTGAGGATACTATGGCTTCTCTTTGGCCTCCCTTGGAGGGCCTGATTCGCGTCTTTGTTATGGATTATTTCTATCGAATGAGTCATTTATTCATCGGCTATAAACCATACACGGTAATGTCAGGTTGCAAAAGAAATTGCATATCTATGATTGAATTGACTTCAAGTTAGGTTTTGTCTATATTTGTAATATACTGGTATGCGAGAGGAACGACAACGCGGATGCTCCTGATGAGAATACATGGGTAAACGTCATTTTCAGGATAGGGAGGCGGGTTTTAGTGGAAGAGGTCCTGAACCAAAGGGAAGCTATTTATTTGTTGTCGGACAGCCACGAACTCGACAAGGCTTGTGAGTTGTTTAGAATCAGCTACACACATAACGATTGGGACGAAGCGAACAAAGTTGCAGACTATTTGCATGCTTTAGCTGAAAGCCTGTATCACACCCAACTGAAAAATGCTGCGGACGGCAAGCACGAGACATTGAATACCAAACATCCGTTGGTATTTTATTATGCATACAGCTATCTGGCGAAATCTATTTATTATCAGAATAAAGGCAAGTATGATGAAGCCAGAGATTATATTATGAAGTATAGCGAGATGGGCTGGTTTATGGGACTGGATGAGAGCGGTCTTGAAGAAGTAGAAAGATTTCGCTTTCTCGCCAAAGCCAACCTGTTTACGATAGAATTGCTTTCGGGAAAACGGGAGCTTCTGCCCGAATATATTCAATTTCTTCACGCCAATGATGAGGAACTGCTTCCGGGATTGGTCGGTATTACCGAAGCAGCTAATTTGAATAATTGGAACATTGACGATCTGTTGAATGATTTTGCCCGCGATATTGAGATATTTGCAGGTTATGAAGATAGAGGAAACCGCGTATATTATTTAAAGCTGGTTAACCAATTAGCCATTTATTATTTCAAACAGGAGCAGTACACCGTTGCGTTAAATTATGTCCTTGTTTCTCTTCAATCCTCTGTTAGTGTAGAAACAGATGCCGATTTCAGGACACTGGTCGCTCTGTTTGAGGCTTATCGAGATTTGGCAACACCGTCACAGCAAGAGCAATATCAAACCATTTTATTAAGGGGGCTTCATAATGAAAAAGGCTTTAATCTCGGTAACTATGGTCTTGGTGTTTCTTAGTATTGTGATTCCTTCGGGAACTGTACTGGATGAGCTAGAACCCGTGAATCCTTCCAATCATGGTGTTTTCTAAGTTACTGTTTAAACTCGGTTTGAATGATAGGTCCCGGCAGGGATTTTGTAAATAAAAGGAGCACACTTTAACGCTTTTGGCGATAAGTGTGCTCTCTTTTTTCGTACGGAGTTATGTTTATTCCACAATATATGAAGTGAGGTTATTCGCTAACTGCTGCATCGTTTCACTCGCTTGTTGCATACGCTCCATCACTTCGGTAAAAGAGCTTACGAGAGTCGCTTGCTCCTGAGAGGAGGAAACGATTTGCTCAATTTCCTGCTCCATCTGACGAATGGAGTTTTGTACATCCTTGAGAGCTCCTTCGATATCAACCGTCGCTTTTTTGGATTCTACGGATAGCTTACGCACCTCTTGAGCCACGATGCCAAAGCCTGCTCCCGCTTCCCCCACACGTGCGGCTTCAATAGCGGCATTCAGTCCGAGCAGGTTGGTTTGCTCGGAAATTTCCTTGATAAATACAGCAACTTGATTGATTTTTCCTGAGTTTTGCACGGCAATTTGGGTGTTTCTCAAAATCTGTTCACTGGTAGCCTGAAGCTCTTCGGAATGTGCTGCTACATGCTGTACCATATCAATGAGTTGCTCGGTGATGGAGCGGTTCTCGGATACGATTTGATTCAACTGATTTTTGTTGGTCAGGTTATAGGAAGCGGCAAACGCTGCAATAACTTCACCCTTTTCGTCAAACACAGGAATACTGACCACATCAAGAGGGAATCCCAGAATTTCGGCAGGAATGTGGGTCAGGCTGGGCTCACGCCCATTTTTAAGCATGGCAAAATTTTTATAGTCCTCCAGCAGTTCCGAGCCGGTTTCAAAGCCGAGGTCCATGCCTTCGGATTGGGTATAAGCCAGAACATGAGTCTGGTCGAAGAGGCAAAGAGTCATTTTCTCACGCATAATCTGTTGTATGTAGGGAATGGCTGCAATTAATGCATCTACTGTATTCAAATAGATAACCTACCTTTCTTTACTAGGTGTATTTTTTATAGTCACATATATTTGTCGGTCTACGGAGGGATAAAAGTTATAAATGAATGAAAAATTCAACGGGTATGAGAGTTTCAGAAAAAAGGCACGCCGCTTCCAGTCAGGAAACGATATGCCTTTTCGTTTTATAATGATGCAAAAGCTTCTTGTATTCGGATTTACTCGCCGCGCTGTTCGAATAATTGTACGATTTCGACAATGACCTTGGTTGCAAGCACCATGTTGTCTACAGACACATACTCGAACTTGCCGTGATAGTTCTCCCCACCTGTAAAAATATTCGGTGTAGGCAGTCCCATATAGGACAACTGTGAACCATCTGTACCACCGCGAATTGGCTTGATAATCGGATCAATGCCCAGCTTTGTCATCGCTTCATGGGCAACATCCACGATGTGTTTGACGGGCTCAATTTTTTCCTTCATGTTGTAATACTGATCTCTCAGCTCCAGAACGATACGGTTTTCCCCATATTCGGCTTGCAGTTCTTTCACCACGTTCGTTAAGTAAGCCTTCCGGTTTTCAAAGCTTTCACGATCAAAATCACGGATGATATAGTACAGTTTGGCTTGTTCTACCGTACCCTCAAATTCCAGCAAATGATAAAAGCCATCGTATCCGTCCGTGTATTCCGGAGCTTCATTCGCCGGCAATCGTCCGTTTAGCTCCATGGCAATTTTGACGGCGTTAACCATTTTGTTTTTGGCTGTACCTGGATGGACATTAACGCCATGAATAGTAATATGGGCGGCTGCGGCGTTGAAGCTTTCATATTCCAGTTCTCCGAGCGGTCCGCCATCGACTGTATACGCATATTCAGCACCAAAAGCAGCTACATCAAACCGTTCCGGTCCTCTTCCAATCTCCTCGTCCGGTGTAAAAGCGACGCGAATCTTGCCATGCGGGATTTCCGGGTGATCCAGCAGATAATGTATGGCTGTCATGATTTCTGCGATCCCGGCTTTGTTATCTGCACCAAGCAATGTGGTACCGTCCGTCGTGATCAGGGTATGACCTTTATATTGAGGCAGCTCGGGGAACTCGCGCGGAGAGAGGTTCACACCCAGCGATGCATTCAGCGTGATGTCGCCCCCATCATAGTTTTCCGTCAGTTGGGGCTTTACCCCTGCGCCGGTCATTTCAGTAGCGGTATCGAGATGGGCCAAAAAGCCGATAACCGGAACTTCTTTATCCGTATTGGAAGGAAGGGTTGCCATGACATAACCGTTGTCATCCATCGTTATGTCCGTCATACCAATGGCTTTCAGTTCGTTGACCAGTAGTTTGCCCAGTGTGAGCTGTCCGGGTGTGGTCGGGCAAGTGTTACTGCTTTCATCGGATTGGGTATCCACCTGAACATAAGTGGTCAGGCGTTCAATCAGTTCCTGTTTCATGCGTATATCCTCCTTGTGGTCATTTCTGATATGCTACATATTTTATCATGATTGGACTTGTTATATGAAAAATTTGGCTTTACCTTCTAAAACGACAGCTTGTGTTGCACAGAGACGACGAGTAAGATAACAGTAAAAGAACGTAAAAATAGAGTAAAACCATCAAAGGAGTCTGCAATGCCTACGTTAAAAGATATTGCTCAGGAGGCGGAAGTTTCCATATCGACAGTTTCCCGAGTGTTAAATTATGATGAAACACTGTCCGTTTCGGAGGAAACACGGCGTAAAATTTTCGAGGTTGCCGAGCGTATGAAATATACGACAGCCAAACGTAAAAACGGCGGTATCGGGCGTCAGCCCCGTAAAAAGGCTGAGGGGCCGATTCGGCTCGGTATGGTGCGTTGGTTTAGCGCGTATGAAGAACTGGAGGACCCGTATTATTTGTCCATCCGGTTCGGGGTGGAAAAGGAATGCCGCCAAAGCGGGGCGCATCTGGAGCGCATTTTTCGAGGGGAAGACCTGTCCGCACTAAAGACACTGTCCGAAGGGTTGCACGGGCTGATCGTTCTCGGGCACTTTAGCAGCAAGGAAGTGGAGCGTATGCTGGAGCTTCCTGTTCCTTGTGTTTTTCTGGATCACTCGGTAGAGCGTACAGGGGCGGACTATGTCGTCATTGACCTCGCTCGTGCTACGGCGGACGCGCTGGATTATTTGCTGGACGCAGGCCACCGTCACATCGGATATGTGGGCATGGGAAAGGATGAGGAGGCTCATCATTCCGACCAGGCGGAGCTGGATGCCCGCTATGAGACCTTTTTACGGTATAAAAGGCAACATGCGCTATGCTCATCGAACGACGTTCATGTGTGCGGCGGGACGGCGGCAGACGGCTTTCGTGCAATGGAAGCGGCCATTCTGGCGGGGCCAGAGAACCTGCCTACAGCCTTCTTTGTTGCGAGCGATTCGGTGGCGATTGGTGTATTAAAGGCGCTGGAGCAGCACCAAATTGCTGTCCCTGAACGTATTTCAATCGTCGGCTTCAATGATATTCCGACAGCGGAATATTTGACACCGTCGCTGACGACGGTCAAGACGTATACTGAATTGATGGGAGAAACGGGCGTTCAGCTTTTGCTGCATACGGTGCGCAATGGTCCGAACGAGGTGGGTCGCAAGGTCACCATTCCGACTGAGCTGATGATTCGTAACAGCAGTGCGTCGCCGTTTACGGCTTCGATATAGAAATGTGCTCTATTGTGTATTTCATGATCTTCACAGCTCCGGATGCCGGGGCTGTTTTTTTGTATGGGCAAAAGAAAAAAACGGAATTGACAAATGTTTTGTAAATGCTTACATTAAAAATATATTTATTTTACTAAGTTTTACTCGTTATTTTTACTTAAATATTTTACTATGGTAAAAGAGTAAAAAATAAAAGGTTGAGGTGACTGTCCATGCGTACCATTTTGCCGTTGAATGACCAGTGGTTTTACCGTCCTCAGTATGTTGAGAGTGAAATAAGCGCAGGAATTGATGCGAGTCGGTATGAGCCTATTCTGCTGCCACACACCAATGTAGAGCTGCCGTATAACTATTTTGACGACAAGGCGTTCCAGTTTGTTTCCATGTATAAAAGGGAGCTGAACATTCCGGCAGATACCAAGGGGAAACGGGTGTACGTCGATTTTGAAGGGGTCATGACTTACGCGCAGGTATATCTGAACGGGGTAAAAGCGGGGGAGCATAAGGGAGGCTACACATCGTTCAGTATTGAATTGACCGGACTTGCCGAATACGGCGGCTCCAATGTACTGACAGTCATCGTCGATTCCACGGAGCGGGACGACATTCCTCCTTTTGGGGCAGTCATTGACTATCTGACCTATGGCGGTATTTACCGTGAGGTGCAACTGCGAGTTGTCGAGCCTGTGCATCTCGGCACGGTATTCGTCCAGACACCGGAGCCACTTGCGGCAAGCAAGGCGGTACGCGTGGTCGCGGAGCTGGAGGGCGTTGGCGATCAGGAGGACGACTTAACGGTCGCCTTGCGATTGCTGGACGGAGCGAGTGTGAAGGCCGAAATCCGGCCGACAGAAGTGAAGTCAGCGGAAGTCACACTGGAACTGAAAGAGCTAAACGGCCTACAGCTTTGGGATATAGATGATCCCAAGCTGTATGAAGCAGAGCTGACACTGCTGCGGAATGGTGAAGAGCTGGATCGGCTGAATGTGCGCTTCGGCTTCCGCGAAGCCGAAGCGCACATTCAGCCGGACGGGTTTTACCTGAACGGGCGGAAGCTCAAGCTACTGGGCTTGAATCGCCACCAGTCCTACCCGTACGTCGGGTATGCGATGCCCAAAAGAGCGCAGCGCCGTGATGCGGATGTACTCAAAGAGGAATTGGGCCTGAATATGGTCCGGACATCACATTACCCGCAGTCCCGCCATTTTCTGGACCGTTGCGATGAGATCGGATTGCTCGTTTTTGAGGAAATTCCGGGCTGGCAGCATATTGGCGGCGAAGCGTGGAAGGAGCAGGCGGTCAGGGATGTGGAGGACATGATTATCCGTGATCGTAATCATCCGTCTATTGTGATCTGGGGCGTGCGGATTAATGAATCGCAGGATGATCATGAGCTGTACGCACGTACCAATGAGCTTGCACGCAAGCTTGATCCGACTCGTGCGACTGGTGGGGTGCGCTATATTGTAGGCAGCGAACTGCTGGAAGATGTGTATACGATGAATGATTTCGTTCATGACGGTGGGCATCAAAAATATTTGGTGAAGGAAATCCGCAATTTCGATACGTATAACGATACAGAAGGTGTAGATGGCGAAACGACAGGTCTGCGCGAGCCGTCCATCGTCACCAAGCTGGATCATCCGGTCCCTTATCTGGTGACGGAATATAACGGGCATATGTACCCGACCAAGCGCTTTGATCAGGAGGAACGGGTGATGGAGCATGCGCTGCGCCATACGCGGGTGCAGAATGCTTCCTATGCCGATGAAGGCATTGCCGGGGCGATCGGCTGGTGCGCTTTTGACTATAATACACACGCGGATTTTGGCTCTGGCGATAAAATCTGCTACCACGGTGTCATGGATATGTTCCGCTTGCCCAAATTCGCAGCGAACGTGTATCGCAGTCAGAAGCGGGTCGAGCAGGAAATCATTTTGGAGCCAGTCACTTACTGGTCACGTGGCGAACGGAACATCGGGGGCGTTGTGCCGCTGGTTGTGTTCACCAATTGTGATGAGGTGGAATTCATTTATGGTGACGAGCGCAAGGGCGTCTATCGTCCAAACCAGGAGAAGTATCCGGCGCTTCCGCATCCTCCAGTCATCATCGACGAATTGACAGGTCACTGGGGCATGAAGTGGGAAGATGCCGTGTTCATCGGGTACGTGGACGGTCAAGAAGTGATTCGCAGACGCTACTCTCGTAATCCGGTGCCGACGGAACTGCGTGTAGCTGCCGATGATACAGCGCTAGAGGCAGGCGATTGGGACGTGACGAGAGTTGTGGTGGATGCTCTGGACGAATACGGGAATGTCCTGCCTTTCTATGCTGATCCGGTTTCCGTGGAGGTCGAGGGAGCGGGTGATTTGATCGGTCCTTCAACCTTATCCCTGATTGGTGGACGCATTGCATTCTGGGTTCGTACAAAGGGAGAGGCGGGTAATATCCGGGTGAAGGTTTCCGCGCCATCCCGTTTTGACCCGCAGGAAGTAAGTATTCGTGTGCAGTAAGGATGGACGATATATTTTCAAACAACAAAGATTGTGAGTAATATTTTCGCATGTCGATAAGGGGCTGTTCCGTTAGGTTCTGCAAAGGATCTGGGGGAGCAGTCTCTTTTTGCCTTGTGATAGGGAATTTAATCTATGAATCTGTTAATTTGTGTCTTATGGCTGAGTCAATTGACGTTGCGTTCATAGATTGGAAGCATAGAATACACTATCAAGCACAAGGGGGGTGAATCCTATGGCGATTCTATTACCTCAACAAAACTTCACGATTGCGGCTGGTATCGGTAAGTCATACTTTGAAAACTTGAACGGTGGCGCGAATGCTACAATTACCGTTAATAATAACGGTCCGGCTCCGATCGATCTTGTCGTTACTCGTGTCAACGCACCCGTGATCACTTATGTTATCCCTGCATTTACTAGCCTTACGCTGGAAGTTGCCTTATTGCTGGTAGCTGGTCTGTTGACTACTGCAGCCGGCGCCACATTTGGTACGATCCAGATTGCGACGGCTAATTTTTAAGCTGTAACGACCTGATCCTCTAACTCTAGTTTGCCGTAAGGTGAGCTAGAGTTTTTTTTGCTTTGAAAATTTTCTGAAACTTTTTTCAGGTTGTGCCGATATATACATATGGCATAGCAAATAACACATCGAAAAGGAGCATCCCCTTTATGAGCTTTAGCAATCCGGTTTTACGTGATGATATCTTCGTGCGCGAAGATGAAAGAGAAGCTAGCGAACAACGCATGACCATCGGAGGAACGGTGAACAAAACGTTGCTTCTGCTGGTTTTGCTCATCGTCTCTGGCAGTATTACCTGGTACATGACCTACCAAGGAACCGTAGAGGTGCTATCCTTGCTGACGGCAGGCTTTATTGGCATGGCTGGCGTAGCCCTTGCGATATCCTTTTTTCCAAAAACGGCTCCATTACTTTCGCCTGTGTATGCAATTCTGAGCGGTTTTGCTTTAGGCGGGATTTCAGCTTTCATGGAATATGACTATCCCGGTATCGTGGCGAATGCGATTTTGCTAACGGTGGGCATTTTGTTTCTGATGCTCTTTATGTATACACAGCGAATCATTAAGGTTACCCGAGGCTTTATCTCCTTCGTTGTTTTATGTACGTTGGCGATTGTTCTGGTGACGCTGGTCGACTTCGTTTTGAACTTTTTCGGGATGAACGTTCCTTATATTCATGAGACAGGCTGGCTTGGAATCGGTATTAGTCTGTTTATCGTTGTGATTGCGGCTTTGAATCTGCTGCTGGATTTTAATTTCATTGAAGAGCAAGCGGATCAGGGCGCACCGAAATATATGGAGTGGTATGGTGCTTTTGGATTACTGGTGACTTTAGTATGGCTGTATGTACGGATTTTGGAGCTGTTGTCCAAGTTCAGCAAAAAGGACTAGGGGCCTGCGATTAACCTATATTATGTAGTCTTTCCTGTGCAGATATGTGCAGGGTACGAAGATTGGGACGGCTAATGCCGTCCTTTTTTGTATATGAATGAAGAAGAACCTGTTTAAAAACTTTATTTTACGTTAAATACATAGAAGTTAGGTAAAACATAAACATAACGATAAACGGGAAAGGAGTGGGGTCTTCTATGTATCAAGTAGTGCTGGTGAGGCATGGAGAAAGCGTGTATAACCGTCAAAACCTGTTTACAGGCTGGACGGATGTGGACCTGACCGAGCAGGGAACCCATGAAGCCATAGAGGCAGGGCGTATTCTCAAGGAGAACGGGTATACGTTTGATCTGGCGTTCGCTTCGGTGCTGAAACGATCCATTCGTACGCTGTATCACATTTTGGACGAGCTGGATCATTTGTGGATACCCGTGCAGAAGTCGTGGAAACTAAACGAACGCCATTATGGTGCTCTTCAGGGGCTTAGCAAGCTGGATTCCGCTGTCCAATACGGTGAGGAACAGGTTCATATCTGGCGGCGCAGCCTGACGGTGCGGCCTCCTATGTTGGATGAACAGGATGAACGCAGTCCTCGCAGGGAGGAACGATACCGCAACATTAAGCCGGAAGAGTTGCCGCTTGGGGAAAGTTTGGAAGATACCGTGCATCGGGTCGGTGAGTTTTGGAAGCAGCGGATTGTGCCCTTGGTGCAAAAAAAGGAACGGGTCATTATTTCCGCGCATGGCAACACCCTGCGGGCATTGATCAAGTACATGGAGAATCTGGACGAAACCGCACTGCTGGATTTGAATATTCCGACAGGCATTCCGCTGGTATACGAGCTGGACGAGCATATAGATCCCATTCGGCGCTTCTATCTTGGTGATCCGAGTCATGTGGAGGCGAAAAAACAGGTTGTGGCTAACCAAAGCAAGGTGACGGAGTGATTTTCGATAAAAAGAGGACAGGGCGCTTCCTCGCATCCTGTCCTCTTTGTGCTGGGTATAAGTTAATAAGTAATATATTAAGCGTCCACGTCGTCGTCTGCTTCCTCCGGGCTGTCATCCTCGGCGGGAAGCGCCCATACGGATACACTGCCGGCACGAACCGGGAATATACCGTAACCATCCTTTTCAATTTGTACGATATGATCGTGGCGGCCCGTCAAATCGGTCCATTGCTCTCCTGCACGGTGTTCTCCCACGAACATACGCTTCTCTCCGTTGTCGGCGTTGGTGACCACCACGGCGCAACCGGAGCCTTCCAGTTCAGGCACGCCCTGACGAACCCAACCAATCGTATGGGGATCATCCAAATAATCCTTTTGCTCACCATAGGCTTTATGATAGCGGGCGTACAGGAGCGGATCCAGCTCGGCCTGTTTGCCTTTCACGGGCGTTTGCCCTTGAATGCCGTAGTAATCGCCGTAGAATACGCAGGGGTAACCGTCCTTGCGTAGCAAGATAAGCGCGTAGGCGCTGGGCTTAAACCAGTCCTCTACCCACGATTCCAGAGCTTCATGGGGCTGGGAATCATGATTATCGACAAAAGTAACGGAGTTCAAGGGATGAGTCTGGACTAGCGTATCCTCGAAAAGGGTGCTTAAATCGAAATCCTTTCCACCCAGGGAAGCGCTATGTAGTTTGTAGTGGAGGGATACGTCAAACAGGTCGATTTTATAATCAATGGTATCCAGAAATTTTTGACATGATTCCAGATCGGGTTTCCAAAACTCACCTACCATATAAAAGTCCTGTCCGCGTTTTTTGATCATTTCCGTAGCGAACTCCCGTACAAATTCATGATTGATATGCTTGATCGCATCTAGACGAAATCCGTTGCATTGCAGGGTATCCACCAGCCATTTGCCCCAGCGGATCATTTCCTTGCGCACTTCCTGATGATTATAGTCAATATTGGCGAACATCAAATAATCATAATTGCCGAATTCATCATCTACATGCTCGCTCCAGCTTTTATTTTTGCCTAAAATACGATAAATTCCTGTTCGGTCCTGACTTGCATCATAATCGGTTCCGTTAAAATGCTCAAAATTCCATTGAAATGTGGAATACTGACCCTGACGGCCGGGGAACGTAAATTTAGTCCAGCCTTCGATATCGAACGGCTCGGAAATGACCTCATTGCGGTTATCCGGGTTGACCTCGACGACCTTGAATACTTCTGTTTCATCCGCGCCAGCTTTATGGTTCATGACCAGATCGACATAGACAGCCACACCGTGGCGAACGCAGGCAGCAATAGCCTCCAGCAGATCTTCCCTGGTTCCGTATTTGGTGCGGACCGCACCTTTTTGATCAAACTCACCCAGATCGTAAAGGTCATAGACGCCGTATCCCGTATCCTCGGGGGATTGGCCCTTGGTGACAGGTGGAATCCATATCGCGTCAATTCCTTTGGCCTTCAATTCCGGTGCCAGGCGGGCAAGTTTCTTCCAGTGGGAGCCGTCAGCCTCGACGTTCCACTCGAAAAACTGCATCATCGTATGGTTCCTTTTCATCATGCGTCCCTCCTTCATATATAACAAGTTACCCACCAAGCAAGGGGGGCTAAACGTCAGGCGGTTAATAAGCTGCCGAATGAAGAACAGGGATCGCTGTATAACGTATGCCAAATGATTAAAATTTGTTATACCTTGAGAGTATATATATTCGATAGCTAGAAAAGGGGACGTGAAAACGGTAGAATGAATTTAACTTAACAAAAGTTCGGGTTTCAGGTATTCAGTAAACGTGAGCAACGGGGAAAGGAGGGGCGGACATGACGGAATCGCAGTCAATCAGTAACGAAGCGGGTAAACTGCTGATGAAAAAATGTACGTATTGTCAGGAGCTGAAGCCTTTAACGGAATTTCAGCGCAGAACCGGTCGCCGGGCCGGTCCTTATTCCCGGCGTGGTCCTTGTCGTTCCTGCCGGGGGCTAGCGGCGCAGGAACGTGCGTCTGCGTCCGCTCCTTCCGGCGAGGGAAGAAAGCCCCTCACGGCTTCCCTGGCATCGCATGGCGCTGGGGATGAGGCAACCGTGCAAGGCATGGAGCCGTCCGCACAGCCTGATGTGCAGCCTCAGCCGCCCCGCAGGAAGCCAGTCACGGATAAAGCCCGTGAGCGTCATCGGCAGCGCGTTCGACATTTGCTCAGCAGGATGAAGCCCGCGGATACCAAGGTTCTGCGGCTCAACCGTAACGGTATGATTCGGCTAAGGGGCAAAACCGATCAGGGAAGACGTTGGCATCAGGAGATTGAATTTGATCTGGCGGTTACCCTGGTCAGAGAGCGCATGGCAGTGGTTGTTAATCCGTACACCATCCGCAGACTCTACAGCAATAAGGAATTCCGTCAATACGTGCTCAAGCGTGATCGCTATACCTGCTTTTTCTGCGGGGGTTATGGCGATACCATTGATCATTTGCTGCCCCGTGCCAAAGGAGGACACACGACGCCCGTCAATTGTGTATGTGCTTGCAACGAATGCAATCAATTCAAGGCAGCCCGCGATTTGGATGAATTCATCGAATCCGGTGTGCCGTTGCCTTCTCCTGATGATTCCGATGCCCCTGAGGACTCCCTATGAAAGCCGGGCGGCGCTTCTGAGGGTGTCGGTTTCTCGGTCTTGAGTACAGCTCGACCTCAAAGCCGGATTCCTTCCATGCGGTTGTTCCGCCTTATCTGAAAATGTTTTAGCCATCGTTTCAAATCTCCGTATACATATGTTTTGTGGTGATTTTCATGTGATCGCGATATGAGATTCACTCTCTCTATTACCCTTGCATGCTATGATATGACCCTTTTTTTGCGGAAAATTGGACAAAATCTAAGCTTATTCTAATTTTTATCTAAAATAACAATAAAAATTTTGTAGAAATTTGTGCAAATTTAAAATTTCTTCGACGATTGTGTTGTGAAAGGTGTAATATAGAGGTATAGGGTTCCGTTTCGGCCTGTTGTTGTCACGGAGAAGCGCTTCGTGGAATATTCCGCAGCAGTAACAACAGAATACCGTCTGAACATATACAATTGGCGATTGCGATGAATCAGTCTTGCCCCATTGGGTATAGGCCGGTTTTAGCTGTGCTTCTTGTATGTCTGGGGGCGTGAATTCATTGAACGTTTTATTGCTAGAGTTTATGAATACAGGTAACGAGAAAGGAATGGACTTCTATTTTCACAGTAAAGGAGGACGTTCACGCATGTCTGAAAACCAACAAGAGGTGGCTGTAACACAAGAAGCTACTAAAGAGTCTCGGGATGTATTGGACCAATTGATGAAACCGGAGGTTCAGCAATCGCTGACCGTACTGGTTGAGAATCTGCCCAAGTTGACTGAGATGGTTACTTTGATGACCGACGCTTATGATGTAGCCCGTAGTTTGGCAACCGACCCTGTATTTATCGGCGATATGAAAAGCTCCATGGGAGAGTTTGTGAAGCCTGTTACAGATTCGGCTAAAGGTTTGGCTTCTGCTGCCATTGAAGCAGGAGACCGCGTACAAACTACAGACGGCAGTGTAGGTCTGTTTGGCCTGCTCAAAATGCTTAAAGATCCGAATGTACAAAAAACGCTGCGTTTCAGCCAGGCTTTCCTGGATATTCTGAATGAGCGCCAACGCGAGAGCAAATAATTACCTGATCAAGAACGGAGGATGGACATGTCGAAGCAAATTTTGATCTTGGGCGGCGGATACGGCGGCTTGCTGGCCGCTCTGACAGCACGCCAGCATCTGGACGCTAGCCAAGCAACCATTACAGTGGTAAACCGCTTTGCGTCGCACCAAATTATTACGGAGCTGCACCGTTTGGCGGCAGGTACAATTGCCGAGAAAGCTGTTGCGCTTCCTTTGGAGAAACTGCTGCGTAACAAAGAAATTATCCTGAAAGTGGATACTGTTTCGGAAATCAAACCGGACGATAAAAAAGTAACTCTGGCCAGTGGCGCTACGTTGAGCTATGATGCTCTCGTTATTTCCCTGGGCAGCGAAACGGCTTACTTTGGTATTCCGGGTCTGCAAGAACACAGCTTCACGCTGAAATCAGTGGCAGAAGCAAACCGCATTCGCGCACACGTAGAAGCTCGTCTGGATGCTTACAAGCAATCCGGCAACAAAGCGGACGCTACAATCGTTATCGGTGGTGGCGGTCTGACTGGTGTCGAGCTGGTGGGCGAATATGCTGACAAGCTGCCTGCGGTTTGTCGTGAAAAAGGCATTAACTACGAAGATATTAACCTGTATTGCGTAGAAGCTGGACCATCTATTTTGGCAGGCTTCCCTCAAGCACTGGTTGATCGTGCAGTAACAAGCCTTGAAAAACGTGGCGTTCAAATCGTAGCCGGTGTTCCGATTACAGAAATGAAAGCCGACGAAGTTCTGCTCAAAGACGGACGTTCGATCCAAACGAACACCCTGATCTGGACAGGCGGCGTACAAGGCAACGCACTGGTTGGCGCATCCGGTATCGAAGTGAACCGTGGCCGCGCAACCGTGAACGGTGCACTGCAATCCACTTCCCATGAAGACATCTTCCTCGCTGGCGACAGCGCAGTGGTGTTCCCTGGTGAAGGCGAGCGTCCATACCCTCCAACTGCACAGTTGGCTTGGCAAATGGGCGAAACCGTTGGTTATAACATTTTTGCTTACTTCAACGGAGCGAAAATGGAAAACTTTAACCCAGTATTCTCCGGTACGCTGGGCAGCTTGGGCAGAACAGACGCGATCGGTACTGTGGGTGCGAATGGCACCCAACTGAAAGGCGCTGTAGCCACTTTGATGAAGGAAGGCAGTAACATCCGTTACCTGTCCCACATTAAAGGACTTTTTGCATTGGCCTATTAATATTTCTTACTTTTTATATGCTTCATTGGAAGAGAGCGCTGTTCTGCGCTCTCTTTTTGTTGCATCTTTTTTTGATATGTAATTCAACCTTCTATATGTCATGATGTGTAAAAAGATATGTTCTTTATTTAGGAACCAATTGTAAATTGTGGTTGAAAATATACATTTGTGGAGGTATGCTAGTTTTGAAAAATAACTAGGAGGTTTGTGTATGTTTAGGAAAAAAAAGTTTTTAGGCATGGGATTGGCAACCATTCTCATGTGCTCCTCACTTTCGGGAAGCCTCGCCTATGCGGAATCGAAAACTAGCACGTACGACGCTTCATTTTTTGAAAATCTCAAACAGCGGGCCATAGTCCATGAGCTTCAAGAACACAAGATCGCTGTTAATCCGAAAGCATCTATTGCTGAACTGCTGAATACAGCGGATAGTACATCACTAAAGAGTAAGAATAATAGTGATCTACAACAAAATCTGGAGAAGCTTAACAAAGCGGAATACATATATCTTACGCTCGATGGAGAAGTATACAGCTCAGAAAAAGGTTATGTAGGCATGGCCGATAAAGTTGAACCAAAAGAGGATAGTGTAACGGATGCTACTTATAAAGTAGAGGGTCTCCTGAATGAGACGGTTAACAACCATAATATTTCTGTCGCAAGTAAAAACAATCCTACTCCTTCGCAAGTCAATGGTGGCACCTCAGGAGCCTTTTCACGAATTCAATTAAATTTTAATGGGTTTGACGGCGTGAATGGGAGAGTACAAGTTCCTTTTGTTTATAATTTGGGAGTTGAAGAGCAACCATGGATATATTTCGGTTTTGATTCCCCAAGAGGAAAAGTAATTGAGGGGGGATTTGCTTATCAGACTGGGCGAAAAGTGTGGCAGGGTTACATCAGGAACAGCAATGGATTTGATTATTCTTTAGGCACTTGGCCAAGTGGACAAACAGTTAGAAATGTTAAATTTTATATTGATAAAAATACCTATGATTCTTACCTTTCAATGGAAAATAGTGAAGTTATTGTTATGCAAACTCCTTTTAATTCGTCGGACTTATCTTCTATGTCTCTCAAAAGAGTAATATCAATCGCAAAAGATAATTTTAATGGTAATAATATATATGGACAATCAGATGGGGCATTTATGGATTTAGTGGTGTCTAAAACAAATTCAGATTATTATTATCCATGGGAAAACTATTCAGAGTATTCTTTGTGGGATGGAGCACAATGGCATGGTACCATTGATTGGCCTACTTATTATGTTCAGTACTTCGACAACCAAGATAACCGAAGGCTAACTGCCACCATTAAGAATCGAAATAGATAGTTATTTCAAGACCTCTGCGAATGAGTGATTACTATTGCTTACACATACAGGAGAATTGTATGAAAACTAAAACTAATTTTTTAATATGTTTTGTAGTTGTTTTACTTTTTTTTGGGCCGAATACAGAGAGTATAGTTGCTCAATCACAAGGGGCCATTCCTATCCAGCTTAAAATAAACGATTTCTACATTCTATATACTCAACCTGAACCACCATTTGTTGATTCTAAAGGAAGGTTGTTAATTCCTCTCAAAGCTGTTGAGGATTTGATGGGGGGGAAAGTGGCTTACAATCCAGCGGATAGAACGGCAACAATCGGTTTATTGGGACAAAGCGTGTCAGCGGCCATTGGATCAAAGAGCATCCGTATTAACGGTGAGTCTGTAACTATGGATACCGTACCTGTTATGAAAGAGAATGCTATGTTTCTGCCTGTCTCGATGCTTGTCAAGGATACAGGCGCCAAGATGGAATGGGATGCCCAGCGAGGTCTACTGAAGTTGAACCATAAAAGCTTTAACAAAAGTAAAGTGCTTCTTAACTTTTTGGGACAGGATCTGGCGGAGGTAACGAATGAGGAAGCCTTTGATCTGCACAGTTATGAATGGAACGGCGCTGGTAAGTTGACGATTCATGCGAACTATGACAAAGGTCTTAAGTTTTCCAAGAAACAAGTGGACATTCATCCTTTGATAATGTACGGGAAAACTTACACTGTGGATCCTTACTCCAGACCGGGAACAGGGGGCACCATTCAATTTACTGGGGATGAACAACTGACGCTAAAACGTGACTTTGGTAAATCGAGTGAGAAAGTGCAGTATATTATTTCAGTGGGACGGCTTGTTGAATAGAGTGAATGGTGATTTGTGCGGGTCACCTCTGGGAATATAAGCAAAAAGAGACCGGATCTTTAAGGATCCGGTCTCTTTTTGATCGCGCTCGTAAATAACGTACAGGGAAATTAGCTAATTATAAAAGATCTTTCCCCATATGTTGTAAACAAACAAGCAATCCTTAGAAGGTAGCGATTTGGCTACTGTTCCCTTTATTACGGATGTACCCTTCCACTCTGTCAATGGATTCTCTATCTTTTAGCTGATCAATAATGCCATCTGTCAGGGTACTTCTTTGATTGTTCGAAAGTTTATTCCAATCATCCGAATTTACATACACATCCACCGTAGCTTTACTGCTGTCGCCTCTTACGCTGAAATCAAAGCCGTACCCGGCGTAGTTGCTGTATCTATCAAACAATGTACGTTGGATCGTGCTTGCGTCGAAAGATGTACCAATTTTTTTAATCGTAACATCGCCTCTGCTGTTGGTTGTAAAGCTCGCCAATTTATCGTTATTACTGGAGTTTCTAACCGTACCCTCAATATCAGCATTTTTATACTTTTTCAAAATATCTTCCACGATGTCTTCAAGGTAGCTCTCTTTTCTGCTGTCGGATAGGTCTGTCCATCTGGTCTTTGTCATTTCGATGGTCACCGTAATATCGCTTTTGTCGCCACTGAGCGAGATATCAGAATTAGTGCTATAGGCATCACTGTGATCATCGTTCAGTTCCTTTTGAAGATCCTTCAAGGAGCTAGAGCTGCTTTTGCTTGCATCATCTTTTAACGTCTGATTGTCTTTTTGCAATTGAGCGATGGTAGCGTCTTTAGTTGTGTTCGCTGCTTTCGCTGTGTTCAGTTCCTGAGTCAGCGTCGTAATCTGGTTGTTCAATGCTGTAACTGTAGATTGATCAATCGGAACGCCTTTGTCAGCAATGACTACGCGTTTGTTGGTACCGTCCCAATCTACTTTTTTATCCAAAGCTGTACCTGCCAGACGAAGCGGGAGATAAGTCACGCCATCCAGCATAAATGGTTCTGTTTTTGCATCATAAGGAACCTCAGTTCCGTTGTAGATGATTTTGATATTGTTATAAACTGCTTGGATCGGCTTAGTCACTTGCGCGGCATATGTGGATTGGCTGAAAAGAGCCCCCGATATGGCCAAGGCGGATACGGCAGTGATAATGACAGGCTTTTTCATAGATTTCAATGATTTCATTCGTTGGTCTACCCCTTTATTTAAGAATTATAGCCTAGTTCATAGACTAGAGTAACATTAATGCCTACAAAATCCAACACGTTTGGAGGGATATTAGCAGATGTGCTTATATTGGTTAGACGCAACAGCAACAGTAAAAGTTGCCCTGTTTTCGTAAAAGTTTTTTGAAAAGTCGTCCAACAAAACAAGTCAAACAAAATAAGCCCGCTGCAGAAGACAGCGAGGCTTGATGGGAAAATATTGCGTCAAAGCTTATATCCAAAGCACGAATTATTTGCCGTCCTTCAGCTTGCCTGCTGTTTCCTGAAGATGGCCTTTGGCCTTATCCAGCTTACCTTCGGCTTGAAGGGATTTATTATCCGTGGCATTCCCGATTTGATCCTTGATTTCACCTTTGGCTTTGTTAACATTACCTTTGATTTTATCGCTGATTCCGTTATCCTTCATGTTGTAGTCCTCCTTATGTGATCGAAATTTCATTCAGCATGCTGTAGTTAGTCTTTACCCGAGCGAGGGTGATGCGAAACGGAAAGCTGTGCGACATACAAGGGTATAATGATGGATACAGGCCAAATCAGAACGTGAAATGAGGAGTGGGCGTATGCTTAAAATTTTGTTATTTATTTTTGTTATCCAAATTATTTACGTGTCTGCGTATACACTGCGTATGATTTTGACGCTGAAAGGACAGAAGTACGTTGCTGCGCTCATAAGTACTGTAGAAGTTACGATCTATGTGCTGGGCCTGAACATGGTGCTTAAGTATTTGGATCAGGTGGCAAGTCTCGCGGTTTATGCCATCGGCTATGCGCTGGGTATTCTCATTGGAGCATGGATTGAGGAAAAAATAGCGCTCGGCTACGTAACCGTCAAGGTGATCAGCAATGAGGTCAACGGAGGTATCGCTAATGCGCTGCGTGACAAAGGGTACGGTGTTACAGCCTGGCTGGGCAGTGGGCGGGATGGAGATCGGCTGGTGATGGAAATTTTGGCTAAGCGGAAAAATCAGAACAAGCTGTACCAATCCATTCTGGATATTGATCCCAAGGCCTTTGTCATTACAGTGGAGCCGAAACAGTTTCATGGCGGCTTCTGGACCAAGGCGATCCGCAAATAAACATTTTGGAAAAATACGCATATTTTTCAGAGGATGGAGCATATTAATACCCGCACAGGAGGGATTTAACAATATGCCAACAGGAACAGTGAAATGGTTCAATGCAGATAAAGGTTTCGGCTTTATCGAGACAGAGGGCCAGGATATTTTTGTCCACTACAGCGCAATCGACGGCGAAGGCTTCAAGACGCTGGACGAAGGCCAACATGTCGAATTTAACGTGGTGGAAAGCCAGCGCGGGCCGCAGGCGGAGCATGTCACCAAGACCAGCTAAAACGGGTTAGGACGAGCTGGATCAGAGGAGCCTCTTTGTCGCTTCGTTGGGCGGGGCTCCCTTCTAATGTAGGGGATTACCCCATAAAACCGAGGGGGGAATGTAGATGTACAGACGCCAGGCTCCAGAGATTATCCCAGAGGAAGATACGGCGATTTGGTCGTGTACCAGCGAGGGCTGCAACGGCTGGATGCGAACGGATTTCACCTTTTTGAGTGAACCGGTTTGTCCGCTCTGCCAAGCCTCCATGGGACAGGAAACGCGGATGCTCCCGATTCTCAATCGAACGGGCAATTCTTTTGTGGCCCAACGCTCCTGAGTAAAGGCGAGTACGTTGACCACGTGTGTAGAATCTATGAACATCAAAAGCCGCTCCAGCGACATGCTGAGCGGCTTTTGGTTGTCGAATGGCAAAAGAATACAAGGCCGTTGTCCGAAGACGGGGTATACGTTTGATCACGGCCTCTCCATGCGCTGCACGGAATCACGATACACGATGTGACCTTGTACAAGGACCCGGCCAAAACGACTGCCGGGATGGCTTATTTTTTTCATCATGGATTCGATGGCAGTACGGGCCATCTGTTCAATGTCCACTCCGACGGTGGTCAACTGCGGAACAATAAGGGTGGCATATACATCGTTGTCGAAGCCAACAACAGAGCAATCTTCAGGCACGCGGTATCCCAGAGCAATGAGCTTTTGCACTAGGTTGTACGCGACCTGGTCACAGTTGCATACGAAGGCGGTCGGCAGTGGCTGAGGCAGCTCCATATCAACGTATACACCCTCGTCGTCCCGGTCGCTGAGTACCCACTCGTTACGCAGAGGCAGCCTGTGCTCCAGCAAGGATTTATAGTAGCCGAGGAAACGGTCCTGAATGCTACTGGTGGAGTAGAGATTACCCACATATGCAATGTCCCGGTGTCCCTGGGCGATCAAATAGTTGGTCAGCTCGTAGGCTCCGTAAAAATTATCGGTTACTACGGAGTCGATATCGGCATGCTCATCATAAAAATCAAGAAACATTTTGGGCAGGTCCATGGACTGCACTAGCTCAATATATGGCTTACTCACTTGTCCCAGAAGAATGAAGCCATCCACCTTGCGATCGTAATAGATACGTGGCAGATTAAGCTGTTCTTCGTCCTCGCGATGGAGGATGTGAAGAATGCCGTAGTAGCCGTAATGCTCGAGTTCCCGCGAAATTTGCTGATAGATGTGCAGATAAAACGATTGGCCGGGGCCGGTAAAACGCTCGGGAATGACAACACCAATGTTATAGGTGAGGCCCTCCTTCATGGACTTGGCAGCGGTATTGAAACGGTAGCCCATTTCGCCCGCAAGCGTCTTGATGCGCTCCTTTAGCTCATCGCTAACTCCATCCTTGTCATTGAGCGCCTTCGACACGGTCACGCTGCTAACCCCCAGCTTTTCTGCAATGTCCCGCATCGTTACGTTGCTCTTCATTTCCTGTTCCGCCTTCCAATTTAAAAAAGATCAACATCAGCAGCGTAGCCGCCCTGTCGAGAAAAATCAGCAGCATAGCTGTCCTGTAAACATAAAGATTAACAGCATAGCTGCCCTGTAAACATAAAGATTAGCAGTGTAGCTGCCCAGAGGACAACCATTAGCCTGCGGATAACAGTTGTTCTCTGGATAGTATACATGGTTCCGCATGCAGGATAAAGCTTGCGGCTTATGTCCGCTGCGAAGAATGAGGGCGTGCTTGCAACATCGCCTCATTGCGCTGAATCAGCTCACGGCGGACAGCGGCGCTGCCGAGTGAACGCAGTGGGTCAGGCGGTGTGTTGAACGTGTAGTCCTCCAAGCGGTCGATGGTCGTTGTTGCCACGTGGATACGGGTATCACTGGAGGCGTAGTAAATAAAGACTTCATTTTGCTCGTTAACCACTGCTCCATTGCAAAAAATAACGTTTGAGACATCCCCGACACGCTCTTCATCATAAGGGGCTATAAAATGCCCGCCGGGCTTGGCGATGACGTGTGAAGGGTCCTCCAGGCTGGTCGCAAAGGTGTACAGCACATATCGCAAACCAGCGGCGGTATTGCGTACGCCATGAGCGATATGAATCCAGCCGCGGCTGGTCTTGATCGGAGCGGGCCCTTGCCCGTTCTTGGCTTCGTACACCGTATGATAGCAGCGCTCGTCAATCACTGTTTCGCTCTCAATCACAGGCTGTGTAATATCCTCGCACAGACCGAAGGCAATGCCGCCGCCCGAGCCGGTTGAAATAAATCCGTCCTGCGGACGCGTGTAAAAGGCGTATTGGCCGTTCACGAATTCGGGGTGCAGGACAACGTTACGCTGTTGCGGTGATCGGGTGGAGATATTCGGTAGACGGGTCCATGTGCGAAGATCGCGGGTGCGGACCAGTCCGGCCTGAGCGACAGCGCTGGAGGTGTCGTGTGCTGGTGCGTCAGGGTCCTTTTTCTCCGAACAATAAATGCCGTAGATCCAGCCGTCCTCATGCTTCACCAGCCGCATATCGTACATATTCGTTTCGTCCGGGTCGATATCGTCCCATATCAATGGGGCATCGATGAACCGGAACTGGTCAATACCGTTATCGCTCTCGGCCAGGGCGAAAAACGATTTCCGATCCAGCCCCTCGGTGCGGGAAACCAGTATATATTTGCCCTCATGATAGATTGCGCCCGGGTTTAACGCTGCATTCACGCCCAGACGCTCCATGAAAAACGGGTTCGTTTGCGCGTTCAAATCAAACCGCCAGTGCAGCGGGACGTGATGACGTGTGAGTACAGGGTAACGGTAGCGTTCGTAGATGCCATTGTAAAAGGTGGTGTTGACCTCATTCGGGCGTGTAATCAGTTCCTCTTGCTGCACCAGCAGCTTATTGTATTGAGTATGAATCATTTCGTTCCCATCCTTTCCAGCATTTCGATGCAAAATCGGCTGTTGTGATAAGGGCATTTCCAAGGTCCAGCAATCTCTCTCGGATCAGGCTTGCCATCCGCTTGAACGGACCAGAACCATTCACCTCCAGGTCGTGGATCTACGATATACTGCCGAGTGTAGGCCCATAAATCCCGTACAATCTGTAAGAAACGTTCGTCCTGTGTTCGTTGATACGCATTGTAAAAGCCGACGATTCCTTCTGCCTGTACCCACCATATGCGCGAGGTGTCTACCCGATTGCCTTCCCGTTCGTTGATCAGTGAACCATCTGGCTGAACAGCACGTTCGGCTACCGCATGGGCGATATCCACCACCATGTCTACATATTCCGGGGGATGGTGCCCCAGTACGTTCATAGCTTCCTCAATCAGCCAACTGGCTTCAATGTCGTGACCGTACGAGGTCAGGTCGAGCAGAGAGCGCCAGTCACTGTCGAAAAATACCCCCAATCGCCGGGCGGAAACATCGTAAACACGACTGTATAAAATGTCCAGTACATTCACCAGTGCATCTCGCACGCTTTCATCCGGCCATACGCGCAGTAATTGGGTATACGCTTCCAGAACATGAATATGTGTATTCATGGTGATATGTGCAGTAACCCCGTTTTCGCTGAGCAGCTCATTGGGCTGTGTGTTCCACATACGGTCAAATTGTTCACCATATGCCTGGCGGGTGCGATCATATCCTTTTTGCTCCAGCAGGTGAAACAGCTCCTTAGCTAGTGGCAGTGCATCGGGGTCGCCCGTTGCCCCCGCATATTCGGACAAGGCATAAATGGCGAATGCCTGTGCATAGACGTGCTTGCAGGTGTCGGCAGGACGGCCCGTATGATCTGCCATCCAGTACATTCCTCCATATACCGGGTCTATCAGGTGCTCTTGCAGGAACAAGAAAGCGTGTCGTGCGGCATCCTTATAGATGCGTTCCCCGGTCACACGGGCTGCCGCCGAGAACGACCAGAGTAACCGTGCAGTGGCAATCCCGCCCTTGTCCGCCTTCGTATGGATGTGCAGATCGACATCCACCTCACCATAAAATCCACCGTGCGCTTCATCCTTCAACCTTAGCCAGAATGGGAGTATATGATCCTTCCATTCCTGTCTGATCTCATGTAGCAATGTATCCAAGAGGCAAAACCCTCCTTTGTAAATTATATTAGGTTATCGTTAACTTTATTTAAAATCATAATCACGTATTTCAAAGCTGTCAACTCTCCTGAAACATAACCGTTACTCCAAGGATAATGGTTATGTTTCAGGGCAGCTATGCTGCTGACGTTATTACTCTGGGTGGGAAGGACTGTCCTATTTTTATTGACATTGTGAAACTTTTATAGCTCAGCTTGTATATTCGTAAAATAATAAAATTGACATAGTAAGCGTTATCATAATAAAATAATTTTGTTAGTTTAACGATAACCTTATTTCAAAAAGCAGGAGGGGTCGTTTTATGAAGTTGTCCAAGGTTTTGGTGCCGTTACTATCGGTGCTATTGTTAGCGGGGTTGTTTGCAGGGTGTGCCCCAAAAGGATCAGATACGCCAGCAGCCAGCTCTGATCCGAAGGATATGGAAGGTGAAATCACGGTCATTACACAACGGACAGACATTGTGGATACGGTGTTTCAGGACTACGCCAAGGAATTTAACAAGCTTTATCCGAAGGTGAAGGTCAATTTTCAGGCATTAGCCGATTATGAGAGCCAAATTAAAATTCGGATGGGCACCAGGGATTACGGAGATGTTTTGCTTATTCCTACCAGCATTCCCATTGCAGAACTACCCGAATTTTTCGAGCCGCTGGGCACTTATGAGGAGATGAAAAGCAAGTATACCGGCATTGAAGAACGTATGGTGGACAATAATGTCTACGGTATTCCGGTAGCAATGACGTATTCCGGTGTGATTTATAACAAAAATGTGTTCAAGGATGCGGGGATCACGCAACTTCCTAAAACCCCGGATCAATTTTTGAAAGCGCTACAGCAGATTAAGGACAAAACCAAGGCGGTGCCACTGTTTACGAACTATGCCTCCGGGTGGGCACTGACTCAGTGGGAAGCTGATTTGGCTACAGTGGCGGGTACGAAGGAATATGTGAACGTCACACAGCCGAATACAGACGACAATTTTACGAAGGGTCAGCCTCACTATGAGCTGTATAAGATCATGTACGATGCGGCTAAAAATGGTCTGATCGAAAAAGACCCAACCACCACGGATTGGGAAACCTCCAAGGCGGATTTGGCTCAAGGGAAAATCGGTACGATGGTACTTGGCTCCTGGGCCATTGACCAGATCAAAAGCACAGCCACCAACAAGGATGATATCGGGTTTATGCCGTTTCCGACAAATGCCTCCAGGGTGCTTGTTCCGCTGGCAGGTGATTACAACCTCGGCATTAACGTAAACAGTGAAAATAAAGCAGCGGCCCGTGCTTGGGTGGACTGGTTTACCGAGAAGTCCAACTATGCTGTAGAGCAGGCGGGTAGCATCAGTCCGCTACAGGGTGCAAAATTACCTGAAATTTTGAAGCAATACGGAGATCAGGGAGTTGTCTTTGAAACACTTACTCCTTCGCCAAAAGGACAGGAAGGGATTGTTGATAAAATCGATAAAAAGGGAGAAATCGGCTTGTGGCAGCCGGACTTCAAGAAACGCATTATTGAGGCAGCGGTTGGTAACCGCCCGGAATCGTATGACACCATTATGAAGGATCTGAACGACGCATGGGTGAAGGCGCGTGCTGAAGTGGCTGCGAAGGAAGCCAAATAGTCATCTGAACTGACGATTAGAAAGGATCGACGTAGCAGTCGATGGACGGATAGCCAGGAGGTGCAGCATGTTTAAATTTTCGAATCTCAGCTACTCCAAACAAAGATTGGCGATTATTGCAGCCTTTTCATTTATTCCGCTGGCACTGCTGATCACTTTTGCGTACTTGCCGGTGATCAACATGTTCAAATACAGCTTTTCGGACTGGAACGGTTATAGTAAGCGTCTGGAATATGTGGGCTTTGAAAACTATATCAAAATCTTTACCGACCCTGAGTATTTCTCGGTGTTTAAGGTCAGTCTGTATTACTTTGTCGCTACGTTTGTACAGATGGGGCTGGCCCTTTATTTTGCAACCATTCTCAGCTTTCAAACCTGGTTTAAAAATGTGTTTAAGGGCATTTTATTTTTCCCTTCCCTGATGAACGGGGTGGCCATTGGTTTTATTTTTCTATTCTTCTTCAAGCCGGACGGCACGCTGGATACACTACTTCAGGCACTGGGGCTGGGCTCGTATATCAAGCTGTGGCTGGGCAACCCGGAGATTATCAACATTTCACTGGCGGGCACGTCGATCTGGAGATACATGGGCTTTAACTTTATTGTGTTTCTCGGTGCGATTTCCTCCATATCAAGTGATCTGTATGAAGCGTCTGATATGGACGGGGCCAACCGCTGGCATCAGTTTCGGTACATTATTTTGCCGAGTATCAAGCGGATTTTGCAGTTGAATCTCATCTTGGCGATTAGCGGTGCGATCAGTGCATTCGATATTCCGTATATTATGACTGGCGGCTCCAATGGCAGTAAAACGTTCGTCATTCAAACGATTGACGTGGCGTTCAAGTACAGCAAGGTTGGTCTGGCCTCGGCGATGGCGGTTATTTTGCTGCTGATTGTGATCGTGGTTACGCTGCTGCAACGTTTGCTGATTCGGGGAGAGGAGGATTAACCGTGTATATGCTAAAAAGAATGCTGGCGAACGGCATCAAGTATGCCGCACTGTTGCTGGGTGCGTTCGTCGCACTGCTTCCGATTGTCGTGATTTTGTTTGCTTCCTTGAAGACAAAGACTGAATATGCGGCTACCAGTCCTCTGACTCCTCCGGACAATTGGTTCAATTGGGCCAACTATGCCAAAGCCTTTGTGAACGGCAACATGCTGACCGGATTTGTGAACACGGGCTTTATTCTGATCATTTCGATCATCGGCGCGACGTTGACCGGCTCTATGATCGCGTATATTTTGAATCGTTTTAAATTTAAAGGCAAAAGCCTTATGCTGGGTGCGTTTTTGCTCGCAACCCTCATTCCGGGGGTAACGACACAGGTATCGACATTCCAGATTATCAACAAGCTGGAACTGTTTAACACGCCTTGGGCAGCTATTTTGCTGTATTTGGGAACCGATATTATTGCGGTGTATATTTTTCTGCAATTTCTGGATTCCATTGCGGTGGCACTGGACGAATCGGCCATGTTGGATGGTGCCTCCTATCTGACCATCTACTGGCGCATTATTTTGCCCCTGCTCAAGCCCGCCATTGTGACGGTCATTATTATCAAGGGGGTTAATATTTACAACGATTTTTACACCCCGTTTCTGTATATGCCCAAAACAAGCCTTCAGGTCATTTCGACGGCGTTGTTCAAGTTTAAAGGGCCGTATGGCTCGCAATGGGAAGTGATCAGCGCGGGTATAATCATTGCTATTATTCCGACGTTAATTGCATTTTTGGCATTACAAAAATATATCTATAACGGATTTGCACAGGGTTCAGTGAAATAGAAAAATCGATAAAATCAAGTGTCTCGGTGAGAGGAGAGCATATGTATGAGTAAATTGAATGTGGATTTGGATGTAGGTAACGTACGAATTGTGGGAGACAGTCTGCCGGAAATGCCGTGGCAAGATAAGCCTGAAGGCAGTGAGGCTCCGGTATGGAGACATACTGAGAATCCGGTCATTGGACGCAATCCGGTGCCGGGCATTGCCCGTATTTTCAACAGTGCAGTAGCTCCGTATGAGGGGCGGTTTGTGGGGGTGTTTCGGGCGGAAACGATTAATGGACGCCCGCATTTGCATCTGGGCTGGAGTGACGACGGGTTGGCTTGGGACATCGAAACGGAACGCTTGCATTTGGTCGATGAGGAAGGGAACGATTACCAGCCTAATTATGCTTACGATCCGCGTCTGGTCCGAGTGGAGGACACGTATTATATCATCTGGTGTACAGATTTTTACGGTGCGGCGTTGGGGATAGCGCAAACGAAGGATTTTAAAAACTTTGTACGATTGGAAAATCCGTTCCTGCCGTTTAATCGAAACGGTGTGCTATTCCCCCGCAAACTAAACGGAAACTATGTGTTGCTATCCCGTCCGAGCGACAGCGGTCATACGCCGTTTGGTGATATTTTTCTCAGTGAAAGTCCGGATCTGGTGTATTGGGGCAAGCACCGTCATGTGATGAGCAAGGGCGGACAGGGCTGGTGGCAATCCGTGAAGATTGGCGGCGGTCCGGCTCCGATTGAGACGACCGAGGGCTGGCTGATGTTCTACCACGGGGTGACGGGCACGTGTAACGGGCTGGTATACAGCATGGGAGTAGCCGTTCTTGACCTGGATGATCCATCTAAGGTTAAATATCGTTCCTCCAATTTCGTGCTGACCCCGGAAGAGTGGTATGAGGAACGTGGCTTTGTGCCAAACGTAGTGTTCCCGTGTGCTACGTTGCATGATGCGGACACCGGACGGATTGCGATCTATTATGGAGCCGCCGACACGTATGTAGGTGTCGCATACACGACAGTATCCGACATGATGAAGTATGTCATCGCAACGGATGAAGTGGTCGCAGACGACCATGAGTCGGGCCGGATGTAGGAGGGACTCGAATGCCGGAGGATATGTCTTTACAGCAATTGCAGTTGTATACGGGCAGTAGTCCGAAGCCGCCGGATTTTGATGCGTACTGGGAACGGGCGCTACAGGAACTGGAGCGGCAGCCGCTGGATTATACGCTGGAGCCAGCCGATTTTGTCTCTCCGCTGGTGGAGTGCTTTCATCTGTATTTTACAGGATTAGGAGGAGCGAAGGTTCATGGAAAGCTCGTCCGACCCAAGCATTTTATAGAAAAAGGTCCGGCTTTGGCGATGTTTCACGGATATTCCTGTGACAGTGGCGACTGGTTCGATAAAGTGAGCTATGCGGCACATGGATTTACCGTGCTGGCTCTGGATTGTCGGGGGCAAGGCGGGTTATCCGAGGACAACTTGCAGGTTCAGGGAACGACGATTCGCGGGCATATCATCCGGGGAATCGACGACCCGGACCCGGATCGGCTCTATTACCGCAATGTATTTCTGGATACAGTGCAGACGGTGCGTATTCTGATGTCGATGGAGCAGGTAGACCCTGATCGAATCGGCGCATTCGGCTGCTCCCAAGGGGGAGCATTGACAGTTGCCTGTGCTGCATTGGAGCCACGTGTACGTGTAGCGGTTCCGGTATATCCGTTCCTGTCGGACTATAAAAGAGCCTGGGCGCTGGATGCCACCACATCCGCATATGAGGAGCTGGTGTATTATTTTCGCTGGTTTGATCCGAACCATGTGCGCGAGGAAGAGTTATTTCACCGACTAGGCTACATCGATATTCAACATTTGGCAGATCGTATTCGCGGTCGGGTACTATTTGTGACGGGGTTGTCGGATACGGTTTGCCCACCCTCCACGCAGTATGCGGTGTACAATAAAATCGTATCGGACAAGGAAATGCTCCTGTATCACGAATACGGCCATGAATACTTACCATATCTGTCGGATCGCGCCATGAGCGAATTTTTACAGCTTTAGGGGGTTGAACTTCGGGTTAGGCTCCTTTATAGTAATGTCTATAACCTTCGTGATGCGTGATTAATGAATGTCCCATTTGTATAACCTCAATAATATGGTTTGAGGGTCTCTACCAGGAACCGATAAATCCTGATTACAAAAAATGTGCGTCTTTGTACATTTCTTGTGGTCAGGATTTTTTTACGTATATCGAGGGATTTACATGATAGCAAAGGAGCTTATGTAATGAACTTTAAAGTAGTTATCTTAACGATTGCGACCTTTACGGTGGGACTGGTGGAGTTAATTATCGGTGGCGTTCTGCCCCAGATTGCGCAGGATTTGAATGTCTCCGTAAGCACGGCGGGACAGCTTATTATGATCTACGCGCTTGTCTATGCTATCGCCGGGCCGACTTTATTGGCGCTGACCGCCAGAATTGAACGAAAACGGCTGTATTTATGGTCGATGTTTATTTTTATTCTGGGAAGCCTGTTGGCCTTCTGGAGTCCGAATTATGCGGTCTTATTTATATCCCGTATCGTTACCGCCGCAAGTGGATCATTGATTGTAACGTTATCGCTGACGATTGCCGTCAAAGTGGTGTCCAAGGCTTATCAGGCCCGGGTTCTCGGTGTGATCTCCATGGGGGTTAGCTCGTCCATCGTGCTTGGTATTCCAGCCGGGGTGCTGATTGGAAATGCGTTTGGTTGGCGGGTGCTGTTCCTGATTATCGCCGTGTTGACGGTAGTTGCTATGATCGTCATGAACTTGTTTATGGAGCGGATTCCGACGGAGCATGTCGTGCCGATGCGCGAGCAACTGAAATCCTTGAAAAATGTGAAGGTGATTAGTGCGCATCTGGTGACTACGCTAACGTTGGCGGGCCATTACACACTGTATGCGTATTTCACTCCATTTATGGAGAATATGATGGGCTTGAACGCATCGTGGATTAGTGTCGCCTATTTTGTATTTGGGCTTTCGGCCGTTGGGGGCGGTTTTATTGGCGGCTCTTTGGCGGATCGTTTTGGCACAGCGAAGAGTATTTTAATCATTGTGGGCGTATTTATCGCCGTGATGTTCTTGCTGCCATTCTCGGTTCACTCGATGTATGTATTTGCGCCGTTGCTGATCATCTGGGGAATATTGAGCTGGGCCTTGTCCCCGCCGATGCAGAGCTATCTCATCGAAAATGCCCCCGAATCAGGAAGTATTCAGCAAAGCTTCAATTTCTCTGCTCTCCAGATCGGGATTGCTCTCGGTTCAGCCTTGGGCGGTGCGGTAATTGAGAATAGTGAATCGGTTGCCACGAACGCCTGGGTAGGCGGGGCTTTTGTGATTGTCGCTTTTGTATGTGGCGTATTTTCGATTACGAGAAGCGGGACATTGCAGACGCTTAGGAATTAGAGCCATTATGACTTAGATGTTATTTTTCTATGAGTCCCAGGTTTCTCGAAAGAAACTTGGGATTTTTTTCTTAATTAGTACATATAAGGTCGTAAATTTAAATTATTTAATACTACTCCTTTTTATTGGTTAGGGTGTTCAAGATATCGAAAATGATATGAAAGTTAGTATATCTCCCCAATGAATGATGACCATCCTGTATAAAATCCCAAGTTTCTTTTAAGGTACCAGTTACCACAAAACTGTTATCCTTAAAAAAATTCAAAAAATCATCAGGCTTATTCTTGAATCTGCCACTGAATGTTCTGGCTTTTGAGGTTTTATATTCTTCTTCTAGATTTCTTTCATCATGAATAATATGATCCAGATTGCAAGAGAAATATAATAGGTAGTAAGGAATATCTTTTTTGATCGTTGTTGCGGAATACATTGTTTTTAAACTATGAGCTTTATTTTTGTTCCTTCTTCTGATTTCCAAGGCTTTATGTGGCTCAGATACTTTTATAGAATCACTTAGATACAGTAATTTCCTATCCAAAGTGTGATCTACGATGACTGAATCATCTTTAATGAAAGTTCCATCTGTATTTGTAATTTGGATGACAGCTAAGATATCCTTTTTAGTGTATTTTGTTTCATTCATCACTTTCTGAATTTCGTCCCCAACGACGGCCTTTGCACCTTTATTGGATGCTCTGGTGAAAATGTCTCCGTTTGAAAAATGAATATGTACATCAAATAGTTCTTTGGCATATTTGGTGATTGTCGAAAGCGCTCGTTCATCCGAAACGCCTTCGACGATTATGATTACTGCCCTTTTCCTAGCCATGATTCCATTCATCTGCTTCTTCAAAAGCGTCCATTATGGAGTATCTATCTGTAACTTCATACACTGACTCATCATCATTTCCGAGTTGAATTGCTCTAAAATAAACATCCCTGATGTTATTGGTATCTTTAATGCCTTTCAAATGGATGAAACGATTTTCTGGGTTTGTGGACGTGAAGACTAAGTTATCTTTGTTTAAAACCTCTAATAAACGTAAATTGTGAGAAGTAAATAACAATTGTCCTTTTCCACTGTCGTTTAGTATTTTAACGATCTCTCCTAAAAGATATTCAAATATCCCTGCGTCCAGTTCGTCAATAATAATACAAGCATTTGGGTCATTGTACATAACAATTAATGAACTAAGAATTGAAATTAATTTTTTAATTCCATCAGATTCACAAGCAATGGGCAATACTTTGTTTTCTCTGATGGAGACAAGTTCAGCCCTCATACCACGAACTCCATCTTTTAATGTTTCCTCACCCAAAGGTCTTAGTTCTACAGTTAATCCTGGTATAATTTCTTTCAAGACCTTACTAATTGATGAGAACATACTATGCATCATATTAAAAAGCTTAATTGCCATTTTTCTAGGTTCATTACTCGGGAATATCATAATACTGTAACTAGTTTCTCCGGTGTTCACATCTTGCCGCTTATAATGTACAGGTATTAAAATATTAGCAAGAGTAAGACTAGATTGTTGGTTATTCAGAACAAATAGATTATTGGCGAAATTCTCTTTCAAAATACGGAATAGTTCAAAGGCTTCCTGATCAAGTATTGTTTTGACTAGTTCCATTCCTTCTTTTCTAAAAAAGAAGGACGTATACTCTTTAAAAGCTAGTTGGGAATTGACTTTATAAAGAACAAAAGAATCGCTCTTGTTTAACTTGATTTTCTTATAGATGGTCTGGGGGCCTACCGAATAATCCTCATCGTTGCTTCTGGAGAACTGGATAGCAGTTTTAGGTCTAGATCCTTTTTTAATTTCTTTATACTTAATCTCTTCTTTGGATACATGTATTGAGATTTCTGAAGAGATGTTTTCCAAATCAGGATTTTCAAAATTCTCATTAGTAAATTTAGTCAGCTCTAAATTGTAGAGAACTTCGAATAATTTATCATTTAACTTAATCATAAAAGTAAAATTTAAACTTGCAGAGTCACTGTCCTGATAAATCAAACGGGCATACTCTTTTTTTAATCTGTCGCCATTTAATAAAGCATGGAGAATTTCAAATATTTCGACAATAGCCGTTTTACCAGAACCATTCTGCCCATATATACCTAAAACGTCTGCATTATTGAATGATTGGGTTTTTGAGCTAGGGAAGGATATTTTACCATCAATTATATTTTTGAAGTTTTTGGCTTCTAAATCGGATATCCTTACTCTAATATTCATTATTTTGTCTCCTAAACCTCATTTTTGATTATTATTTATATATATAGAATATTATATGCCAAAATGAACGATAAATAAACTGAAAATATTTATTTTTCTTATGAAAATACTTGAGGCATTCCCCTCTTTTATCATGCAAGAAATTATGCTATACTACACCCAATTATGAAGAAGGAGGTGAGGTAGGTGAATCACGAGATGCTGAACAACCGTATTAGCCAGCTGCCGATTGCTATGGCTGGCATTATGCATGCTTTTCCATTCAACGGGAGAAGTCTGTCCAATTTTAAGCATACGGTTATAAACATCGCGAGAAGACGCCTACCTTAACTCGAACGGATTGCTGTATCATCCAAAGAGTCGCGGGCTACTAGCTCCTGCGGCTCTTTTTGTGTTGCGCGGGTAAGGGTCTTCCTAAATAAAGGAGAGCCTAAACATGTATATCGTGAACAGTCAACAATTGAAAAAATACCACGGTGCCAATCTGATTCTGGACGGTTCATCGTTTGATATTCATACGGGGGAAAAGGTGGGACTCATCGGTCGCAACGGAAGCGGTAAAACCACCCTGTTGCGCCTCATTGCGCGTTTGTCCCGACCGGATGAAGGACAGCTCGTCATCGCCAAGGATACGAAAATCGGCTATTTGCCGCAAATCCCGGCAGAGTTTGAACACTTGAGCGTATACGAAACGCTGGCTTACGCCTATCGTGAGCTGAAGGATTGCCGTAATCAGATGAGCGAGCTGGAGCGTGAAATGTCCGATCCGATTGTAGCTGCGGATGCGGATCGTTTGGAAAAGCTGCTGCAATCGTATGCTGCCTTGCAAGAACGGTTTGAGCGAAGCGGCGGCTATGAAATGGATGCGAATATCGATCAGGTAGCTGACGGGCTGCGTATTGCCAAAGCCATGTATACGCGCAGCTTCGGTTCCCTGTCCGGCGGGGAGAAAACGAAAATTGCACTCGCGTCCCAACTCATCGGACGACCGGATCTGTTGCTGCTGGATGAGCCGACCAACCATTTGGATTTAAAAGGTCTGGAATGGCTGGAACAATTTTTGCAAGGCTATACGGGTGCGTGTGTGGTTGTATCCCATGATCGTTATTTTCTGGATCGCGTTGCCGTCAAGATGATTGAGCTGGAGGATGGCGAGGCGTTTACGTATTATGCAAACTACAGTGGCTACGTCAAGGAAAAGGAAGAACGGCTGCTGCTGCAATTTGAGGATTATAAGGAACAGCAAAAGCGGATCAAGAAGATGAAAGAGGCCATTCGGCGTCTTGAAGAGTGGGGACGCAATGGGGATAACGAAAAGTTTTTTAAAAAAGCGAACTCGATCCGTAAAGCATTAGAGCGCATGGAGCTGGTGAAGCGGCCTGTACTGGACCCGCAAGGGGCTGAGTTTAATTTGAGGCTGGAGGACCGTTCGGGCCGGCGGGTGCTGCATTTCGAAGAAATAGCCAAAGCCTACGGGGAGCGCCAGATATTAAACGGTGCTACAGGAAGTCTGGAATTCGGCGAAAAGGTCGCTCTGCTGGGAGATAACGGTTCGGGAAAAACGACACTGCTCAAGCTGTTGCTCGGTCAGGAGAGTGCCGATGCAGGCATGGTGCAATGGGGCGCACGCGTGGAGTATGGATATTTGGCGCAGCAGGAAAGAGAGCGGGACAGTCGTGCGACCGTGCTTGTGTACTTCAAAGATGAAGCGGGCGTCGAGGAAGGCGAGGCACGCGGGCTACTGGCGAAGTATTTGTTCTACGGAGCAGATGTGTTTAAGCCTGTTAGCATGCTGTCCGGTGGAGAGTGGTCCCGCTTGCGGCTGGCGTTGCTGGTCATGAAAAAGCCGAACTTGCTGGTGCTGGATGAGCCGACCAACCATTTGGACATCGACTCACGTGAGGCGCTGGAGGAAGCGCTGGACAGTTACACAGGAACCGTGCTGACGATTTCGCACGACCGTTATTTTGTGAATAAGCTGGCCGGGCGTGTCTGGGAGCTGGAGGACGGAAAGCTGGCCTCCTATCTGGGCGGCTTCGATGAATACCGGGCGAAGAAGCGGGAGCTGGAACACGCCCGCTTCCTGAGCACAGGAGATGCCGGGGGGCGCACGGCATCCGGAAGCAGAGCCGCAGCAGGTGGCGGCTCAGGCTTGGGCGGGGCTGCATCTGCCAGTGCAGCCAGCAACGGAACGGCTTCGGCTGCGCGGACAGGAGCGCCTGCCGAAGCCGATGCGAGCCGCACGCGTCCGGGTGCGGCAGGCCGTTTGGACTCGCCCGCCGCAGGTGGCGGGCTGTCCGCTGGCACGGGGGCACGCGGAGCGAAGGCCGCGAAGCCATCCCGCACGCCCGCCGTATCCAGCGAGCGGCTGGAGCGGGCGATTGCCGCCAAGGAAGCGGAATTGGCGGCGGCGGATGCCGAGCTGGACCAGCTCAGCACAAGCGACGACACGTCGCATATGGCGGAGCTGTGGGATGCGCGTGAGTGGCTGCAAGCGGAGCTGGACACGCTGCTCGGCGAGTGGATTGAACTGGCGTAGGTGGCGGGATGGTCACTGGATGAGCATTGCTAGAGCAACAACGGTATAATTTTATACAAAGCATAGCCCTGAGGTAGAACGTTCGCCGCAGGGCTATTTGGGTACGGTTTATAGAAACATCGAATGATAATTAATAACCACATATTAATATAAATGAATATTTATAAATTATATTCATGCATTTGGTATATACCTTTTTCATTTTGCAACATGTGATATTCTTGTGTCTATAGAGATATTATACAACATTGTTAAAAGAAGTTTTGGTTGCCAACAAAGAACATACATATAAATTGTCCACGTAGTATATGGCAATATTTCGAGTGGGTGACGATCTGGTCGGGGTGTTGTTCATATAAATCCTTCTTTACGTTGTAAAGAAGGAAAATCATTCGACGGGCGAATTTTTGGCAGCTCGTTGAAAATGAAGGGTACGACTAAAAACGAAAGGGGGAGAATGCAATGGCTGACAATTTATTTGATCTGGATGTTCAAGTAAACAAATCTCAAGGTTCTGTGGAACCTCAAGTATTGAGCATTGTGGCATGTTCTAGCGGATGCGGTAGCGGCAAAACAGCTGCCAGTTGTGTTGCAACCTGCGGAAACAAATGCTTTACCAACGTCGGTTCACTTTGTTAATCCAAGTGTTGCCTTTATAAAATAATGAATGGCTATTGTATATTAATAATCAAGCAAAAGAAGAAGGGACCTAGAAATCCCTTCTTCTTCCTTGAATAAAACATGGATTTTTCAGCTCTGAAACGGTTGGAAACATCCTTTATATCGGTTTGGTAATGGAGGAAAACGTATGTCTGATGCCTTATTGGAAGTCCAGCAGGTAACCAAAAAAATGGGGAAACGTGATTTGTTAAATAACATTTCCTTCGAGCTTGAAAGAGGGAAGATATATGGTTTCATCGGACCGAATGGAGCCGGGAAAACGACGATGATGCGGATTATGACAGGACTCATGCAGCCAACTAGCGGCTTTGTAAGGATTGCTTCATACGATGTGCAGACGGACCGGGAAAAGGCGTTGTCTAAAGTAGGCGCTATCATTGAATCCCCGGTCTTTTTTGATTATATGACAGGCAGACAGGTATTGCGTAATTTGTCTCGGCTGCACACGGAAATTAAGTCTTCGGATCGGGAGAATCATATTGAGGAGCTACTAAAAAGGGTGGGGCTGGAATCGCGGGGAGATGACAAGGTCAAAGCTTATTCTCTGGGGATGAAGCAGCGGCTCGGTATTGCCCAATCTATGCTGGGTAGCCCGGAGCTCCTTCTGCTTGATGAGCCATCCAATGGTCTTGATCCTATGGGAATGCGAGAGCTGAGAGATATTATTCTTCGTTTGCGCGATTCAGCTAATTATGCTTTTTTTATCTCCAGTCATCTGCTGGATGAATTGCAGCAAATGTGTGACGAGCTGATTGTCATCAAAGAGGGAACGCTAGTTTGGAAGGGGCCTGCTGATCAACTGGTTGAGGAAGGTCAACGGCTGGAGGATGCCTTTATAGGGCTTATGGGACTATGAAGCTACTCATTTACAGCGAGTTTGAAAGATTGTGGAAAAGGAAATGGTTCTGGCTCCTGATTTTATGTACACCCGTGTTGGCTTATTCTACAGGGGGATATTTTCTACGCATTATGAAGGTTCCTATGGAGGTATTATCTAAAAGCTTTATGGTTACAGGCTTGCGTGAAAATTTGTATTTAGTATGCAATATTGCGGTAGCTGCCTTGGTTGCTGCTGTGTATACAGAAGAATTTCGGAGTGGGCAGATGCGTTTGCTATTTATGCGTCGATTTACCCGTGGCCAAATATTTTGGAGCAAGCTATTCGTGGTTAACATCTCCATTTTGCTTCTTCTAGTGGTTTTTGCGGTATCCTCGCAGGTGATCGTTGAAGTATGGAGATCCTCATACGATCTAGGTGATACTAGTTTTCTAGGGAATAAATGGATCTATGTATTCGAATATTACGGTTGGGCATTTGCTTCGCTACTCGCTATAAGCTCCCTCTATTCCTTTATTGCTATGTGCAGCAAAAGTGTAACGTATGCGATTGGTGCCTGTATGACTTACAATCTGGGTGCCTTGCTGTTTGATGGATTATACCTAAAATTAGCTTCCCTTGCCCCTCATACTTCATATTTGCACGATGTCATTGCTTTTTTGCTTATTCCTTATATGCAATATACAGGGCTGGATGGATCGCTGGAGGGAAATGGGTCTGTGAATGGGGCGATTACCACAGTTGTCGCTTTTTATTTAATCTTTTTTACGTGGGCCGCATACCGTCGTTTTGCTGCCGGTGATTATTTGTATTAGGAGGATCTTTGTATGCTGGGAATTTGGCGAAGTGAAATGGAACGGATATGGAATCGAAAATCCACAATTTTATTATATATAGCTTTTGTACTTATCGTTATTGCAAACATTTGGAGCCTGAAAATAACAGATACAATGAGGTTCCGGTTCGGTGAAGGGATTGTTGCTGTTAACAATTTGAATTTGCCGTGGCTCATGATGAGTGAAGTTTCCTTATTTCTGATCACGGCGATGTTACCCATTTTGTATGTGGATCAGTTAAGCGGGGATATTCATTCTGGTGCATATCGCTTATACGTATTGCGGCCGTACCGGCGTTTTCAATTCTGGTTGGGTAAGTTGCTCGCATTATCAGTTACGACGATGTTTTTTACAGGAACGACCCTGCTTATAGGTGTGTTTGCCGGGTGGATGTTGTTCCCGAACGCCGCTACCTTTTTTAAATACGGTTCGACATTACCCTCCACCTCAATGGAAGCTGTCTCATACACCCTTGCGTTTTATCTGTTGCTCACGCTGGTTTGTCTAGCAAAGCTTATGCTGAGTAGTGTCGTGTGCTTGTTCATCTCCAGACCTTTGTTTGCCTTTATTGCCATTTTGGCTTTATCCATGTTTCTCTACCCCATTTTCAAGCCGCTTGTGGTATTAATGGACCCTTTTCAACAAATTATGCTTGCGTTAAGAGTGGATGGTTCCTTCAAATTCTGGATTTGTTTAGGTGTGACTGTACTACTGTGCTCCATCGTTAGCTTCACTCGTTGGCAAAAAAAGGTTATCTAGAAGCTTGGCTTAGAACGGAGGTTTCACATGAAGACGAAAGAAAACCTTTATAAAACCTTAGATTTCTTTATGCTCCGTACCCCGGTGCTGCCTATAGAAGAGTTTGCAAAATGCTTTCCAACCTGTGTCGGAGAAGATGAGAAGGTCAGAGAGGTCACATTGCATCATCTATCCGAATGGTCCAGCAACCCATTCATACGTGAAGCACTGGCAGCCTCCAGCCCTACGTTGCTTGAATCTTTATTACATATTAGCAACCCGGACAATCCGCGCAAACAGGGACAGGTCATCAAAGCCTTCATGCGCTATATTATCAGAATGATGACACGACCCACACCGTTCGGTTTGTTATCGGGGGTCACATACGGGCAATTCACGGAACAATCACAGCTTTGTTTACGAGGGACGGATACTTATCAAAAGCGTGCAAGACCCGATATGGAGTGGCTGCTGAAAGTGATGGAGCTGATTGAAGGCCGTCAAGAGGTGGTACGTCAGTTAAGGATTCAGCGTAACACCTTAATTTACCGTCAGGGCAACCGTGCTAAAATTCCCTATACGACAAGGCACGGAAGTATGGTTGACGGTGAAGATCAGAGTGTGTCCGTTCGCACGACCCAAGTGTTTGATTGTGTGATGGACGTAACCTCGGTCCCCATCCCTTATCTGGAACTGGTCGATCATCTCCAAAAGGAATTTGTGGGTGCTAGTTCTGAAACGATTGACCGTTATGTGTGGCAGCTATTTGAGCAAGAATTTCTGATTTCTGAGCTTATTCCTCCTACGACGACTCCTGACCCGCTAAATCATATACTATCCACCTTGAAACACGTAACGGGTATGGATGAATTCAAACAAAAGCTTATTTACATTGCAGATGCTATTCATGAATATAATGGTTTACCTATCGGTCAGGGAGAAGAATTTCTGGCTGAATTAAGACGCTATATGGACGATATGTTCAGTGTGAAATCCAGTTTGCAAATCGACCTGTCTATGGAGGATCGAGGTATGTCCCTTCCGCACGCCATTCGTAAAGATGTTGAGCGTGTTGCTGACTTGTTGACCAAGCTTTCGACGCGTGAAAACAGACCCTTGGACGAATTTTGTGTGGAATTTCTGGAGAAGTACGGGCCGTACCGAGAGGTTCCCTTGCTGGAGCTGCTGGATGAGGATACGGGCTTAGGGGCTCCCGCAGGCTACAAGCATCCCCTGAGTCGCCGAGTGCGACTAGAGAATATGTCTCCATCCAAGTCGAGAACGCATTATGAAAAGCTTTTATTTCAATGGTTCGTGTCCTGCATTCATGAAGGAAAGAATGAAGTCGTGCTGACAGATGCCATGATAGACGAAATTGTAAAGGGGCAGGAGCAGGGGAAATGGCTCGCAGCACCTTCTATGGAATTGATCTTTCAGCTTTCTGCCTCGGACCAGCTGGCTGTGGATCGCGGCGAATATACCTTGCTGTTAGGACCTAATCAGGGGTCTGATGGGGCGGGGAAGACATTCGGGAGATTTTTGGACCTGTTTGGGCAGCCTTTTGCGGACCTATTCTCTCAAATTCAGCTAGAAGAGCAACGATTACAGCCTGAAAAGCTGCTGGCTGAGATATCCTACTTGCCTAGCTCGGGAAGAACGGCGAATGTGGTGTTAACGCAGCACACCCGGCCTTATGAAATTGCAATAGGAACCAATCACATCATGCCAGAGGAACGGCAAATTCATGTTTCGGACCTCGCCGTAGGAGTACGGAACGACCATTTCTATTTGAAGTCGATGAGCCGCAATCGTGAGATCATTGCCAGAGCCGGACATATGCTCAATGCGGAATTGACCCCTAACATATACCGCTTTCTCTTGGAGGTCAGCGACGACGGTTACCGACATTGGTCGCCTATGGAGTGGGGGTTCGTCGCGCACGCTCCTTTTACTCCGCGTCTAAGATATGAGCATATTATTCTTCACCCGGCGACATGGAGAATGATATGTGATTCAACACTGAATGCATCCAAGGACGCGGGGCTTTTTGAGAAGTGGGTGCGTCAGTTCCAAAAAAAATGGAGCCTGCCGCGTTATGTGTACATGATTGAATTAGATAATCGCATTCTGCTGGATATGGAACACCCGCTGCATATGGAGCAGATTTGCAAGGAGCTTCAAGCCAAAGGCAAAGTCACTCTGATTGAGCATATAGGTGCAGTCGAAGATATGCCCGTTTCTCGCAACGGTAGCCGTGTAGCGGCCGAATTTGTGTTTCCGCTCGTGCGTCGCAACCAGGTTGTTGATGCGCATCGTTTTGGAGAAGAAGTGGCTGCTTCCCTATATATAGATCAGGAGGAAACCAATCACCATCCCACAGAAGCGGCCTTTGCTTATTTGCCGGGTAGCCGCTGGTTCTACGCGAAGCTATATGGTATGAACAGTCGGCAGGATGAGTTTATTGGTGGGTACTGGGAGGAATTTGTACGCCAGCAACAAGATAGCGGTGTGATCCTTCAGGGCTACTTTATCCGCTATGCTGATCCAGATAAGCATATTCGCGTTCGGTTCGAACAGTCGGAGAATCGGGAGGGCAATGCGTTCCTTTCCCTGTTCCATCAATGGACAGAGACGCTTTTGCATGAAGGATTGATATCCAGAGTGGTCATTGATACCTATGAACCTGAAATAGAGCGTTACGGCGGGAAGGAGCCTATGGCGTGCGCGGAGCGAATGTTTTCCTGCGACAGTGAGGTAGCGGCTAGGCTTGTACATCTGATCCGGTTCAGCCAGACCTCCTTGCAGCAGGATGTGATCGCAATCCTAAGCGTCATTAACCTTCTGTCTCAGTTTGGGTACAGCGAGGAAGATACCTTCAAGCTCCTGAATCAGCATTTTGACGTCAAAGAGTATTTGGATGATTTCCGCAAGGAAAGAAAGTTCTTTTTACAATGGATGGCATCGGATCAGGAAAATCTAAATTCGATTCAATCCAGCCGTGACTCCATAGAGAGTATTTTTAACATGAGAAAAGAAGCGGTAGCGGGGTATAACCGTGTGATCCATGAACAGGAAGCGAAGGGGGGAGCCACCAATACAAGAGATGATATCGTATATAGTGTGATCCATATGCATCTAAACCGATTACTAGGGATAGACAGGGATCGGGAGCGTAAGGTGATGATTATGGCCAGACATGCGATGCACAGCTTGATTCAGTATCGGTGGAATTGCCAATGAGTAGCGTGCAGGAAAGTACAAAGCTTGAGGTTGAGTCCATCTGGAGGTCCATACGACAAGGTTTAAAGCTTTTTAGACTGGTATTTGGTATGAATAAGCCATATATGGTTTCCAGTATTTTTTTGCACATCGTCCAAGGCTTGATGCCTGTTCTTACATTGATTATTATGCAAAATCTGCTCAATAGCATTGTTTCTTCCAGCCCGCAGGGCATTTCCCTGATTATGCTTCAATTTGGTCTGTTTATAGCCATTCATGTATTAAAAAGTGTGGTGACGATGAGTCAAAGCTATGTAGAGGGCACGCTTGAAGCTGTACTGTCCAAGTCCCTGAATATTATGATCGGAGAAAAGTCAGGTTCCTTGGGACTGGCGGATTATGAAAATTCGGAGATCAACGATCAGCTAAAGCGGGCTTCTCAAGAGGCTTCTTATCGTCCGTATCAGTTATACACTCAAATGGCAGGCATTATATCGAGCTTGGTTACCATGCTGTCTTCTGCAACGCTGCTTTTCCTATGGAAATGGTGGGTTGTCGTCATTCTTTTTATAATCTCTTTGGTATCTGTGTATTCCATTTTCAAATTAAATAAAGAACAGTTTGAAATTTACATGAATCGTACCCCGTTATATCGGGAGTCCTGGTATATGACCTATTTGCTGACCAATGATCGTGCGGTCAAGGAAGTGAAAATGTTTAATCTGGGACCTTATTTGCTGAAAAGATACAGAGCTTTATTACAACGATTTTTTGTAGAGGACAGACGAATATTGGGCAAAAGGGTTAGGATTACGTTTCTGTATAGCTTACTGGAGCTGACGGTTTTGCTATGGGTCGTATGGCTTGCGATTCGGGAAACCTTTGAGCAAAAATTATTAATAGGCAGTTTATACGGCTACATTCAAGCTATTATGCTGACCCAAAGCCAGATGCAGGCCTTGATTCAGGGGATTGTCCAATTTTCGCAAAACAATCTGTATATGGAGCAGTTATTTCTATTTTTACAGTTACCCACATCGGATCCGGTTCGTCGTCAACAGGAACAGGCGCTTCCGATCGGCCCGGAATGCAGTACCGGCTTTGGTATTGAGCAAATTTCAATAGAAGGCGTTTCTTTTACTTATCCCGGTCAAACCGAGCCGTCCATTCGGGATATTCATTTAACAATGGATAAAGGCCAGACCATAGCCATTGTAGGGAAAAATGGTTCAGGGAAATCAACGCTCATGAAGGTGCTGATGCAGCTCTATTCGGATTACAGCGGTGTGCTCAAATTGAATGGGCGTCCTGTTCAAGATTACGATCTGGAACAGATTCAGGAGAAAATAGGCGTGGTATTTCAGGATTTTATGCATTATGAAATGTCTGCTCGTCACAATATCGGCTTTGGTTCGCTGGATCATATGGGGCAGGATGAGGAGCTAATGCATGCTGCCGAATACGCAGCTATAGACCGCATTATAACCCAATTGCCACAGGGCCTGGACACACAGCTTGGAAAATGGTTCGAGGATGGCTACCAGCTCTCGGGAGGCCAGTGGCAGCGGGTGGCTATCGCAAGGGCCTTTTTACGGAAAGCGGATGTGTATATTTTGGATGAACCTAGTTCTTTTTTGGACCCGGTGGCAGAGAGGGACTTGCTCGTCTTGTTTCTGGATTTAATGAAAGACAGCATCGGAATTTTTATTACTCATCGGATTTCCTCAGCACGTCTGGCTCAGAAAATTGTGGTGATGGACAATGGTTTAATTGTGGAGCAGGGGACCCATAGGGAATTGATCTTACTGGATGGGTTGTATGCAGAGATGTATAGGATTCAGGCCAGTTCGTTCAGTGAAGAAGATTCCTTAATCGAAGCCGGAGGGAGAGTTTCAGGATGACGACGATTTCATATACATGCGACAGTTGGATACCCGTCGAGGGGGAAATAAAAGATAGGATATCTGCGGTCTTGCTGGAGATTGCCGAGCGTTATAGAGACCCGGAGCAGGTTCGTTTATGGATGAAAAAAGTACCTCCGATCGAATCTGACGGAATGAAGATTGAGCGTTGGTCAGATGAGAGCTTGGGAAGCGGGTTTACGGGCATATGTTTGCTGATGGGTCAGTTGGATCGACTCTATCCCGAGGATGGCTGGGATAGGGTAGGACATCAATATCTGGAGCGGATTCGTTTGGTCATGGAACAGCAAGGTATCCATGATCTGTCGCTGTATAGTGGGTTAGCAGGTATTTTGCTGGCCATTCACTCCTTATCGAGAAAGGGTACGCGCTATCAAGGGATGCTAGACACTCTCGCCTCCTGGTTCGAAGAATCCGCGCTGCATAGTGTGGCTTTATGTCAAGAGCAATGGGAAAAGGGACAGCTACAAATGAGTCAGTATGACGCCATATCAGGTTTTACGGGGATAGGACGTATCGCCATGTTATTTTCTGACCGCCCCACTATGCGTACGGTATGGAACCAGACCATTGAGTTATTTCAAGTGATGTGCAGCGACCGAATTAGGAATGGCCATTCTGTACCTGGCTGGCACATTTCCTCAGAACATCAGTTTCAGGAGAATGAAAAGCTGCAATATCCTCAGGGGAATTTCAATTTAGGACTTTCGCATGGTATTGCAGGTCCCTTATGTTTTCTGAGTCTATCTGCTCTCCATGAAGCGGACTCCCCTCTTTTAGTGAATGATATACATAAACTGGCCAAGTTTATACATCATTGGCGCGTTCAGGATAAAGAGGGCATAATTTGGCCTGATCGGGTTTCTTTTGAGGAGTGGCTGGATGACCAACCCTTGCCGAACAGCGCTCAAAATCATCGTGATTCTTGGTGCTACGGTGTACCAGGCATTGCACGTTCGATCTGGCTGGCAGGACAAGCAGTTCACAATGAAGAATGGATTGAAACGGGACTTCGCGCCTATTTGGATATAGAAAAACGGCTTTATCGCAACGGGGAATTAACCTCTGCCACATTGTGTCATGGTGTCGGAGGATTGCTGCAATTGGTTCAGCGTATGTATTCAGATACCGGGCATGAGCAGCTAGGTGCGATGCGGAATAGGTTACTGGAAGATGTATTAAATATGTTCGATTCTGAATCGCTGTTTGGTTTTTATGATCACAGTCTACTGGCTGGAAGAATGGAAGAAGTGGATGAGGCTGGTTTTCTGAATGGCAGTGCGGGTGTTGCTTTGGTGTTGGCTTCATTGATCGGGGGAGAAAATCCGGAGTGGGACGCTGCTTTTTTAATTCGCTAAAACGGAGATATAAGCTTTAATTGATAAAAAGGAAGATCCAGTCGACCATTAGCGGGTCGCTGGATCTTCCTTTTTAAGTACCAATACCTTGTGAACCTCAGTCAGACCTTAGTACACCGAAGCTGTCTTCGAAGTGTTCTTGATGCCGTTGGCATCGTTCAATATGATATTGCCCCATGTCGTCGGCGTTTTCCAGTCGCTGCTGTTCACAAGGTCAAGCCATGCGTTCTCGCTGTTGTTGCCCGTCCAGGACCAGGCCAGATAGCCGATGCCTTTGGCTTGGGATTGCTTCATGACCTCATAGGGATTCACGGTGGTACCCAGATTGTTGTTGCCGTTGTTGTAGTTGTAGCCAAACTCGCCCACGATGACAGCCAGCCCTTTATCCTTAATGGCTTGCAGCTCAGAGCCGATTTTGCTGGAATCATTGTAGTTGGCGTACATATGGACAGAGAACAGCAAATTATGGTTGGGATCATGCTGTAACAGCTCAACGCCATGGGCCTTAATGGGGGAGGCATATTGTCCCCAGCCGGAGCCGTCAATCACAATCGTATTCGGCAAGCCTGCGTTGCGCAGCGTGGTGATGGCCGTTTTGTAAGCGTCCCGCCATGCGGCTTCGGTGAGGTTGTGGTCACCCCACTCATTCGCGATATTCACGAGGACATACTTCTGGTTATCGGCCAGTACCTTTTTCACCGCTGGATCAGCGAAATAACGGGCCATATCGTTCAAACGGTTGGCATCATTGCTGCCTGTAACATCGTGCAGTTCAACGACAGAGATCAGCTTGAGCTGTTTGGCGCGGTTGATAATTTCCTCCAGTCTTTGTGCTGATCCATTCGTCTGCCACACAATGCGAACGGTGTTGGACTTCGTCGCCGCAATGGTATCCAATGCCTGGTAGGCTTGTGTATCAAACCAGATATGAGGGTTATTTACTCCACGCATGACAAAGGTATTCCCGTTTGCATCCTTCAGACTGGTTCCGCTTACATGAAATCCTGAGGCTGCAAACGATGTACCCCCATTCAACAAACCCATGCCGGAAAAAAGCAGAAACACTACAGCGAATACCAGTACCTTTTTGCCATATAACCGCCAATCTCTCACAAACCAACGCCTCCTCCTCTATAGTCAAGTTAATCCTATGTTGAAAATGAATACATATTACACCTATTGTGATGTTGGAATGACATATCGTTTCTTTTACATAGACTTCGGGTATTAATTGTCTAGTCACGCAATAGATTGACATAGGGGAAAAGGAGGTATGAGTATGTGGAAATGGGGCAAGAGGCTGTCATTACTAGCTTCGATACTTCTAATGGCGATTATTGTAAGCGCATGCAATAAGGATGACGCGTCAGGCAAGGTGAAGATTGAATTTTTCCAGAACAAGCCGGAGGCCAAAGGTTCCTTCGATAAGCTGATCTTCCGATTCAATCAGGAGCATCCCGGCATTGAAGTGACACAGGTCAACCCGCCGGAGGCAGAGACGGTGTTGCTGACCCGGGTTGTCAAAAATGATGTACCTGACATTGTGGGGCTTGGGGCCACCGATACTTATTCCATTTTGGCGCAGAGCGGTATTTTTACGGATTTGGTGAATACGGAGTTGCCGCGTACAGTGGACCCAATCTACCTCAAAATGCTCAAGGATGTGACCGGGGCCGATCCGGTGTACGGAATCCCTTATGCCGCCAATGCGAATGGTGTGATGTACAACAAAACACTTTTTAAGGAAATGGGATTACAGGTGCCCAAAACGTGGGACGAACTGATCGCAACGGCACAAAAGATCAAGGCCGCAGGCAAAATTCCGTTCTATTTTACATATAAAGATGATTGGCAGACGAACCTTCCCTTTAATGCACTTGGTCCGAATCTGGTGGGCATTGATTTTTTCCTGCAACGACGTGCAAATCAGGTCACCTTTCAGGACAAGTACCGCGAGGTTGCGGAAAAGCAGCTGGAGCTGCTGAAATATGGACATGGCGATAATTTTGGCAAAAACTATGCGGACGGGAACCGTGCCTTTGCTAATGGACAGGGGTTTATGTATATCCAGGGCTCATGGGCGATATCTGAAATCCGCAAGGCGAACCCGAAGGTGGAGCTTGGATTCTTCCCGTTACCGACAGGGAACGATGAAAAGGCGGTCAAGCTGGTGTCTGGTATAGATACACTGTTAGCCGTGTCGGAGAGCACTCCGCATAAAAAAGAGGCCGAGGAGTTCATTGCCTTCCTGCTGAAGCCGGAGAACAGCAAGCAGTATATTACAGAGCAGACGCTGTTTTCAGCGGTGAAGGGAGTCACGCAGGATGATCCGAGTGTAGCGGAGCTGCTGCCGTATTTTAAATCCGGACGTGTGATTGATTTTGCCGATCATTATATTCCGAAAGCCGTACAGTTAAATTCCATTGTGCAGGCCTTCCTGCAAAATGGAGACATCGACGCTTATTTGGAGAAGCTGGACAGTGAATGGGATAAGGTAGCTAACCGCCGATAGGGGAGGAGGATAAGACATGAATAAGCGACTAACGGCTTTCTATTGGATGACCGTGCCGGCTGTCCTGTTGTTTTTTATATTTTTGACATTACCTGCCTTGCAGGGCTTTTATTATTCGCTCACGAACTGGAACGGCTTTGGTCATCAATATCACTTTGTCGGGTTCAAAAACTATGTCAATCTGTTTCAGGACGATAATGTGGGGAACGCATACTGGTTTACCTTCAAGTTTGCCATTGTGGTTACGATTGCGATTAATGTCCTCAGTTTACTGATTGCGCTGGGGCTGAATGCTAAAATACGGTTCCGTAACTTTTTCCGGGGCATTTATTTTCTGCCTAATATTTTAAGCGTGCTGATTGTCGGGTACATATTCAATTACTTGTTTTCGAACGTGTTTACGATTTGGGGGCAAAATTTAGGTATTACCTCATTGTCGACGAATATTTTGGGCAGCGAACAGTTGGCTTGGGTGGGGGTTGTGATCGTAGCCGTATGGCAGGGGATTGCCTTCAATACGATTCTGTATCTGGCCGGGCTGCAAACCATTCCAACAAGTCTGTATGAGGCATCCAATCTGGACGGTGCAGGCAAGTGGCGTGAATTCTGGAGTATTACGTTTCCGCTGATTGCCCCGTTTTTTACGATCAATATGGTATTGGCGATGAAAAATTCTCTTATGGTGTTCGACCAAATCGTGGCCTTGACGAACGGAGGGCCGGGGCGGGCGACACAGTCGATATCACACTTGATCTATACAGGGGGCTTTAGAGGCGGGGAATTTGCTTATCAGTCGGCTAACTCTGTCATTTATTTTATTGTGATTGCGATGATTTCCATCTTACAGCTGCGATTCCTCCAGAGAAGGGAGATGGATAACTGATGAGAACGAACAGACGTACCAACTGGCCTGTACTGCTTCTGGTGACGTTGGGAACGATATTTATCCTGTTTCCCCTCTATATGACGGTGACGATTGCGCTTAAAAATCCCGAGCAGATGGCGCATTCTGCCTTTGCCTTTCCGACCGAGCTGCACTGGGAAAATTTTAGTCGTGCGGTGGAAATGACCAACTTTTTCAGCGCTTTTCAGAATAGTGTGATGGTCACGACATCAACGGTAGTGCTGACGCTGCTGACCAATTCCATGGTCGCTTATGCGATTGCGCGTAATATGCAGCGACGCTTTTTTAAGGGGTTATATTTTTACTTTGTGAGCGCGATGTTCATTCCTTTCCCGATCATTATGCTGCCGATTGTCAAATTGGCCTCGGGACTTCACATGACCAATCTGTTTGGTCTGATTATGCTGCATACGGTGTACGGGCTGGCGTTTAATGTGTTCGTCTATGTCGGCTATATCCGCTCCATTCCGGTGGCGCTGGAAGAGGCGGCTACGGTAGACGGGGCGACGACATGGGGCACGTTCTGGCGAATCATTTTTCCGTTGATGGCACCGATTAGTGCTACCGTTGGGATACTCACCTGCCTGTCCACCTATAACGACTTTCTGCTGCCGCTTATTATTATCAGTGACCCGGAGCAGTACACGCTGCCGCTCGTTCAGTATGTGTTCCAGGGACAGTTCAATACAGACTTTAATCTGGCCTTTGCCTCGTACCTGATGGCCTTGCTGCCGATGATTATCGTTTATCTGATGGCACAAAAATGGATCATCAATGGCGTTACGCAAGGCTCCGTGAAGTAAGCGGAAATACAATAACTCCAACCACATCGCAGCTCACTGGGAAAAATAAAGGTGTCCCATATATCGCAGCTCACACAGGTATATGGGACATCCTTTTTATAACATTGCTATTTAGATGCTTCGCTTTGGGTCGTCAGAGGCTGTATGGGTACAGTAATCTCTGCTTCTGGTTCGTCCGTAGTATAGAAGAACATATAGATGGAAGCCTCGGTTCCCTTGAAATTCTTATAGACATCAACTGCTTTGTTAATGCCGTCCCCTGTAAAATTAGCCGAGATCTGTTTACCCAAAATCCGTTCTTTACCCAGGCCAATATGAGTCTGGTTGATCCCGCCAAATCGAGCGTCCTCGCTTTCAGTTTCTACGAACAAGTCTGCCCCTTGCTTGTAGTAGGTCCACTTCACGGGATAACCCCCGATTTGTGTAGTCAGCGTCTGTTTTTGTTCAGAAATATCCGTTAAACGCTGCGGCGTTTTGTCATCCGAATGGATCGTAACCTTGTATTTACCCGTAAACGTAATCGGTGTGTCCTTGGTAATCACAAGATCAGAGGGTCGTTCAAAACGGATGGTGGTCAGATCAGGAGTGCTGCTGGGTGGTGACCATTTGTTACCCTCTAACGTTTTACCGTTCACGGAGAGGAAGTATTTTTGATAAGGGATATCGGCGAATTTCTTCTTGCCTCTGATCGTAAGGCGGATTTGCGTAGGTGTGACAACCATCTGTTCCATTGTGAAATTCGGATTTCCTTTCTCCAGCGGGATATTCAGTGCTGACTTGATTGTTCCGCTTTCCATCCGTTTTTTGCTTAATTGCAGATCAAAATTTATCGGTTCATCTATACTTTTCTCGGTTTTGGCATATTGCAGCTTGTAAGTAATTTGCCCTTCCGGTACATGTTCTCGGATAAAATATTGCTGTGCTGTATATTCCCCGTTATCTCCGGGTTTGCCAAAAGCCCCTCCAGGCTGCGACATCACAGGCTCTCCGTCTTTGTAGGCAATGATTTGCGGATTATCCCATCTCTTGGGTATCGACGAATCGAAGGTAATCCCCGAGGACAGCATCAGTTTATCCTTCCCTTGTTCAAATACCTGCACCTTCATATCTTGTAAACCGTCACGATCCAGTGTGAAAGTTTGTATTTTGGGAGATTGGGTATCAAGTGGTAAATCCAACTCCTGTATGCTGTCAAGCTCTACATGTTCTACGGTCAGCCGCATGTTCTCTGTGTCCTGCTGCGGTGTCCAGTCACTTTCAAAGTACCCGTTGTACTGTTGATTTTTCGGGTCCCATTGTTGAAAGTTATACTCCCCTTCACTGTTTTTCCCCGTGGCGTTTTTAAGTGTTATGCCTTTGACATTCCAAAACTCGTTGTCTGCCCGTTTTCCGACCTCCAGGCTGTACAGGATCACGGTCCGGTTCTCATCGACAATAGCTGTATGCAGCGTCAGCTTCACACCGTCTCTGGTCACAGACTGCTCCAGCGGTTGCCCAAGGTCTTGATTTAGAGCTGTCTGAATGCCGCTTCTTCCGTGTAACAAATTGTCCCAATTATAATGGATGGCGGCATAGACGGGAACTGCAACCAGAAGTGCACTCAGAGAAGCGGTAATCGTTATTTTGCGCCAATTTTTGTGTCGGCGTGGAGTAACTGATTCGACTGATTCGGAAGCATTTGTTAAAGTGGAGGCAGTCTGTCCTGCCTGTTCCATCCGATCCCACATCTTCTCGAAGTCAGGATAGGCAACTCCCGAATCATCATTTAATTTGCGCTTCAATGCCTGTTCTACTTTTTTCATAGTTCTCTCCTTCCAGCTCGGGAATCTGTGCGCCTGTATCCCTCAGTATTCGCTCCATTAGCCGAAGCCCTTTGTGTGTCCTTGATTTGACGGTTCCCAGCGGGATTGTCAGCAACTCGGATATTTCTGTCAGCGTGAAATCATGCATATATCGGAGTGTTAGCACAGCGCGGATTTTGGCCGGAAGACGATTCATATAAACAGCCCATTCCTCTGCGGATTCGCGCTCCTCCACCAGCCTGTCTACGGGCTTGCTTTCGGTCCCGGTGAATAAATAGGGATTAGCCGACACCTTCATATGCAAGCTGTTTCGGCGTTTAAGGTAATTCAGACAATGGTTTACTGTAATTTTCATAATCCAGGCTTTTAGGTGTTCGATATGTTCGCGATTGCTGCGAAACAAAGTGATAAACACTTCCTGAGTTAAATCTTCTGCATCCGATGCATTATGTACCATATAGTAGCAGGTCCGGTATACATCCCGTTGATACAGATCAAACAAATCTCGATTGCTCTCCAATATGTGCCCTCCTTTCCTGTGCAGGTTACCTATATAACAACTGCGGCTCCAAAAAGGTTCATTTGTTGTGAAAATTAAACGTCTGCGTCGATGTATTTCGCTTTTCTTCAAATGTATCATGTTTTTTTGTACCATTATTTTCAGGTTGCTTGCTCATCCATTAATGAAGTAATGGTAAAACACAAAAGAAGCCTGTAAATCTCAAAAACTGCAGATTTACAGGCTTCTTACATTTTCCGAAGTTAGACATGAAGGAATGAACAGTCCTATACGCGGAAGTACACTGACGGGCAACGTGCGGATATACTTCCGCTTAGTCAGCCACCCGCACGAGCGTTCTGCCTTGCGAGCGGGCCGCCAGGATGTCCTCCAGCGCGTTTGGCAGGTCAGCCAGTCTGATTTCGCGCTCGACAAGCTGCTCCAGCCGTTCCGGCTTCCAGTCGCTGCCAAGCCGCTTCCAAATCGCTACGCGGGTTTCATAAGGGCAGAAGACGGAGTCTATGCCCAGCAGGCTTACGCCGCGCAAAATAAACGGCAGCACCGTGGTAGGCAGTTTGGTACCTGCCGTCAGACCGCTCACGGCGACGGAGCCGTTGTAGGCGACTTGGCTGAGCAGCGAAGCGAGCGGCTTCCCGCCTACGGGATCAATGGCCGCTTGCCAGAGCTGCTTGCCGAGCGGCCGGATGCTCTCCGCGCCATCGTAGACCTCATCGCGGGAGATCACCTCAGTCGCTCCGAGCGCCTTAAGGTAGTCGTCCGCCTCGGCTTTGCCGCTGCTGGCTACAACATGGTAGCCCCTCTTGCCCAGCAGGGCAATCGCGGCTCCGCCTACACCACCCGTTGCTCCGGTGACGAGCACCTTACCTTGATCCGGCGTAACGCCGTTTTGCTCCAGCCGATGTAACGACAGGGCCGCGGTAAAGCCGGCTGTCCCGTAAATCATGGCCTCTCTTGGTGTGAGCCCGTCCGGAAGAGGAACCACCCAGTCCGCAGGCACGCGTGCATATTCGCTGAATCCTCCGAATTGAGACACGCCGAACCCGTAACCGGTAACGAGAACAGCTTGTCCTTCGCTGAAACGGTTATCCTCTGAAGAGACGACGGTTCCCGAGCAATCTATACCTGGCACAAACGGATAGGCTTTGACAATATTTCCATCCTTGCGGGCGGCAAGCCCGTCTTTATAATTGATGCTGGAATAAGCGACACGAATCAAAACTTCTCCAGCAGGTAAACTGCCAGTTTCCAGAGAGCGTACCTCTGCTTGAACTTCACCGTCCTGCGTCTGATCGACGACAAGGGCTTGAAATGATTGAGTCATTTATAAAAGCCTCCTTTATTACAATATAAGTCTTTGATGGCGGAATAGTTTAGTATACTTCACAAATCATGCGTAAAAAGTATACAACTATCCGCGCAGCCTGTCAGCGGCAATGCTCACAGGCCCATATTCTATGATACCCTTCTGCTCATAATTCCGTCGAAAAAGCCCGGATTACAGGGGCTATCTTTGCCATATTGTGTTTCAATAAAGTTCGATAATCAATTGAAAGAAAGTGATAAATGAATTCTTACGTGTTTTGCAAATCATTTTACGCAAACGGGATGTATTTTCAGAATGACTGTGCTAACATACCTTTTGATCGTTAAATTAATCTATGAAGAAAGGTGAATGAATGACAACCAGAGCACTAAAAAATGGTTCGGTATTGTCCGAAGCCAAGGAACTGAATTTGTTCCGTTTGACATGGCCTATTTTCCTTGAATTGTTCCTGTTTATGCTAATGGGAAGCGTCGATACATTCATGATCAGTTCTGTATCTGATAATGCAGTGTCGGGTGTGGGCGCGTCCAACCAAATTATTTCAATTGCTATCCTTGTACTGGAGGTTATCGGCAACGGCGCTGCTATCGTCGTAGCTCAATATATCGGTTCTAAAAAGCTTGTCGAAGCGGCCCAGGTTACGGGTACGGCCATTACTTTGAATCTAATGGTGGGTCTTTTGCTTAGCGTGATTTTTCTCGTGTTTGGTACTCATATGCTGCAATGGCTGAATGTCCAGGGAGATATTCTGGTTTATGCGGAATCGTATATGAGCATCGTCGGGGGTGCCATTTTCCTTCAGGCATTGATTAACGCGCTGGCGGCGACGATTCGTACACATGGTTTTACCAAGGAAACGATGTATGTGTCTGTGCTGATGAACGTGATTCACGTCATTGGTAACTATGTTTTGATTTTCGGACATTGGGGAATGCCTGCGCTCGGCGTAGAGGGGGCAGCTATTTCTACGGTAGGAAGCCGCTTTGTGTGTCTCCTGATTTTCTTCTGGCTGATGTACCGCGTAACCGAGGTGCGTGTCGAGTGGAGATATTACGTTCAGTTGTCCAAAAAGTTCATCGCTAAAATTTTGCGCATTGGTGTACCCTCCGCGCTGGAGTCCATCATGTATCAGTCGTGTCAGCTCATTTTCACACTGTACGTGACCTATCTGGGCGCAGAAGCGATGGCGACCCGTCAATATGCCAATAACATTTCGAGCTATATCTACTTGTTCAGTATGGCGGTCGGTATGGGTACGGCCATCGTGGTCGGAAGACTGGTTGGAGCCAGACAGAAGGATACAGCCTACAAACGTGTAATGAGTAGTGTAAAATGGGCGCTCCTCGTGACCGTTGTTATTGATGTGGTGGTTATCTTTTTCCGTGTGCCTTTGCTTGGTCTGTTCACCGAAAACCCTGAAATTATCCGTTTGGGAGCACAAGTCATTTTACTTAGCATCCTGTTGGAAACCGGCCGGACGACGAATATCGTCATTATTAACTCCTTGCGTGCCGCAGGAGATGCCAAGTTCCCGGTCTTCATGGGATTGATCTCCATGGTCTGCATGAGCTTGCCACTCGGTTATCTGCTCGTGTTCAAACTGGATATGGGGCTGGCAGGTGTGTGGCTGGCGATTGCTGCCGATGAATGGACACGTGCAGTCATTATGTATGTCCGCTGGAAAAGCCGCTTGTGGGAAAAACATGCGCTGATTGAGCACGATGCACCAGATCAGCCTGCAACCCCGATTCCGGCACACTGATTCGAGGATCATTTATGATTATGTAGAGGCAGTTCAAGAGAGCATCTTGAACTGCCTCTTTTTGCTGCCCTGAGAGTAAATAGTAGTTTTATAAGCTGATCTAAAAAATGTACATGGAAAACGGAGTAGGCGGAATGGTGCTGTACAAGCGAAGCGGTCGCTTTATAAGCTTTCCGTAGGAAAGCTCGCTTCGGAAGCATCACATCCCCGGATTTCTACTCTGATCATAGGCTTAATTCCAGAAATCCGGGGGCGGTGGCGATGGGAAGCACCATCCGTCTGCGCAGTGGCACGATAGGTAACTTTTAAGTTCAGACTATATAATCATGGTATTCATAAATAGAAGTATGGTAAATTTACTAAAAAAAAGATATACTTTTGTTGCACTAATGCAGTGCATGCAGTACATGAAGGACAAGGAGCGTATCCATGAAGAAACCGACGATTGAAGATGTTGCCCAGAAGGCGGGAGTGTCTAAAAGCACAGTCTCGCAGTTTCTGAACAAACGATATAAATACATGAGTGACCAGACCAGAGACCGGATTTCCGAGGTCATTCAAGAACTAAATTATCAACCTAACGGACTGGCTCGCAGCTTGAAGCAGAACCGGACGTTTATGGTGGGTGTCATTGTAGCCAACATTGATTACACGCTGTCGATCCAGTCCATTCGGGCTATTGAGGAGGAATTGCAGCGTTTTGGCATTCAGGTAATCATCTGTAACGCTGACGAAAATCCGGACAAGGAGAGCCAGTATATTGAGATGCTCAAGGCCCGTCAGGTGGACGGCTTGATTATTTTCCCGACAGGCAAGCATGCGGATATTTATAACCAGCTCATCCGTGAAAAGTATCCGCTGGTGTTTTTGGATCGTCTGGTAGATGGTGTGAACACGCGCAGTCTGCTGCTGGATAACGAAATGGCGGTCAAGCTGGCGATTCAGGAGCTGGTGGCCCATAAGCATGAACGGATCGCGCTGATTACCCTGCCGCTTGGACTGAACCGGATTACTCCGAGGGTAGAGCGGTTGAGCGGGTACAAAAAGGCGCTGGAGGAGCGTGGCCTCCCTTTCCGTGAAGAGTACATGCGCAGCGTGCCGAAGGAGGATATCCAGCAGACGCTGGAGGAGCTGTTTCAGTTGCCGGAGTCGCCTACTGCGCTGCTGGCCGGGAACGATATCGTGCTGGCAGAGGTGCTGAAATATGTGAATGCCCGACGTATACGCATTCCGGCCGAGCTGTCCATTATCGGAATTGACGATGCGGAGTTTGCCCATATTTACAATCCGCCGATTACGACCATTACGCAGCCGATTGCGGATATGGGAAAGCAGGCGGCAAAAACGTTGCTGTCCAGCATCGAGGAGGGCGGCGAATCGGTTCCGATCATTTATCGCTTTGTACCTGATTTAAATCGGGGCGAATCTGTCAAAACGTTGTAGAGCATCATCAGGCATCACGTTATAAAAGTAGCCCGTATTCCTTTCTGCGTCCCAAGCCTGTACGTACTAATCAGGCTGCGCATAAGTGAATACGGGCTATTTAGGTTATCTTCGAAGATTCCTGATTCATCCTTGCGAATCCGGCCGTGAAGAAAAAGGCAGGGGAATAAACCCAGCCTAATTCGTGCTGGCGCTGAGTAAAAAAGACTCCAGCTCAGCTCGTGTCGGATAGCCGTCCATGTCTCCGGCTGACATGACAGCCAATGCGCCGAGGGCGTTGCCGCGTTTGACCGCTTCGGCAAGGGGCAAGCCCTCCAGCAGTGCGCTGATGACGCCAGCGGCAAAGCCGTCGCCCGCCCCGACGGTATCGACGACATGTTCCACGCGGAAACGTTTGACATATCCTTCTGCATCGGCGGATTTATAATACGCGCCTTCCGTTCCCAGCTTGATGATGACCAGCGAAGTACCACGGTCAAGGTAGAAGGAAGCGATATCCTCTGGTGAGGTGTAGCCTGTCAATATTTTACCTTCATGAATGCCCGGCAGAAGCCAGTCGCAACCCTCAGATGCCTCGTTAATCGCCTCCACCATCGTTTGCGTGTCAGGCCATAACTTGGGTCTGAGGTTCGGATCGAAGGATACGGTTTTCCCTGCCTTTTTCATAAACTGCCGCGCATGTCGGGCGAAGTCACGACACTCAGGGGAAAGGGCGACAGAAATACCTGTAAAGTGCAGATGGCGTGCCCCGGCAAAGTATGCCTCGTTGAAATCGGCGATGCTTAATGTGGAAGCGGCAGAGTGTCTGCGAAAATATTCGACCTCCGGGTCTCCGCTTGTGACTTTGGATTTAATCAGCATCCCGGTGGAGTGGTTTTTGGTAAACATGACGTTCTGAGTGTCGATCCCCTCTTGACGCAGCGCCCCGGCAATGAACCTGCCGAATGCATCCTCGCCTAATTTGGTCACGAGTCCCGCCCGCAGTCCCAACCGCGCCAAACCGGCCGAAACATTCGTCTCCGCCCCGGCCAGCGCTTTGGTGAACGAACGCACCTCATCCAGAGAGCCTGCCTCATTGGCATAAAACATGGCCATCGGTTCTCCGAAGGTAACAGCATCCAATGTTGCGGTCATTCTAAATTCCTCCTTTGTTTAGTAAACTAAATCTGTAAGCGTATGCACCAACTGAATAAATTGAAATTATCACATAAATCGGTTTTTCACAATGAGGAAGTTGATATATTTGTTAAAAACTTTTTGGATAATGTAGATAAAAAAATATGATTTTGTTTATCAAAAGGTAAAAAGAGTGTGAAAGTTCGTGAATATTAAGGATTTTTCAAGGAATAGTGAAGATTTGGGTTGACACCCTCTTAGATAATAATTACAATTCTAGCTAAGAAGTAGAGTTAGAAACCGCTTTTATAACGATTCCGTTGATAAAAAAGTTTATCTAAACAGGAGGAATGTTTTTATGGAAATGCGTTATTCAACTCATCCCGAACATGCCAAGCATTTTACGACTGAAGAGCTGCGTCAGCACTATTTAATACAGGAGCTGTTTGTGCCTGAGGAAGTTAAGCTGGTCTATACGCATGAAGATCGTGTCATTATCGGGGGCATTTATCCCGTGAATAAATCCGTTGCGTTGGAAGGCAGCGATCAAATCAAGGCGGAAACCTTTTTGGAGCGCCGGGAGCTGGGCATTTTTAATGTCGGCGGTAGCGGTACTGTAAAAGTTGACGGTGAAACCTATGAGCTGAACACGAAAGACTGTCTCTACGTAGGCAGAGGGGGCAAGGAGTTGATCTTTGAAAGCGATTCCAGCTCGAAGCCTGCAAAATTTTATATTGTCTCGGCGCTGGCTCATACCACGTATCCGACAACGAAGCAGTCTTTTGCCGATGTGCCGTCTGAAAGTCTGGGCGCGCAGGAAACCGCCAATAACCGGACCTTACGCCGCTTTATCCATGATGAAGGCATTCAGAGCTGTCAACTGGTTATGGGGATGACGACACTGGAAAACGGCAGTGTATGGAACTCCATGCCGACACATGTGCATGACCGTCGTATGGAAGTGTATTTCTACTTTGAGCTGGATGAGAACGCCAGAATGTTCCACCTGATGGGTGAGCCGAACGAAACGCGCCATCTGGTGATGAAGAACGATGAAGCGGTTATTTCGCCACCTTGGTCGATCCACTGTGGGGCAGCTACGGGCAGCTATACCTTCATTTGGGGCATGGCTGGTGAAAATAAAACGTACAAAGACATGGATCAGGTAGCCATGAGTGAGTTGCGTTAATCCGGCATATTGGAGCGGGGTACTTTCAAGCGGCTACTGGAACATAGCCATCTCATCGTGGAAAGGATCAGGAAAATGACGAAAAAGAAAGTTTTGGAGCATATCACTTCGGTTGGGGTTGTTGCGGTCATTCGGGGAAACACAGCGGAGGAAGCATACCAAATGTCCAAAGCCTGTATTGAAGGCGGTTTGGACAATATTGAGCTTACGTTTACCACGCCGGATGCGGATCAGGTGATTCGCAGATTGAGAGATGAATTTAAGGACCGGGCAGTGATTGGTGCAGGAACTGTACTAGAAGCGCTGACAGCCAGAATTGCTATTTTGGCTGGAGCGGAGTTCGTGGTGAGCCCTTCTTTTGAAGAAGAAACGGCGAAACTGTGTAATTTGTACGCGATTCCCTATATGCCAGGTTGCATGACGTTGAATGAGATCAAGGAAGCGATGAAGCTGGGCAGTGATGTTGTGAAGCTGTTCCCCGGCAGTGCAATGGGTGCGGATTTTGTTAAGGCAGTCAGAGGGCCAATGCCTCATGTGCAGATTATGCCAACGGGCGGCGTGGATCTGGATAATATGGAAACATGGCTGCGCAACGGAAGTGTCGCGGTGGGTATTGGGGGCAACCTGACGGCTCCGGCCAAGGAAGGCCGCTACGATCTGATCACAGAGAACGCTGCGCGTTATGTAGCTAAATATAAGGAAGTTCGTGCAGCGCTGTAGGATTCATTAGAGGTATATATTTTAAACTAAAATATGATGGAGGCGTAAGTATGGGTCTGGATACTTTTTCATTGGATTTTTTCAGCCTGAAAGGCAAAACAGCGATTGTAACGGGAGGCAACAGCGGTTTGGGTCAGGGCTATTCAGTAGCTCTAGCCAAAGCGGGCGCTGACCTGTTCATTGTAGCCAACAATGATGATTATGAAGAAACAAGACGTCTGCTCGAACCTACAGGTGTGAAGGTTGTCTTTCATGAGGCGGATCTGACGCAAAGAGAATCTATTACAAAGATTGTAGAAGAAAGCGTCAAGGCATTCGGTAAAATCGATATTCTCGTAAACAACGCAGGTACGATCCGTCGCGCTCCTTTGCTGGAGTACAAAGATGAGGATTGGGACGCGGTGATGGAAATCAACCTGAATGCTGTTTATCACCTGAGTCAGGAAGTAGCAAAGGTGATGGTTGAGCAAAAAAGCGGGAAAATTATCAATGTTGCTTCCATGCTTGCTTTTCAGGGTGGAAAGTTCGTTCCGCCGTATACAGCAAGTAAGCACGCAGTGGCTGGCTTGACCAAGGCGTTTGCCAACGAGCTGGCGGTTCATAACGTTCAGATTAATGCGATTGCCCCTGGTTATATTGCTACGGCGAACACAGCTCCAATCCGTGCGGATGAGAGCCGCAATCAGGAAATCTTGTCGCGTATTCCTGCGGGGCGCTGGGGAGATCCGTCCGATTTGATGGGAGTTGTTGTTTTCCTCGCAAGTCAGGGCTCCGATTACATGAACGGTCATATTTTGGCAGTGGATGGCGGCTGGCTGGTACGTTAAGGTTAAGCGGCACTGGATGCATCTAAATCATGGACCGAAAGCTGCCTCAAAAGGAAAGCATCCTTTCGGGCAGCTTTTGTATGTTTGGCTGTAGCTGTGGTTGTACGCTGAATTGAAGATTTGGAGTGCTACGCTTATACGTCCTATGCATATGGCATAAATGCCATTATAATTTAATGAGATAGAAATTGCTCAGGCTCCAGCCGTACACTCGGTTGGAGCCTTTGAGCATAACACAGATAGATTGGAGAATGGAGAGATGAGTTCACAGCAACACCAACGAGCTTTGGTATACAAATCCTTGTGGCATGCCGGTCCTTGGGTGCTTGCCGCAGGGATCATTTTGGTAGGTGCCAATCTGCGCGCCTCGATTACCTCGGTAGGACCTCTTATCGGTTTGATTAAGGATTCTTTGCATATTTCGAATACACTGAGTGGTCTATTAACGACATTACCGCTGCTGGCTTTTGCCCTGTTGTCGCCTTTTGTAGCCAAACTGTCGCGCCGCTTCGGGTCGCCTCTTATTATTTTTGCAGCCTTGCTGCTGTTGACCGCAGGTATTGTGGTGCGCTCAACGCTGGGGGTGACCGCATTATTTGCTGGGACAGCCATGTTGGGACTGGCTATTGCCGTGTGTAATGTTTTGCTGCCCAGTTTGATCAAAGAGGAGTTTCCTCGCAACAGCGGACTGATGACCGGCGTATATTCAGTATCCATGAATGTAGTCGCTGCAACAGCATCCGGTCTGAGTATACCGCTGGCTCTGAACGGAGGTCTGGGCTGGCGCGGTGCTTTGGGAATATGGGGAATTGTGGGTGTCGTAGGTATTTTACTCTGGGTGCCCCAGCTTCTTAAGGCGCGCAAAACGGCCAATAAAGCGGCAGTGTCTGCCCGAACCGTGAATGTGTATACATCGTCTTTGGCTTGGAAGGTGACGCTGTTTATGGGGCTGCAATCTGCCCTGTTCTACGTCCCTGCCGCATGGTTTCCCGAGATGATGGTTGGACAGGGAATGGATTCAGAGACTGCGGGATGGATGCTGTCCGTGCTGCAGTTTTCGCAAATGCCGTTTACTTTTATTGTGCCTATTTGGGCAGCTCGGGTAAAGGATCAGCGGGTATTGGTTCTGATTATGGCTGCGCTGTATTTTATCGGTCTGGGTGGATTTCTGCTTGGGGCTACACAGTGGAGTGTGATTTGGGTCATTTGTATCGGTATAGCGGGTGGTTTTGCTTTCCCGTTGGTGATGATGTTCTTTAATTTGCGGACGCGGACACCGCAGCAGGCAGCAGAGCTGTCTGGTATGGCGCAATCCTTTGGTTATTTGCTAGCAGCGACAGGGCCGACGCTGTTCGGTTATTTACATGATGCAACACAAGGCTGGACAATTCCGCTGCTTCTACTCTTGTGTCTGAGCGTTTTGCTCATGTTTACAGGGCTGGGTGCAGCCAAGAAACGATATGTCGGAGGCGAGGTGGATGATCAGGCTGCAATTTGATGCAGACGGTTATAGTGTAATCTGTAGTGCAGATCGTGTTATGTTGTTGGCTAAAGAGTTTGCGCTACTGCGCTTCCTATACGATAACCGGAATCAGGTGTTCACCCGGGAACAACTGCTGGATCGTGTGTGGCCGCTGGAGTATCCGGTGGAGCGCACGGTGGATGATCATATCTACAGATTGCGCAAAAAGCTCAAGCCATGGAATGCTCTTCGTATTCATACGGTCCGGGGGTATGGCTACAGCTTGACCCTTACTGGCGTGCAACGACAGAATCATCCGTCCCTGCGCGATCAGGAGGTACAAGACGCTGTCCACGGACTGTTACGGAAATACCAATTGCTGGGACAGGGGAATTCCATCGTGGCGCTGGCTGCTCAGCAGGAGCAGATGGGGTTCGAACTGTCTCCTTTTTATCAGATGTATACCCGGTTTGTGCAGGCCGATATATTGTGGTTTTTGGAACGGGAGGACTTTACACCTAAAGATCGACTGTACTGGATGTTACTGCTATATATAGGTACAGCAGGGGTAACGGATCAGAAGCTTGCTCTATGTGAGCAGGCGCTTTCCAGTGGATTACTATCCGCCGAGCAGGAGCAGGAATTGCGTATTCTCAACATCCTGGAGGCTTATGTGGAGAATGGACAACCTGAACGCGCACTGGAGAGACTTCCGCTGGCTTTTGCAGTGATGGAGCGGGATGAGCTGGACAAATTTGTGATGCCTGTTGCGCTGATGGAGATGTACATGCATCTGACCGCCAACCGTATGGAGGAGGCTAGGGTACTATCCGTTCGATTCGAAGGGATGCTATCTGAGGCTCCATATTTGCGGGAGCTGGGACGTTTTCGGATGATGCAGGGATTCATGCTATTGCTTACCGGGGGAGCGAACGAGGCCGAGCGGCTACTGGATGAGGGGCTGGATACGCTTGATATGGCTAAACAGGAGTTGCTTAAAATCAAGGCGGTCTGTCAAATCTGCGGTTTTTTGAAGCGTTATGGTGGCTTTCCTTCATTGGAAAAGAAATATACGGCTCAATATGAACGGCTTGATCGGGACAATGGCTTAACGTTACATGGTGCGACGCTGGGGCTTTGGTTGGAGCGAGCCCTTTCTGCGATCTGATGTTTTTCGCTGTCTGACTTTCCTCTGATATAGGCCCGCTAGAATGTTCTTATTGCTACTAATGCAGAAAATGAGAGCAGGGTGAATAGAAATGAAGGAAAAGAAAGAATCAGAATCCACGCCTAGCATTTGGCGCAACGGCCGTTTTCGGCGGATGTTTGCGGCGCACACGGCTGCTTCCTTTGGCGATTGGTTTGATGCCATCGCTATTCAGGTGCTCGTCGCTTACCGCTGGGAAGCCGATCCCATGCTAATTGCGCTGATTCCGGTAGTGATGGCGCTACCGGGTCTGCTGCTCGGCTCTATCGCAGGTACGTTAGCCGACCGGGTGCATAAGGCCCGGCTGATGATCGGCTGCGATGCAGCTATTGCCTTGCTGACGCTGGCGATTCTCGCTGTTCCGGGCCCGGCGTGGCTGTTGCCTCTGCTGGGTTTGCGCGCGGCGGCTGGCGTATTCCAAATGCCCTCACAGCAGGGCTTGACCCGCACTGTAGTCGCCAGCGGCGACCTGTTTCAGGCGACCTCGCTGAATGGGCTGGTCAATCAGGCTTCCAAAGTGGCAGGGCCATTATTGGGCGCCATGACCTTGGCTGTGCTGTCGCCCCAAGCCTGCATTATCCTCAATGCGCTGCTGCGCCTGTGCTCAGGCCTGGTTCTGTGGCCGCTACGCGGAATCGGCCCCGCCCTTGACAGCGTAGAGCAGCATGCGACTACTGCTGTGAAACAAGGAAAGCTGGATTCGCCAAGCGAGGCTGAGGCTGATGAAGCCGAGCATCGGAAGGGACGCGTCGGCGCATCCCGTTTTTTCAGCCAATGGCGCGAGGGCTGGGCGTTTCTGTGGCGCAGCCGGATGCTTTTGCATACGCTTGTGTTCGGACTTTTCGGCATGATCGCCATTCTCATGATTGACTACCAGTTTCCGACGTTGCTGCGAGTGCTAGCCCCGGGTAACGAATCGCTGCTCGGCTGGCTGGTTTCAGCCATAGGCGCTGGCGCCGTTGGATGCATGCTTGTGCTTAATCGCTTGAATCGCATAAGCGCAGGCTGGGGGCTCGGTGGAGGTTGTGTGCTGATCGGCGGAGCTATTGCTGCTTTAGGCTGGGCGCAACCGGGGACAGGATTACCCATACTGCTTATGATTGGGGCCATGCTAGGCGTGGGCAACGGCCTGTATATCATCACCCAGAATTACATATTGCAAGCCGGAACACCGGCCGATATGGTGGGGCGCGTGTTCGGTATCCAAAGTACTGTGACTGGAGCGATCATGGTCGTCTCACCGCTTATCGGGGGTGCAATGATTCGCATAGCTGGAGCAGGAACTACCTTTGTTTGGATTGGGGTGACGATTGGGGCTTTGGGCTTAGTCGGACTCATGCTTCAATCCGTCATTTGGCGCGAGTCACCTGCTGATTTCAACAATTCTGCTGTGAAAAATGCCGACCCTGCACAGTAGTTGGTTTCCAAATTTTGTAACTTAACATTTTTAGAATAGGAGGATGATTATGACTCAAAAATCTTCGTCCACAACGTCTGTGGCACGGTTACTGGAGGGATCGCGGGTGTATCTGCGCCCGATTCACGTGGAGGACACCGAACTGTACTATAATACGTTGTTTGATCAGGACGTGAGGAGGATGACGGGTACGCAGCGCAGCTTTACCAAGGATCAAATTGGGCGTTATATTGAATCCAAAGGGCAGGATACCTCCAGCTTGCTGCTACTCATTGCCCTTCAGGAAGATGACCGTATCATTGGTGACATTGCTCTTCAGGATATGGACAGCCTGAACCGCAGTGCCAGCATCCGCATTGCCATTAATGAACAGGAGAATCAGGGAAAAGGCTACGGCACTGAGGCGCTTGTGCTAATGCTGGATTACGGATTCGGTATCTGTAATCTGCATCGAATTGAGCTGAACGTGTATGATTTTAATGAACGGGCTATCCGTTGCTATGAAAAAATAGGCTTCCAACGTGAAGGCGTGCAACGGGATGCTTTATTTTATAATCATCAATACCATGACTCCATTCTGATGAGTATGCTGTCCTCTGAATACCGTGTCCTCTATGTAGAAAAAGCAGAGAACTGATTCAAAACGTTTACAGCGGTTTAATGAAAAGGTATAATAAAGGCATATATGCGCGAATTTATGTAGGTTACTGAATGACAACATAAAATGACAATGAATTACCGGAGGAGCCTGTCACCAAGGCTCCTCTTTGTCTTTTTTTAAGGGGATCTGTAATTACAGGTTCCTTTTTTGTTGTGTTCAGGGCACGTCAGCACATATTTTGCGCAAAGTTTTAGCATTTTATCAATACTAGATGTCTACCATTTGATGATTAAAGGAGGTATATGAGCCATGCAATTTATATTGTATCTTTTGCTGATTCTGCTGTTTACTAAAGTGGCTGGTGATCTGTCGGTAAGGCTCGGTCAGCCTTCGGTGCTAGGGAAGCTGATTGCTGGTATTGTACTCGGTCCGGCGGTATTGGGGTGGGTTCAGAACAACACACTTATTCATGATATGTCTGAAATCGGAGTGCTGCTGCTGATGTTCATTGCCGGGCTGGAGACGGATCTGGATCAGCTTCGGCGTAACTGGAAACCTGCGGTAGCCGTAGCGGTTGGGGGGATTATTCTTCCGTTGATCTGCGGTTTTGGAGTCGGGGAAGCCTTCGGATTTTCGGTGCATGAAGGATGGTTTCTCGGTGTTGTCCTGAGCGCCACTTCCGTCAGCATTACGGTGCAGGTGCTAAAGGATATGAACAAGCTTAACACCCGGGAAGGCTCGACGATTTTGGGTGCGGCAGTGCTGGATGATGTGCTGGTGGTAGTGCTGCTTGCAGTGATGATGAGTGTATTCGGGGTAGGAGGGGGAACATCTCTGGGGCTACTCGTCGGCAAAAAGCTTCTTTTCTTTGTCGTCGCTATATTCGGAGGATGGTTTGTGGTTCCCTGGATCATGAAAATACTGGCTCCGCTCAAGGTGACAGAGGCTACCATTACCGCTGCTTTGATCATTTGCTTCGGGTTTGCGTATTTTGCAGATATGTTGGGTATGGCGGGTATTATCGGAGCCTTCGCTGCCGGGATTGCCATTTCGCAAACGAGCTTTAAGCATGTCGTAGAAGAAAAAGTGGAGCCTATCGCTTATTCCATCTTTGTCCCTGTGTTTTTTGTCAGCATTGGATTAAATGTTTCTTTCGAAGGAGTAGGGCAGCAGATCGGATTTGTCGTTGCTTTGACACTGGTTGCAATGGTTACGAAGTTGATCGGTGGTGGAATCGGGGCACGCCTGACAGGCTTTAATAACCGTTCTTCGCTCGCGATTGGCTCCGGTATGATATCTCGCGGCGAAGTCGCGCTTATTATTGCAGCAACCGGGCTGCAAACGGGTCTGCTGGCACAGCAATATTTTACATCCGTCATTATTGCTGTCATTCTGACGACTTTGGCTGCACCTCCGATCCTCAAGCTATGCTTTAGCGATAAGAAGTCTCCCGGCCGTGAGCAGAAGAAGGAAGCTGAGGCCTGATAGTATAACTAGCCATATCTAAAAGACCCATCGGGTTCATATTCTCACAGTGTGTATGGAAAGTCCGATTTGTAGCAAAACCGGACTTTCCATGTCCTATGGGAAATGACCGAAGGGTCTTTTTATCATACGTATATGTCGGATTAAGTGCAGGAATTAGGACTCGGATACCACGGTGAAGCGTTGGTTCAGATGCTGTGGTTTCTCGATTTCGTCAATTACAGCCACCGCATAATCTTCATAGCTGACATAGCTTGTGCCTTTGGAATTGACTTGCAGCACATCTTTGCCAATTTTATAAGAGCCTGTGCGTTTGCCGAGAGCAAATTCAGCGGAAGGACTAATGAAAGTCCAGTTCAGATCGCTGGTTCCACGCAAAATTTCCAGGTTCTTTCCTTGATTATTAGCCGTTGGGTATACGAAATCCGGGAAACCGGGCGTGTCTTTTACCAACAAGGTTTGGGACTCATCTGTGAACAGGCTACCTGCGCCGCCTACAACAATCAGGCGAGTACCGGACACATTACGCAGTGCTTCAATCAGAACGTTACCTGCATCTACATGCAGATGCTCTTGACCGAGTGGAGCGGCAAAAGCGTTAACGACAACATCAAAGCCTTTCAGATCGTCTGTTTTCAGATCGAAAACGTCTTTTTGTACCACAGTCGCACGGCTGTCTGTTACTTTGGCAGAGTCGCGAACGATCGCCGTTACTTCATGCCCTCTGTCCAATGCCTCTTTAACAATGTTGCCTCCTGCTTTACCACCTGCACCAATAACTGCAATTTTCATAATGAATAACCTCCTATAAATGGTATTTAGATTATTAGTTTGATCATAGGTTTGTCTTGTTCATTCACCAACTTGGATATGTAACTATTATAGTTACAAAATATAATGAAAGTCAAGCCCTTGTGTTGGGCATCCTAAAGCCATCAGATTAAAAAGAAATGATCTCGTTTAAGTATATAAGGTGAAGCTGAATGAGCCTAGATAAGCAACTTTGGATAGATAAAAACAACAGACAGGAAAGGAAGAGTGAACTGATATGAGTAAAAAGGTACAGCTTGAACCCGCAGCGCAGAAGTTCGCAGACGATAACGCCAAGCCTCCGTTTCTGTACGATTTGGGCCCTGAAAAGGGACGTGAAACGGTCAATGAGGTCCAATCCGGTCCGGCAGACAAGCCTGCCGCAGACGTGGAAGACTTGTCTATTTCCGGCGGCCCAAGCGGGGAGGTCAAGGTCCGGATTGTTCGTCCACAACAGGTGACAGGGAACCTCCCGGTTATTGTATACATCCACGGGGCAGGATGGGTATTCGGTAATGCCCATACGCATGATCGCCTGATCCGTGAACTGGCCGTGGGTGCGCACGCAGCGGTTGTATTCCCGGAATACAGCTTGTCACCTGAAGCCAAATATCCGACGGCAATTGAGGAAATCTACGCGGTCGTTCAGTGGGTGGCTCAGCATGGACGCGAGCATGGGCTGAAGCCTGATACGCTGACGGTAGCTGGAGACAGCGTCGGCGGTAACATGACCGCAGCCGTAACGCTGCTTGCCAAGGAACGCAGCGGGCCTGCTATCCGACAGCAGTTGTTGTTCTATCCGGTGACAGACGCTTCTTTTGACACGGAATCGTATCATGAATTTGCCACAGGGTATTTCCTGAGCCGAGAAGGGATGCAATGGTTCTGGGATCAATACACGACAGATCCCAATGAGCGGGCACAGATTACGGCATCTCCGCTGCGGGCAACGACCGATCAGCTCAAGGGGCTGCCGCCCGCATTGGTCATCACAGGCGAGGCTGACGTGCTGCGGGATGAAGGGGAAGCTTATGCGAACAAGCTGCGTGAGGCAGGGGTGGATGTGACCGCATCCCGCTTTCAGGGCATCATTCACGACTTCGTGATGCTGAACCCGTTATCGGAAACCGCAGCCAAGCGCGGGGCGATTGCGCTGGCTACCTCATGGCTGAGCCAAGGGTTTGAGGGCTAGTGCAATATAAAGCTTTTCAAAGGCACTGACATATGATGTGGTCTATTTCTGTACCGCTTCACGTTCGTTGAACAGAGTGATAATATAAAATTTGAAAGATTTGACCGACATTTTAGCCTAGGGATTTAAGGGGGATATCCATGCCATTTCAGGGACAACGCATTTTGCCTGCTGCCAAGCACATGAAGCAGTTGGAGGGCATTTTGGACAGCTCCTATGAGTACGCGGTTTTTCTGGATACGCATGTAGCGCAGCTACGCAACCTGTACCAGTTAGCTAGGAGTCGCAACAAGCAGATGCTTTTGCATGCCGATCTGGTACAGGGCTTGAAGAATGATGAATATGCCGCTGAATATTTGTGTCAGGAGATTAAGCCGTTCGGTATTATCTCGACTCGATCCGGTGTGATTGCGACCGCCAAAAAGAAAGGTATTCTCGCTGTGCAACGGGTATTTATGCTAGATACGATTGCGCTGGAAAAAAGCTACGCGTTGCTGGAAAAAACGCGACCCGATTACATCGAGGTACTGCCCGGCGTTGTTCCGCCCATGATTACAGAGGTCAGTGAACGCACGGGGATTCCTATCTTGGCGGGAGGACTGATTCGTACCCCGGAGGATGTGGAAGCGGCTCTCGCCGCGGGAGCTACAGCAGTTACAACATCCAATAAACAGCTTTTTGAGCATTATAGGCAATAGATTAGATTTGATCATATTTATTTTTGCATAAATTCAAAAAAACACTCATTTTGTATCCTGGATATTCCTGTGAGATATTTGTTTAGTCCTACCACGAGAATTCAATCAGCAGAATTCTGACTCTTCAGGATTTAGATCAAGGACTTAAGCAGTTCCCTATATAAAGAAGCTATTTGGTGGGAGGCCACCTAGGAACATGATCATGCTCTGGTGACCTCGTACAGTCTTTTCATTGCTGAATGGTAATGGGTTAAAGCATGCTAACATTAAGAGTACCCTTGTTGTTGGAGGCAACTCCATGATTGAGTCTGTAGTGACTCGATGTGAAATTCATTGGAGCGTAAAGTAAAGGCATATTACACTTCTTGTACAATTAAATCACACCAGTGTAGAACCTCCATCCACGACAATGGTCTGTCCGGTGGAATATTTTCCACGCATTAAATAAAGATAAGCCTCAGCCACGTCTTCGGGTTCTCCCGCTCGGCCAGCCGGGAGGTCTTTTCCGGCAGTTTCATACATCGCGTTTAGGTCTTCCTCAGGAATACTATCCCACATCTCAGTACGTATTAGCCCTAAACTAACGGTGTTGACACGAAGCGGACTGAGTTCGACAGCCAGCGCCCTGGCTAGAGATTCAACAGCACTACATACGCTGGCTGCGACCGTCAAACCCTTCTGAGGTCGGACTCCGGCAATGCCAGAAGTTAAAATGATGGAACCGTTCTGTCTGATGTTCTCACTTCCGTATTTTGCGGCCATAAACGCTCCCCAGTACCGCAGGTTAAAGGATCGCCGTGCAGTCTCCACATCAATTGAGCTGAGATTTTTGATTAGTAATGAATCGCCTGCCGAGAAAACCAAGTGGTCTAATTCACCAATTTGGCTAAAAAATGTTCGAACCTGCTCCTCGCTAGATAGATCAACCACATGTCCTTCCGAACCTTGGGGGAGGCGCAAGATCGCATTGTGAACCTTCTCTTTTCGACTGGATACTACGACTACGGACGCTCCCTCCCGTGCAGCGGCTTCTGCTGTCGCAAATCCAACTCCAGAAGTTCCTCCGAAGAGAATAATGCGTTGGCCTCTCAAAGTATTGCTACGATCGTTCTGTTCTGGTTTCACTATAAATCCCCTCTTCTTCGATTATTTGTTATGGAACGGAAGTACAACCTATTCAGCCTTGACTGCCGATTCCTCCTACACTGTAGGCGACAAATCGATTATAATCAGTTTTGTAAATGCCCAAATAGGTCTGTATTTGTAGTACTGTTCTGAATGCTAATCGTACGGATACTGTTATAAATTCTATTAGGATATAGAGGTGTATCATTGTTATGAATTCTGAAAGAAGACGAAGAGAACTAGCTGATTTTCTTCGGACCCGCCGCACACGTCTATCCCCGCATGATGTGGGATTTCGGGTTGAGACCTCACGTCGTCGTACGCCTGGTCTGAGGCGAGAAGAAGTGGCAAGTCTATCAGGCATTTCCTTACCATGGTACACCGCACTGGAGCAGGGGCGGGATATTCAAGTGTCGGAACAAGTACTGGAGAGTTTGGCGCGAACACTTCGACTCAGTAACGACGAACGCAACCATCTATTCGTATTGGCTAACCATTCTGTACTTCCAAACGTAACAGAAGATGAATCCATTTCTCCTGCCCTTCAACAGGTTCTCGACAAGCTGGGAACATACCCTGCCTTTGTCATCGACAGGCGATGGAACCTTTTTGCTTGGAACAAAATGACAAGTATATTGTGTGGAGACTTTAACCAAATAGCAGAAATTGAAAGAAATATTCTTTGGCGCATCTTTATGATGAAGGATAACAAAGCTCGCATAGTTAATTGGGAAAACGTCGCCACCATGCTGTTGGCCCATTTCAGAAGCCGATACGCCTTGCACATGAATGATTCGTGGTATCAGGATTTAGTTAACATGTTAAGTGACAGGAGCGAGGAGTTTAGAGAGTGGTGGGGACGACATGATGTTTCCAGAAACTCGGAAGGGGAAAAAGTGATACATCATCCTCAAGCAGGACTATTGACATTTCGTTACAATACTTTTACAGTCTCTGAAAGCGGTGAGTTCGTGATGGGGATATATACGCCAATCGAAAACACAGGAACTAATGAGCTGTTAGAAGATTTATTGCAGGGATCTCTTTGAGGACGATAGAAAGTCAGGTCATTTCGCTAACGGGAAACGTTAGTTCAATACAAGCAGCGGCAGTCTAAGACTTTATTCTCTTGTCTTAGCTCGCCGCTGTTTCATTATGTGATCAGTTTATTTAAAATAAGTCTTGATAAGCATAAAAAGCGTGAGCGATATTCTGGATACGCCTGTAGAGCGACCTGCTGTGAATGAAACAACAGCACTCGGGGCTGCGTATTTGGCTCGGCTGGCAGTTGGCTTTTGGAGTAGCTTGGACGAGGCTCGGGGATATACGGACTGAACTTTATGGCGGCTGGAAAAAAGCAGTTCATGCCGCGATGGCGTTCAAATAGCACGCTTTACAATAAAATACAAGCAGGCAGATTTCCCTTTTCATCGTGTACGGTGTGTGCTACGATATGGATAAGTTAATACTCGTCAGGAGATTTGGAGAGACCATGAACCGCTCGGCATACGCCGCAGCGATGTTCGTGGTTTTTTTTTTGTATCTTTTGATGACTGGGTTGGCAGATCGCATCGTGAATATATACAAAGCTGGAGGGATAGATGATGGGAGAACAGGGATTTGCTGCGCAGGAGAGAACGGCTGTTTTGGAACGTATGGAGAGAGAGCATTTTGATATTTTAATTATTGGCGGCGGCATTACAGGAGCCGGAATTGCACTGGATGCCGCGGATCGCGGCTTGAAGACGGCGCTGGTCGAGATGCAGGATTTTGCGGCAGGCACGTCCAGTCGCTCTACCAAGCTGGTGCATGGCGGTCTTCGATATTTGAAGCAATTTGAGGTTAAAATGGTAGCCGAGGTTGGGAAGGAGCGAGCGATTGTATTCGAAAACGGCCCGCATGTGACCACGCCGGAACGTATGCTGCTTCCATTTCACAAGGGGGGCACGTTCAACGCGTTTACCACTTCTGTCGGACTGCTGGTGTATGATTTTCTCGCCGGGGTTAAGCATAGCGAACGCCGCCGGATGCTGAATATTCGGGCCACGCTGGAGCGGGAGCCTTTGCTGAAGCGGGAAGGACTGAAGGGAAGCGGCAGCTATGTGGAGTACCGTACGGACGATGCTCGTCTGACGATTGAGGTCATGAAGGAGGCCGTGGCGCGAGGGGCTTTGGCTGTAAACTACGCCAAGGCCGACAAGCTGCTGTATGATGACGGACGAATCAGCGGCGCAAGCGTGACGGATCGGGTAACGGGGCAGTCTCATGAAATCCGGGCTTCGCTGGTTATTAACGCCGCCGGACCGTGGGTGGATACGCTGCGGGAGATGGATCGTTCCAAAGAAGGCAAGGTGCTTCGCCTGACCAAAGGTGTCCATCTGGTGTTCGATGCCAAGCGATTCCCTCTCAGACAGGCCGTTTATTTTGATACACCGGATGGACGGATGGTATTCGCCATTCCCCGTGACGGGAAAACGTACGCAGGTACGACCGACACGGTATATGAAGGGGATACAGCTCATCCCCGAATGACCGCCGAAGACCGGACCTATGTACTTCAAGCGATCAACGGCATGTTCCCTGAGGTGAAGCTGTCCGTCAAGGATGTGGAATCGAGCTGGGCAGGTGTGCGGCCGCTCATTTATGAGGACGGCAAAAGCCCTTCGGAAATTTCACGCAAGGATGAAATTTGGGAATCCCGCTCGGGCCTGATCACGATTGCGGGCGGCAAGCTGACAGGCTACCGGAAAATGTCCGAGCTGGTTGTAGACCGCGCGGTACGGGAGCTGGGCCGCTTGCATGGGCAGAGCTTCCGCGCATGCCGCACCAGGCATATCCCGATCTCGGGCGGCAACGTAGGCGGCTCCGCCGGTTGGGAAGCCTTCGTGAGCGGGCAAGCGGTAGCGGGTGCTGCGCTCGGGTTGCCGCCAGAAACCGCTAGAGCGTGGGTTACCCGATACGGATCCAATGCGGAGCGGCTGTTTGCCATAGCGGCACGCAGCATGAAGGAGGCCAGCGAGACGGAAGCCGCGCTCCCCGTGGAAGTGCGTGTCCCGCTCCTGTATGCCATGGAGCAGGAAATGACGGTGACACCGTCTGATTTTTTCATACGCCGAATCGGGGCGTTGTTCTTTCAAATTGACGGGGTGAAGCACTGGAAGCAGCCCGTCATTGCGCTAATGTCTGAGCAAGCAGGCTGGAGCGCCGCGCAAGAGCGCCAATATGCGGTAGAGCTGGACGCTTATTTACGTGAAGCTGTGACACCTGTTGAGGCAGATGAGAAATCCGGCGCTGTTAAAGTGATTTGATTGCATGAAAGATGAGGGGGCCTTGCTCCCGAATAGGCGAAGAACCCCCGTCCCACTACAGCTAGTGGAACGGAGGTTCTTTGTTTTGTATATGAAGAACTCACAGCATCAAGTGGAACAGGAACGGCGCAGCCGCCAAGGTAAAGAGAGCGGCGAGCACCATAGAGATGCTGGAAATAGTGCCCGTCAGCGAACTGAACTCGAACGCTTTGGAAGTACCCGTACCATGAGCCCCAGTACCGAGCAGTACACCGCGCGAAACTTCATTTTCGATACGGAACAGCTTAACGATCATCGGACCGATGATGAGGCCGCTCAATCCGGTCAAAATAACGAACACAGCCGTGACTGTCGGATTACCGCCAATGGTTTGTGAAACATTCATGGCAATCGGTGTCGTAATGGAGCGAGGAATCAGGCTGCTCATCAGCGAGGAATCCAGATGCATCCATTTGGCGAGTACCATGGAGGATACTACGGCTACGACTGAACCGGACAGCACGCTAAGTACGATTTGGGCCGCATGTTTTTTCAGCACAGGGAAATATCGGTATAAAGGGACGGCAAATGCAATCGTGGCTGGTTGGAGCAGCATGGAGAGCAAATGGGCACCCGAGTTATAGGAACGGTAATTTACACCCGAAAGCGTTAAAATTAAAATAATAATGATCGGTGTAATGAGTAGTGGAGACATATACACCTTGGGCAGTGTACGGTACATGCGTTTGGCCATCCAGTAAATAGCGAGCGTCAATACAATACATAGAAGACCGGTCATGATGATTTGTGCTCCTTTCGTTTGCCGAGCAGACTGGCGATCATGCCCGTGCAGGCCATCACGAGAAAGGTACCGAGCAGTACGACCAGCATAATGCTCATTCCATCGTGCTCCAGCATCGGCCAATAATTCATAACGCCGACAGCGGAGGGAATAAAGAATAATAGCAGCTCGGCCAGCAGCCAGTTTGCGCCGATCTCAATCCAGCTTAGGCGGATCACGCCCGTTTGCAGCAGAATAAAGAGAATCAGCATGCCGATAATGCTACCAGGTACAGGCAGGTGGAGCCAGGAGACCATCGCGTTCAGGATGAGCGAAAAGGCCATCAGGACGGCGATCTGGAGGACACCGCGTATGAAGCTTTTCATATATAATGGCTCCTATCATGAATTTCTTTATTTTCAAACTGTAATGAAATTTTACATCACAAGCTTTCATGAGTAAAATGCATATAAAGAATACGATGTATTCCGTTTGTCTATGGAAGAAGGTGATAGGATGGATATCCGACATTTGCAGTATTTTTTGGAGGTCGCGCGCTTGCGCAGCTTTACGAAGGCGGCCCAGAGCCTGTTTATTACACAGCCGACGATCAGCAAAACGATTAAAAGTCTGGAGGATGAATTGGGTGTCGCTTTGTTTGACCGGGTCGGTAAAAGAATCGAGCTGACGGACGCGGGCAAGGTGATTGAGCTTCAGGCACAAGCGATTGTGAAGTCCTTCCAGAGCTTGTCCTCCGAGCTGAGTGATTTGATGAACCTGAAAAAAGGGCACATCCGTATCGGTCTGCCTCCCATGGTCGGATCGAGCTTTTTTCCGCGTGTCATTGGGGAATTTCACAAGGCATATCCCGATGTGACCATTCAGCTATTTGAGGATGGGGCGAAAAAAGTAGAGCAGGACGTAGGCGCGGGTGCATTGGATATCGGCGTAATTGTGTTGCCGCCGAGTGGGGACATATTCGAGACGTTTCTGTTCGTGGAGGAAAAGCTGAATTTGCTGGTTCACCCTACGCATGTACTGGCAGAGCGTACAGAGGTACCACTGGCAGCGCTGGCGGAGGAATCGTTTGTGCTGTTCCGCGAGGATTTCACATTGCATGACCGTATTATTGCAGAGTGTGTCCGGGCTGGCTTCCAGCCGCGAGTCGTCTATGAAAGCTCACAATGGGATCTGATCAGCGAAATGGTTGCTGCGAACTTGGGGATAGCGCTGCTGCCGGAAGCGATTTGCCGTGACCTTGATTCCGAACGATTGCGTGTTATTCCACTCGTTGATCCCGTCATTCCCTGGCATCTAGGGATGATCTGGCGAAAGGATCGGTATCTGTCCTTTGCCGCCAGAGAATGGATTACGTTTACGCAGGAACTACTGCGGACGCAGTACGGAAGAAAGTAGTGTCCTACCGGAAAGTTAACGTGTACAGGTATGGGAGTGGGATACGACGCTATGTACAAAAAAGCTGCCCTTACGGGCAGCGGTGTAGCTTTCTTCTATGAATGTGCCTGATTGCTACCATTTACCGCACGCTTGGTGTGGAGGTACTTGTCCATAATTCGGTCAAGCCGAGAGGATTTGTCCAATACACGTTCATCCCTTAATCCATGTAAGGTTGCCATACGATTTAGTTCGCGGCGTTCTTTTTCCATGAGTTTTTCCAATTGTTCGAGGTTCAAAAAGCCCACCCCCCATGTAGATTGTAAGGCATGTCTCCTCTAGCGGCAGAAGGTTTTCTAATACGATTCTTATTTCCATTTTACCACTTTTTATTAACAATAATCCAGCTTTCCTGACATTTAGCGACTTATAATTATCGTTTTGCTATTTCTACCCGATTACGTCCTGAATGTTTAGCTTCATAAAGAGCCGCATCTACTTTCTCCAATAAATTCTCCAGTGCAATGTCGGGGAAGCTGCCTGCCCCGATGGATACGGTTAAAGAAATGTTTGAACCGTCGTTAAGCCGAAATGGATAATGTTCCACGGTTTGACGGATTTTTTCGGCAAAGGTTGCTGCCTTTTGGCTATTGCAATTTCCAATCAAAATGGCAAATTCCTCTCCACCCTTGCGAGAGGGGTAAGCTCTGACCGTAGACTCACGGGTTAAGAGAGCGCCCAATTGACTTAATACGGTATCCCCGTTTAAATGACCGTACGTATCGTTAATATTTTTAAAGTAATCAATATCAAGCAGCACGACTCCAAAGGGTTGTTTGGTGGTTCTGGAAGAGTGAAAGGATTCTTCGAACATGGCGTCAAAAGCACGCGGGCTGTATAATCCGGTCAGATGGTCCCGGTTGGCAGCCTCTTCAAGCAGTTGAACAGCCCGTTCTGTTTTTTTGATGTGGTGTATCATGAAGTAGGTGAACAAGCCGCCGAGTATCAGAACGATGGCAAAAAAGATGATAGCCTGAGGATGAGGATGCTCAACCAGGAAAAAAACCGATGAAACCGACACTGTAGCGGTTCCTAGTACGGCTGACATCCATTTGCCGAGGGGCAAACTTTTTTTTCGAACCAATGGAAGTGTAATGCTCAGCGTTAGTATGGCATTAATGGTAGCGATCAGAGAGACATCTGTCAGGCCACCGGTGATGAAAATACGATAAAGGCTTATAATGAGAGTAGTCAATAAGCCGGATACAGCCCCTCCTATATAAACGGAAATGATGATGGCCAGTTGGCGCAGGTCGACCATAATATCTCCACGGACCCATACACCTGTCATCATCAACAGAATACCGAACATCCCCAGCATCAAACCGTTTAGCATCCGATAGAGCCATACATGCTTTTCCATATAACGCTCGTATTTTCGGAAAAATAAGTTCCCAAAGAATAAGAAACTCGTTAATAACGCAAAATTGTCGATTAGCTCTTTTAACATATCCCTATCCCTTATGATTGTAATGTGAGTTGTAGTATCGTTAAGAAGTGAAAGCTAAAAGCCCTATTTCTATATTTCGGAAAAAAGAGGTCATGAGTGAATACCAGTTAGATGACAAACAATCCTTATGCCTCTTACGTTTCGTCTGTCTACATGATACAGTGAAAGGACTAATGACTGGAACGGGTGATCGTATGAAGGAACCCATTTACATATCGGTGCGTCCCCTTGTGGAATATGTGCATCGGAGCGGCAGCATTCACGGTGGTTTCCGCTCGAACAGCAGCATGCTGGAAGGAACACGCGTGCACCAGCTTATCCAAAAAAGCTATAAGGAGCATGACCGCAAAGAGGTGCATCTGCGTGCAGAAATTCCATATGAGGGTGCTCTATTTATCGTGGAGGGCCGCTGTGATGGACTGATTGAGCTGGACGGCATATGGACGGTTGATGAAATCAAGTCGATTTCCATTCCTCTCGAAGATATTCCGGGGGATGGTCAACCTGTGCATTGGGCGCAAGCGTTTCTGTACGCCTATATGATTGCCCGCGAAGAGCAACGCAATTCCATGCAGGCCCAGCTTACTTATGTACAGGCACACAGTGGAGAAATTCGGCGGTTCAGACGGGAGTTATCCTTTGCCGAGCTGGAGACCTTTGCGCTGAGGATGGTCGAGGGTTATGCGCCGTATGCTTTCCTGTTAAGAGCGCATGCGGAGAAACGGGATGCCAGTATTGCAACACTGGCCTTTCCCTTTGACACATATCGTTCAGGCCAGCGGCCTCTGGCGGGTTCGGTATACAAGACAATTGCAGAAGGCGTCAATCTGTTTGCGAAAGCGCCTACGGGTATCGGTAAAACGGTATCCACCCTTTTTCCTGCGATCAAGGCCATCGGTGAAGGGCTGGCTAGCCGTGTGTATTATGTGACTGCACGCACCACGACCCGCGCAGCAGCAGAAGAAGCGTATGCCAAGATGCAGGCCCAAGGGCTGCATATGCATGTAGTAACCTTGACGGCGAAGGATAAAATCTGCTTCAAGGATGAAAATGATTGCGATGCCGGATCATGCAGCATGTGCGAGGGATATTACGACCGGATCAACGGTGCGGTGTCCGATATTTTGGCGAACGAGACGTTGATGACCCGAGCGGTGATCGAGTATTATGCGCGCAAGCACAGGGTATGTCCCTTTGAATTTTCGCTGGATGTGGCGTATGCCTCGGATGGTATAATCAGTGACTATAATTATGTTTTTGATCCGCGTATTTCCTTGAAAAGACTCCTGGAGGAGCACAAGCGAAAAGGTGTTGTGCTGGTGGATGAAGCGCATAATCTGGTGGAACGCGGCCGAGATATGTTTTCGGCGGAAATGTTGAAATCGTCTTTTTTGGAATTAAAAAAAGAGTTCAAGCTGCTAAGCCCGGAGATTGCCGAGACGGCTAGTGCAGTTAACGCGCATATGATTGCGTTGCGCAAGCTGTACGCGGATACGGGAAAAGCAGTGAATACGGAGACGCCGCATGAGGTGCTGGAACTGCTGGCACCTTTTGTAGAGGCAGCCGAACGTGAGCTGTTAACTGGCGCCGGTAGTACGAGCAGCTCAGGAGCGGCCTATACATTGCTGTTGGATACGTATTTTGCCGCTCAAAATATGCTGCGGATTGCAGCTTTGTACGATGAACGCTACGTTACCTATATCGAGGCGGGACGCAGTGAAGTGCGGGTCAAGCTGTTCTGCCTGGATCCTTCGCATTTGCTGGGTCAGGCTGTGAAGGGCTATCGCTCGGCGATTTATTTTTCTGCGACGTTGACGCCGCTTGCGTATTACCGGGACATGCTGGGAGCAAGGGAAGAAGATTACACGTTGCAGGTTCCTTCCCCTTTTCATCAGGAGCAATGGGATGTACGCCTGCTGCCGCTCTCTATTCGTTATCGGGATCGTGAGCGCTCGAAGGGGGCGATTGCAGATATGCTGGCGGGATTGGCTGAGGAGCGTAAAGGGAATATGCTCGTGTTTTTCCCTTCCTATCCGTATCTGCGAGAGGTATATGAGGAATTTATGGCCCGGGGCGTGTCTGCGGATACGCTGGTACAAAGTCCAGGCATGACCGAACCGGAGCGGGATCACTTTCTGGAGGCTTTTCAGCCGGGGCAAGAGCGTACCCTGCTCGGCTTTGCCGTACTGGGGGGCGTGTTTGCCGAAGGAGTTGATCTGCCGGGTGATCGCTTAAATGGGGTAGTGGTCGTCGGCGTTGGCTTGCCGCAAATTGGAGCAGAGCGGGATGTGCTGCGGGATTATTTTTCGGAGCAGGGACGGAATGGCTTCAACTATGCGTATGTATATCCGGGGATGAACAAGGTTCTTCAGGCAGGTGGCAGACTCATTCGCACAGAGCACGACGAAGGATTGCTGGTCCTGGTAGATGATCGTTTTGCCAAGGAACCGTATGCTTCTTTGCTACCAGAAGAATGGAGAAGCTACCGTTTGACGGAACAAGCGGGATTAAGGAAGGAATGGATAGACTATGAATTTTAATTTTCATAATGACTCCATACGCGGGGTGCTGCGTAGCTTTGGACATGAGGATGCCGAAGTGGATAATATAGAGACTTTTGTGACATTTGCGCGCTTGGCTAACGGTATTTTCAGAGAAATGGATACGGATCTAACCAAGTTGGGGGCTTCTCAGGGCCGGATCATCGTCCTTAGCCTGTTGCATTGCCATGCGCCGCATCGCATGACACCATCAGAGTTGGCGGAAAAAGCCGATGTCACGCGTGGAACCATGACCGGGCTGATCGACGGGTTAGAGCGAGAAGGCATGATTGAACGTGTGGCTCACGAGAGTGACGGACGGATGGTGACTGTGGGATTAAAGGAGGCAGGAGGAGAACTGTTAAGCAAGATAGTCCCTTATTACACGAAGCTGATCCGATCGTGTATGTCTGAGTTTACGGCACAGGATCATAAGATGATGAAGGGTTTGCTGGGGAAAATGAAAAGCGGTTTTGAGCATTCCTTGCCGAAAAGCTGAGTTCCTGATTTTAGGGATAAGGGACAGGGGGAGAACATGTTTTTTTATACAGATGAGGTCTATGAAGCCCGTGATTTTGGTTCGATGGATGCCCGGGAAGGTGGGTGGAGAAATTGTGAGTTTATCCGCTGTCGCTTTCGGGGTGTGGAGATGAATGAATCTCTTGTTGAAGACTGTACTTTTGTAGATTGTGATTTTACGGGGGCCACGCTGAATGCATCACATTACAAGGAGTCTGCTTTTACCAATTGCCTGTTTACCAGCGCAAATCTGTTTGTGGCCCGGTTTGATAATTGCAAGCTGGTAGGCTCAGATTTCGCAGGGGCGAATATGGATGGTATCACGATTACAGGCGGAGATTGGTCTTATACGAACTTGCGTCATGCAGATTTAAGAAAACAGGATTTGCGAAAAATACGATTCAAGGAAGCTGACTTATCCGAATGTAATCTGGAAAAGACAGATTTGCGGGAAGCGGATCTTACCCGGGTAAGGCTGCACCGGGCGCAGCTTCAAGGAACGGATCTGCGTGGTGCGAAGATGGATGGCGTGAATTTCAAAGATTTGAATATCACCGGAGCCAGGCTCGACATCCAGCAGGCGGTAGCCGTGGCCCGATCCTATGGAGCCAAGGTGGAAGAGTAAAAAGCACGAAGTAAACAAAAAAATCCCTGCTCCAGCAGCAGAACCTGAGGATCAGGACCGGGACCGGACAGGGAAATGGGGGCTTTATATGTTGAACTGACCCGAGAGGGGAAGGATTGTATGGTGGGGACCAAGGGGGCATTAGTTTCTCTTCTTTCTTTGCTGGGCAAGGACTACATAATGATCCAGACGTTGACTCAGCTCTACTATGGAAGGGTCGGTAAAGGCGGTATGTTGTGCCTTTGTAATAAGCTCTCTGCGCAATTCTTCAATGATGGCAAGCAAACCATCCCCGGATGCATTCAGATTGGATACCATAGGCTGCACCTACTTCCCTGCTGCTCGTAAGAGTATAAAAGCAATTGCATAAAAATTGAATTATACATTAATGGTAAATATAGGGCTTTTTTCTTGATGTAAAGTAGTATAGCACATTTACTCCCGTGAAGCGATCAGTCATAATGAAAGATGATTGCCGATGAGAACATGCCTGTTACGCGGGGATAAAGGAAGGAAGAGACAGATGAGTCAGACAAACGTTTATTTTAATCATGATGGTGGAGTGGATGATCTGGTATCCCTGTTTATGCTGCTCCAGATGGAGCAAGTTCATTTGACGGGAGTATCAGTTATTCCAGCAGATGGTTACCTGGAGCCTGCGACGGATGCCAGCCGTAAAATTATTGATCGTTTTGGTAAAAATAAAGGATCTGTGGAAGTCGCGAAGTCTAATTCACGCGGTAAAAATCCATTTCCTGCTGCTTGGCGTTTACATTCTTTCTATGTAGATGCATTACCTGTACTGAATGAATCGGGACAAATGGAAGCGCCGCTTTCCGCTCTGCCGGCTCATCAGCATCTGATCGAAAAGGTACGTGGAGCCGAAGGCAAAACACTGCTCCTGTTCACTGGACCACTGACCGATCTGGCACGCGCGCTGGATGAGGCACCGGATATTGAAGAGAAAATCGACAAGCTGGTATGGATGGGCGGCACCTTTGAAAAAGGTAATGTAGAGGAGCCTGAGCATGATGGCACAGCAGAATGGAATGTGTTCTGGGACCCCGAAGCGGCATATCGGGTATGGCAAAGCGGCATTACCATTGATCTGGTAGCGCTGGAAAGCACGAGCAAAGTACCATTAACGCCAGCCGTACGCAAACGTTGGGCTGCCGAGCGCCGCTATGAGGGCGTGGATTTCCTGGGCAACTGCTACGCAGGGTGTCCGCCGCTTGTCTATAGCGAGACGAACTCGACCTACTACCTGTGGGATGTGCTGACCACCGCATCAGTGGGACGTCCGGATATTGTAAAGAAAAAGACAGTACATTGCAGCGTCATCGCAGACGGCCCGAGTCAGGGCAGAACCGTGGAACAGGCGGAAGGCCGCCCTGTCAATCTGGTATATGACACAGACCCTGAAGCCTTTTTTACGTACATGTCGGATTTGGCCAAGCTGGCTGCTCCCAAGCGTTATTAGGCTCAGCCCTGCACATATACGTAAGCTTAGAGTGACATTACTACCTATTAGCAACCTTCAACAACATGAAAACCCTTGACGATATCCGTCACGGGTTTTTGTTTCCCTTTTAGGCCATATATGAGCAAAATCCAGCCTCTGCTTTAAGCTAATTCCTGATATTTTTTCAATGTGAGATGGAGCGTAATCTCAGTCCCGCTACCGGGTTCGCTGACCGCTGTCATCTTGCCGCCCATACGGTCTAACAGATGTTTGGTGATCTGCCAGCCCAAGCCGGAATTATCATATGATGGGGAGGAAGTACGGTAATGCTCAAGCCACAACTTAAGCTTATTCGGTGATATTCCCATTCCGGTATCCTTAACTGTTAATTCCAGTCCAATCTCAGGTGCATCTGCGGCTGATCGGGTGGCAGCAGAGAGAGTGACTGTCCCTGCATTTGTAAACTTCACCGCATTGTCTACCAAATTGATCAGCATTCGCCGGATCTTGGCCTCATCCCCGATGAAAATAGGTGAATTGGCGAGATTCCAGTCCAGTAGCAACTCCAGACTCCGTTGCTCGGCTTGTTCCGCGTAAAGGCTTAATATATTTTCCATCATAGTTTTCAAATCAAACGGGTCCTCAATATCATCTATCTGTCCGGATTCAATATTGCTGTAATCCAGAACATTATTCAGTAGCGTCATAAGCGAGCGGCTGCTCGACTCCATAATACCCATATATTGCTGTTGTTCCTCTGTTAGCTCCGTCGTCAGCATCAGATCGGTAGCTCCCCATATTTCCGTTAGCGAGAACCGGATTTTATTACTCAGGGACGATATCAGATCCAGCTTGTTCATGGAGGAAATTTCAGCCTGTATCTTGTCCTTCTCCAGCTCTACCACATAACCCAGAAATACAGCCATGGCATGGAGTGCTTTCAGCTCTGTTTCTGTTAATTGCGCCGATGGCGCGTCCAGGATACAAATGGTGCCGTAAGCCTGGCCGTTTTTCATACGAATGGGAATTCCGGTAAACGAGTGATTTCCGATATTTTTAGTCACATCCAAATCGCATGTGTGCGGGTGAATGGACGTATCTGGAATGGTGAGGTGATCCGCAGAGGCATTCAAGACTAGACTACAATAGCTAAGCTCAAAAGGAAGCACATTCCCTTCCTGAACCAGTACTTCTTCCCGGTTAAATGAATCTACAATTACGTTCGTAATCCCGTCATTGGTGGCGATAAAAATCGTATTTACACGCAGAATACCGCTAAGTACATCAATGACATGCGTAGTAGCCTCTTGAATACTATTATAAAAACCTGTAGAAGAAGTAATCATGTGTCTCCAATCCTGATGCAAAGTGGTAGTTATCCAAAACTATAACAGTTTGTGTATATCCAATTTCTGATTCTCTGAATGTGTTGTTGGAGTCTACCATGTATTATACATGATTATTTCATGGTAGACCGAGCTTTCCACTTCGATTGACCTATTCGCTTGCGCAAACCTTTATGGAATAGGTCTCATGAGGAGGTTTTTTTGAGAGGTATTGAGGTACGAATACACATTTATGAAATCATTTAATGATTTTTTTGGTTTTTTATACATTCGTTTGCAATCTCATCATATGAAAAAAGTGTAATTAAATAGGAGGATAGAATCAGTAATATCATGTAAATATTCTATATAATAGGTTCAGAGGTGGGATTATGAATAGACTGGAAGCACTAGAACACTTTCAAAAGACCTATGCGAAAGATGTGCTGAGCCAGAAATTACACCAAGTAGCGTCTTTGTATGAACAAAGGGAAAATTAAATTTTGAAATGAGGAAAAGTAATGTACAAGCAAAGTTACGGTTATTTCATTATGATGCTTGTATTGATTTTGGGAGTAACCGCATGTAGTCCTTCAGATACCAGTACTTATAACAATGAAAAAACAGCCCCAGTCAAAGTCAAGCAAGAGAGCACAGGGAGCTATAAAGGTCAAGAAATCGTAAAAGCCAAGAATATTGCACCTGTTGGTCCGAAGCCCCTTCAGGAAGAGGACTTTGAAATTTCATATCAATTACACAAGATTGATAAGAATACGGATATTAAAGAACTCATCCAGAAATGGGGTTATGGTGAGGGATTTGAGGCTAACAATAGGGGATATAATAGCGGAAATGGAACTTATAGAAGATGGAGTCTGTCCTATCCTAACTATGAGGAGCCAGAAATAAGATTTGTAGTTTTATCTAAGATTGAGCTTGAAGGTGAGGATCTGGTGGATGGTGAAAGCTATCTAGTGGCTGTGAGCTTGGAAAGTCCCAAGTTTAAAACAAAAAGAGGATTGAAGATCGGTGATACACTTGGCAAAGTACTACAACTCTATGGCCAGCCCAGTATCATAACAAATGGGAGTCTACTCTACTCCGAAAACGGCCTGCATTTGAGGATTCGGTGGGATACTAAAACTGAAAAAGTAGACAATATTTTCATTGAATATAACATGGAGAAATCCATAAGACAGCAACATAGCACAGATTATGTAGAAGAAGATGCTCAGCCCGACCCTGATCTGGAACCATATACTATTCAAGAAGGACAGTCTTTTACCACTACTCTCAATGGATGGGGAAAAGTAAGGTTTGTATCTACATTAAAAGATGAGGAGAAGAATGATCTGATACAAGCAAAGTTTTTTTTGGAAGTTAACAGCCAAAAGTATGTGGATAACAAGATTTTATACGAATTCCCCGAATTTTATGGTAACAGTGGTAGGATGATTGACAGGATCAAAGCAGTAAGCTTTAAGGACTTAAATCAGGACGGGCGTACGGATATTGTCATAATTGCGGATTATATCACAGGGGTAAATGCGTACGGGGTAGAAACGCTCCCTGTCGCGGGGATTTACTTTCAGAAAAAGGACAATACGTACACTACCTTGCCTGAATTGGATAAGAATATCAATCAATCAGGCCACAATCGAACGCTTCAAAATGTCATTCAATACGTAAGCAAACAACGGATAAACGTGCAATAAGTAGTGTGAAAAGGGAGTTTTTTGAAATCAACTTTATAAAACAAAATAGAATACTATTTTTAATAGTGTTAATTGGCCTGCTATTGAATGGATGTTTGGAAAAACACACGAACGAGAAGCAACAGGTAGTTGAGCCCAACAAACCTAGCACTCAAGTGATAGAGCAAAAAGCTGTGACTGAACCAGAGCCTGCTGCTCAAGAACAAGATCGAAATAGCAATATTGTTACTCCAATAAATAAAAGAAGTAGTGCTCGCGCTACAGATTCGGACACATTGGATCAGTTTATAAAGAAAATTCAACCCAAGGATGAGCATCTTCAAAAAATATTAAAAGAAGATTTGGATCGTGATGGAAAGCCGGAATACGTGCTTGCTTTTGGGCTGAAAAAAGATAACTTTGACAGCATATTTGTAATTCGGGAGGATGCCAATTTTCATATCATTGATAAATTGGAGGACCCAGTTATGGTTGTGCATCTTAATAAAGATGTGAAGATCATGAAGTTGGATCAAACAGAACAAAAATTTATCGTGGTATATTCCACTAGCGAAGTGGATGATGCAAAAGGATTTTCTATATTTGCTTTGGACGATAACCAAATTAACAACGTGAATTACAATTATCCAGAAGCAACAGGGCAAGGGAGCAGGAAGCTGGAGGACATTAATAAAGATGGTGTTTTTGAGGATGTGAGTTACTACCGTTTTCAGGATACTCAACAACATACGATAATGACTTATCAAAAATTCGACAGGACTGAACCAGAAAAATCAAAAGTACTATATGAGAATAAAAATAAGAAATTTGCATACCCCACGGTTCCTAAAGATATTATTCAAAATTATTTAGAAGATCATTATCTTATGAATCGCTTCTTGATACACTTGCCTGAAATGGTGGAATTCACTGCTTTGTCAGCAAGTCCAAAAAATAATTTTGAAGATATTATAGATTTTTCCGCTATGGACTATACGGGATTAGATCTGAATATAAAAGAGATTGCTAATGAGGCTAATCAGCGGGCGTTTTTGGTAAAGAGTAGCTCAGAAGAAGAGGAATCAAACCAAGGACTTGTATTTACATTGGAAAAACAATCAGGCAAGTGGAAGATTATGAGTATAGAGATGAACGATAAATAGTAGAGAGCGTGATATCCAGCATGAGTTACTTGAAGTACAGGCGTTACGTGCTGTTACTACTAATTTCCTGGGTAGTACTGAACGGATGTACGAAGGGAAATGATTCTTCAAAAGCAGCAACAAATCATACGCTTTCTCTCCAGAGTGACGCTAAAACGATTTCCTATTCGAAAAAGTTGGAGGCATTAGTTCAAAAACTTCGAATAGTCAACGATGAAAATATGGATTCTGATGTCAGACAAAATAAGCTTCAGGACTTCACACAGGATCTTAATTTGTTGTTAAACGAACCAGAAAGTGTAGGGATGAAGGACGGAGAATTTGCAGAAAAGTTTGATAACAAACTTACTGTGATAACGAAATCGTTCCAGTTAAAAAGTGGACGGCTAAACGTTAGAGTTGTGAATTATAGAGCACCTACTACGCTGACAGGTACGATCGGAGATAAATACACATTTATTCAGTGGTGGAGTACGAAGCAGCTTGTACACGCCCAGATGATTGAGGATGGCGGGCCAGAAGTGACTACAGATTTTGTGGTTCGAGATTCAGAGCACGGAATACAGTTGTGGTTAGGGGGACATGTTTCATTATATCATCCTGCCCCAGTATTTGTTGCTTTGTGGGAGTTGTCTGGGCAAAAGTGGACGCAGAAAAGCATAAATGTAGGTAAGATGAAGCTCCCAGATACGTGGGAACTGAACAAGGATATGAATGAGCCTATTGTTCTCGAGAGTCGACAACATGATAGCATGAGTATCGGAGTTTTAGACCACGACGATGGTTTCTTAATAAACAGTGATGATTCTGAACAGAACATTATCATTGAGTTCTCCAAAAGCGGGGAAGTCCGTATTGATTCTGAACATAGCATCAGCTCAAATACTCATATTGAACAGCAAAGCTACGAACTCATTCAAGCGAAATATTCGGAACATGGAATCGTGATTAAATATCCTCAAATTACAAAACTTAAGGATACTGCAAAGCAAAAATCTTTAAACCAAATTCTTAAGACCGAAGCGGTAAAAGGATTACACAAACATGTCGATTCTGGTACTGAAGCTCATGTAGCGATTGATTATGAAATTAAACGGCAAAGTGGACGGTTCTTGAGTGTTCAATATGCGGGTGTTCGTTATGTGAAGGGTGCAGCCTATCCTAATCATATTTTTTATACGACCAGCTTGGATATGAAGCAGGCTTCAAGATTGAGATTAAGTGATCTGGTAAAGATCGAAAAACCTTTTTTAGAGCTTTTAAAAAGCGGGAAATTCTCAGCTATAGAGCCAGAACAAAAAGATTTACTTGGTAATTTTACTCAAGATGAGTTAAATCAATGGTTAACAAGTGCAGACCTACTAAAAGGTTCAACTGACGATTCAGAATTAGGTGCGTTTAGTTATCTTACAAGTGATTCATTGGGAGTGAGTATACCCGTGGCTCATGCAGTAGGGGACCATGCAGAGTATGAGGTTCGTCTTGCGCAAATTCCAGATAATATCAAGCAAAATAAAGAACTATGGAGTGAGCTAAGTCCTGTTGTTGATCAGCCAGCTACCGTTGTTAACGGGGGGAGATTGGATACCAATCAATATGAAGTTGAAGAGTCACAGTCTTTTCGAACCACTTTCCAAGGCTTTGGGAAAGTACGGTTTGTATCCACATATGGATATCCGGAAGGTCTTCGTAAATTCTTTTTCTTTCTATTAGATGATCAAGGACATATTTTATATCGATTCCCTGAGTTCTACGGTAATGGTGAGTGGGTCGCACGTTACGGAGGCGTAGAAGCGGTGGCCTTCAAGGATGTAAATAAGGATGGATTGAAGGATGTTATCATCATTGCCAATGTTGATAACGGGATTCATGGACCTGGTAGAGTTGATGAATTTCCTATAGCAGGTATCTACTTTCAGAAGAAAAATAAAACCTTTACCACACTCCCTGCACTGGATCAGGCCATCAACGATCAGGGACATAATCAAACCGTTAAAGATGTCATTCAATACGTAAGCAAACAACGGATGGACGTAAACTAACCGACAAAAGGAGCAGAATCATGGGATATCCAATCATAAAGTATAACGGAACTGTTCTATCTCTTAAAAATCCGAAAATTAAAGTTGTACAGAAAATGAATGAGCATGTGAAAGTCTTTTTGACGGGTGTGTTAACCGGCACTCAAATGGAAGAGTACACGGATCATATGGAGGCAGGAGCTAAGTTAGTTGTTTCTTACCTGAATGATGATCAGAAACAGATTGTATTGTTTAGAGGATTAGTCACACAGTTCAGAATCAAGTTGGTGTCCAATGTAGCCTATTTGGTCGTCGAAGCCCTATCCTATACAAGCCAGCTGGATGAAGTTCCTCATAGACAATCCTTTCAAAATGTAAAAATGAAGCTACAGGCTTTGCTTGAACATGTAATCAAATCATACCCTAAAGCCAATTGTACCAGTCGCTTAAAGGATCAGCTTTTACAGGAATTTACGATGCAATTCGATGAGACGGACTGGTCGTTTCTGAAACGTATAGCGTCTCGGCTCGGTTGGGGGCTGATACCCGATCCGATAGGAGAGAACCCTCAGTTTTATTTTGGATTACCCGATGGTGTCCATAAAGGTGAGCTGAAACAGTATAACTACTCGATGACTAGAAAAACCAAACCAGGAGCAAGCAAAGACGACAATCTTTTATATTATAAAGTGCAAACGACGGAGGCGAAAGATGTCCTCCTGCAAATTGGGGCTGAGGTTAAGTTCAAAGGGAAGTCTTTATACGTCTTGCAGTCTGTTGCGTTTATACGGCATAGTGCCTTGTGGCATGAATATGTGCTAACCACCTCTGATGGAATGAAGCAGGAATTGATCCTAAACGAGAACATTCGGGGCATGTCATTGAAGTCGAAGGTGATTGGAATTGAAGAGGATCATGTGAAGGTGTTTTTTTATGAAATGGATAAGGTCAAGCCGAACGTTAAGGAAACCTGTGCTTTTCCACATGCTACATTTTATACATCGGAAGGAAATACGGGGTGGTACTGCATGCCGGAGCTTTTTGATTTTGTAGATATCTACTTTCCGACCTCTAAAGAAAAAGACGCCATTGTAACCCACTCGATCCGCAAGAGATCCAAAGGCGGTGACTTTATTAAGGACCCGTCAACGAAGATATTTATGACTAAGTACCGCAAAGCTATTATATTTGAGAAAAATGAAATTTTAATCACGGGGAATGATGATGAAGTGGTGATTCGACTGCTGGATGACCATGGAATCGAACTGCGGAGTAAAAAGGACATCCGTGTTAAGGCTGACGGCAACTTAGTATTCAATGCGGGTAACACAATACAAGTCACAGCGAAGGATGCCATCGGTTTAAAATGTAAAACAAGTCTGGTAGAAATGGACGGTAACATCAAAATGACCGGAGAAAAGATAAAGACGCAATAACTAAATCCATCATGAGAGGATAAAAAGTATGGCTAAAGTAACTACAGGAGCAATCGTAAACGAGAAACCGCCTACCCAAGAAGATATGATTCAAGAATGGAAACGTAAAATAAGCAAAGGCGAATATCCTTTTATTCATGTAACTAAGCATTAAGTGAAGAGTATTAAATATGTTTAGCAACAAGTAAATAAGGCTCCTAAGGAGCCTTCAGAGTGTCGAGAAAGTCCAGAGGACTTTTCGACACTTCTATTTTTATATGGGGAGACGCATCTTTTAAAACAAAAATCGATTTAAAACGATCTGAGGACCCTAGTTTTTAGACCACTAAGACAGTTTTAAACCCCCTGCAGAAAAACAGGGGGTTTCTCGACAGCCTGAAGGCTCCTAAGGAGCCTTATTTGAGTGTGATGATCTATACCCTTTTAGCACTATTATGTAGTCGTAAAGGTGAATTTTATTAACTACATTTGTCATTGCATACTCTTTAGTACAACAAATTAAAAATGGTGTTCATCTATGCAATTTTCCCCTAACATACAGTTACAAAGACCTATTTCACATAAGCTATGTACTATGACCATCAATACTGAATCCAATGACTTTATACTTATTTTTCCTCATGGCTATATCGCTCGTAGATAGGATGCACTATAATTATACTACTTCTTAATTTGGGAAAAATTAGACTTTAACATAGATTAAAATATGTTGAAAGTGAAATGCTCGATGAGTATCCCTTCTCAGGAAGAAGGGGTCTTGTATTTGGGAACTTCACTGTCGATAAACCAATCTGGTCCAGAGACGTCAATCACTTCTTTGGTTTTATAATTATAGTAGATGGTAATTTTGTTGTCTTCATGGCCTTTAATGTACCCATACAGATAGAGTCTGGAGTGGACAGCAGGATCATCCACAGCATAATCCTTTAATATGAAATCGGCACTATAGTGTTCTTTAATAAACTCCACGCCGATGGGAGTGGCGACGTCTACTAATTCTTGTTTCTCTTTGTCGGACAAGTTGGAACAACCTCCTAAATACATAGCAATTAAAATAAGTGCCAGAATCAGTGGGATTTTTCTGTTCAAGTTACAATTCTCCTTTTCTGGTAATCACCTTTTTCATAACTCTATAATATATTTACACAATAGACAAGGTGGGAATAACTTGACCTACATTAACGATAAAACATACTGGACCATTGCGGATAGAGTTTATGACCGAGAGTTGACTGCCAAAGATTCTAAAAGCAGAATTCTTCCTGACTGGAAGATTGTTGAGCCTGAAGGAGCTATGCTACATGATACGAACGGTTCTGGATTCGATGCGACTGTATTCCTTAACGAGAAGACCAATCAGGTGATCATCGGTTATAGGGGTACAGAACCTCCAGATCGCCCCAAATGGAGCGTGGCGATGGACTGGGGAACGGATATCAGCGATGTCGTCGGAGGACGCGCGAAAACGTTGGAAGAAGTCCATCAATATTATGAAAATAATAAGGCAGAGGTGGCTAAACTCCCACCACAAGTGCAAAGTGCATTTCTTCAATATGAGGAAAAGTACCAGAATAATCAATTTACACAGGCTCAAAATTTATATGATGTCGTAAAAAAACAGTATCCCTCTGCTGAAATAACGACCACAGGCCATTCTCTAGGAGGAGCGGAGGCAGAATATGTGGCGGTGCGGAACGGACTGACATCAGTCGCTTATAATCCACCAAGTATTGTACATCTGTTACCGGATGATCTTCAAAAGAAGGTGGAAAATGGCGATTTTCGAAAGACGAATGTCGCTTATGTCAATCCGAAAGATACTATCGGTTCGGGAGCTAATGATGCACAGCCACATGTGGGTACAACCTACTTTATAGACAATGATTATAAAACGGCTAATAAAGCCAAAATCACTATTCCTGTTTCATTACCAGTCGAAAGAGAAAATAAGTGGGCTAACTTTTTTTTGGGGCCCAAATGGTCTCCCATTGTGTATGTCCCGATTACGTTGCCTATGATGCAGCAAGATCCTATTACAAAGTTCTATAATTCGGTAATGGGAGAAGCAACACATAGCATGGATCATTTCACATTTGATGAAAACGGCAATATAATCAATCCACTGTACACGATGGACGGTCAATTGGTGGAAGGCAATCCACGGGTGCAGGCGTACGAGCAAATGCTGGCCGCGCGAGCAGAACTCAAGGAAGTCATGGGCGATCTGGTTGAACGCTACGGTGGGCAAATGGGCACCTTTGGGCAGTTTGCTGCTACTGCACTGGGAGTGAATCTGATGGGAGAAGGACAGCAAAATGGTCGCACCCATGGTGGGGCATATTTTGTGGGCAACAAAAATGGGGGCACAATTCAATTAACAACTGAGGAGCTAAAGCATGCGGCTAACCAGATGCGTTCCAGCCTGCATGGGTTCTCTAGTGATACCCGAGCATCCATCCAGTTATTTCAGGCTCATATCGGGACAAGTGAAAGTCAGTCTTTGACCCCAATTGCGCATAGTGCAACGGCAACGTTAGATCGGATTAATCGCTGGTATCAGGAATCAATTACGGAGATAGCAGAATATATAGATCGCAAGGGTCAGGAATTCACGATGGTGGATCAGTAATAGATCAGCTGTAAGAACACAACAGGGGGCAAAAGAGATGGGCAGAATATTTTTGAGCCTGAGGGATCTGCGGAGGGCTGTACAGCAATGCGAACAGCTAAAGCAAAGACTTCAGCATCAGGAGCAGCAGATGAGAAATATATATGGTCGTCTGCAAGACTGGAGGGGCGAATCGGCTGCTGAATTAACACGTAAAATGGAGACGTTTCTCCAAGGCACAACTGTACGAATACAGGAATTGGACGATCATAAAGAGCAGTTAAAACGTTATATTCGGAAAATGGAAGAAGCTGATCGGCGTGAGGAGAGACGCAAACGGGCTGCACAATGGTAATGTAAGGATCAACCATTAAGTCAGCTACATAACATAAAAAAACCGTACAACCGCTTGGCGACTCCAGCGGGGTGTGGTTTAATGCGCTTAAATAAAAACTACATATATAGTAGAAGAAAAAAATATTCTCCCGGAATGGCGACGATAAAGCCTTTGGCCAGAAATTTACCGGAGTCTACTTTAAATTACTCTGTGGGGGAATATAGCAGCGTTCGGAAGCTTGAGGATGAGACGAAAAAAGTGTAAAAATGTTGAAAAGCTACAAAGTTCGACATATTGTTCGCTTTTTCGCATCATATGTTATTGAATTAGGGATTTTCGTTTGCTATTTATCGTATATTTATGTATAATCTATCGTGTTGAAAGATTGATTGTACGTAATATGCTGATGAGGGTGGGTTCATTGACGCTGCTCGACAGTAACGAAAGCAAGAAGCGGATGTGCCAGATTTACAATGAAGTTTCAAAGGAACTGTTCGGCTTCGGGACCACGCTGCTGCGGGCCACCGTTGAGAACAACATTGTTACCTTTGTGGCGAAGCACCGGCGTTCTCCACGCTCGGCGGCATTGGAAGTGGAAGCCCCCGGCTTGAAGCTGGAAGTGGATTTCCGAATGTCCATGCTGTACAAGAAGAGACTTCGCGAGAAGCTGATTGAGGATATGGAGCTCGATATAGAAGCTTTACTGCGCGATTATGATGCAGCAACGCAGTGGGCAATTACGAACATCATACTGAAAGAATCCTAATAAAATTGGATATTCGGCTTTTCGCTTCGGATCTATCTGAGGGGAGAACCTGTTATAACGCGCAGCGGGATCAACTTATTCTTTGTTTACGAAGAAAAGTATTCTTGTTTTACAAGAGTACTTTTCTTTTTTGTGTCATAAGGTGTGCAGAATAAAAAAAACAGGGGGAGTTTCAAATGAAAAAATGGTTTAAAGGGTTCATGGCTTTGACCTTAGCATCTGTTGTGCTTGCAGGTTGTGGCAGCAATGCTACCGGAGGTCAGGAAGATGGAAAAAGTAACTCGGCTGATGGCAAGAAGAAGCTAATCATTTCCACATGGGGATTCTCCGAAGACTTCTTTAATAAAGAAGTGTACGAGCCTTTTGAGAAGGAACATAACGTTGATATTGTAGTAGAGATTGGGAATAACGCAGAACGTTTGAACAAAATTAGTCAAGGAAGCACAGACGTCGATCTGATTTATCTGTCTGATTATTATGCTCAACAGGGGATTCAACAGGGTTTGTTTGAAAAGCTGGATCGCAGCAAGGTGCCAAACCTGAATCAAATTTATGATATTGCCAAAGCGCCGCTGGGGGAGGAATATGGCCCTGCTTATACGATTGGGCGCCTCGGTATTGCTTACAACCCGGAACTGGTTAAAAAGAATGTGACTTCTTGGGCTGACCTGTGGGGCAGTGAGTTCAAAGGAAACGTGACTCTGCCGAACATTACGGCTACGGCTGGACCGATGGTTGTTGATGCGGCCTCCAAGGTAGCGGGGAGTAAAGAATTTAATGAGGATCAGGCATTCGGGAAACTGAAAGAGCTGAGTCCGAATATCGTTAAGTTTTATAGCAAAACCTCCGAATTCGTCAACATGTTCAGTCAGCAGGAAATCGCGGGTGGACCGATTATGGAGATGTATTTCAAAGATTTGCAAGCAGCTGTACCTGGAGCCAAATTTGTAGCGCCGAGTGAAGGGGCTTATGCAGTAATGAACACGATCAACGTGGTTAAAGGCTCCGACCAAAAAGAATTGGCTGAGGAATTTATCAACTGGCAGCTGAGCAAGGAAGTTCAAGAGAAGTCCGCCAAGGCGAAGGTTGATTCTCCGGTGAATACGCAGGTAGTGCTGTCCGGTGCGGATACAGAAGGAATTACGTATGGTGCAGATGTGGTCAACAAGCTGACCAAGCTGGATATGAAATTCGTCAATGACCATATCAAGGAATGGACGGACCGCTGGAACCGGGAAGTTGCCCAATAATGAAAAAAGTCATATTAGATGTAGATACAGGTATTGATGATGCGTTGGGTATTTTATTAGCGGCCAAAAGCGGCCAGTTGGATGTTACAGCTATTACTACCGTGTGCGGTAATGTATCGCTTAAACAGGCAACATTGAACACATGCAAAATCCTCGACCTTTTGGATAGACCGGATATTCCGGTCTATCGGGGGGCCGATGCCCCCTTGATCCGTAAAGGATTGCATGAGCATCGTATTCATGGAGAAGACGGTATTGGCGGCGCATTGAGTGGGGTTGTCCCTGCTATTTCTGCGTCCGAAGGCTTTGCGCCGGACATCATCATTGATACAGTCATGGCTCATCCGGGAGAACTGACGCTGGTTTGCACCGGGCCGCTCACGAATCTGGCGTTGGCGCTTCTGAAATGTCCGGAGTTGACGCAATACGTCAATGAGGTCATTTTTATGGGCGGTGTTATTCACGGGTGCGGGAATATTACACCTGTAGCGGAATATAACATGTATGCTGACCCGGAAGCGGCGCGGATCGTATTTCATGCCGGATTCGGGCGCTTGATACAGGTGGGACTGGATGTAACACGGAAGGCACTGCTGACAGCGGACCATATTGCCCGTCTCACCGATCCGGCGATTCGCGGCTATGTAGCTGACAGCACCGCCATCTATACCAAGCGCTATGAGGAACGCAACGGGGTAAAAGCGTGTGCGCTTCATGATCCGCTTGCTGTAGGGGTTGCTCTGAATTCGAGTCTGGTAGAAACTTCGCCCATGTATGTCGATGTGGAAACCTCCAGTCGGATATGTGACGGACAAACGGTGGGCGATGTGCAGAATCGTCTCAATCATAGTCCAAACATGAACGTGTGTGAACAGGTGGACAGCGAGGCATTTCTGGAGCTATTTATTCAGGTGCTGAACAAGGAATAACATTTTGATAACCGCAAGGAGCTACCCATGAAGAAAACATACTTGTATTGGCTGCTGCTGCCAGGTCTGCTCTTTCTGGCGGTGTTCATGGTCATTCCGATTGTGTTGACGATCGGCTCGACCTTCGTACAGAACAGCTCATTCACCCTAGAAGGCTATCTCCATTTCTTCAAGGACCCTTATTTTCTGAAAATATTGCTGACTACGCTGGAAGTCAGTGTCGTTACGACGCTCGTATGCGTACTGCTCGGCTTCCCGACAGCTTATTATATTTCGCAAAAGGCCCCGCGCCGTAAAGGGGTTTTACTGGCCTTGGCTATCTTTCCCTTGCTGACCAGTCCAGTGGTGCGTTCATTTAGCTGGATGGTCATTTTGGGTCGTAAAGGGCTGTTGAATAACGTGCTCATCGATTTAGGACTCGTTGATGAGCCGCTGAATATTTTGTATACTCCGACGGCAATGATTATTGGTTTGGTTCATTTGTTTCTACCGCTGATGATTATTTCACTGATTGGTGTACTCGAAAATATCGACGGTGATCTTGTCCATGCGGCTCAAAGTCTCGGTGCATCACGTTTCAGTGCATTCCGTAAAATTGTGTTTCCGCTGTCTGTACCGGGTCTGATTATCGGAAGCATTCTCGTTTTCGTGGGCAGCCTGACGGCTTATACTACACCAGCACTACTTGGAGGAAAACAGCGCGTCATTGCTACATTTTTGTATCAAAATGCGATGACGCTGAATGACTGGTTTCTCGCCTCCGTTATTGCAACGATTATGATTGTCATTACATTTATCGTGGTCGGTCTCTTAAATAAGGCGGCCCATAAACTCAATCCGAAGGGGTAGGTGGATATGCGGGAGAAACATTACGGACTAGGCTTCTTTAGCCTGCTGGTCTTCATCTTTCTGCTCGGTCCGCTGTTGATCATATCGGTCACTTCTTTCGAGCCGGGCACGGTATTAAAATTTCCTCCGCAGGGCTTTTCCTTGCGCTGGTATGAAAATATTTTTGAAGTGGATTTGTTTATGTCCACGTTCAAAACGTCAATTGTCGTCTCTCTGCTGGGCAACATCTTGGCGCTGCTGATCGGTATGCCTGCCGCTTATGCGCTTAGTCGTTTTTCGTTTCGCGGGAAGGATGCGCTGAATGCCTTGTTTCTCTCCCCGCTGCTTATACCGGGTATTGTGCTTGGTTTTACACTGCTGCGTTATCTGATCATTGTTTACCATTTACCAGTATATACTGGACTATTGATCGGACATACGGTGATTATGCTGCCGTTCATTATAAGGGTCATTGCATCCAGCTTGTCCAACTTTGATTTTGCGATTGAGGAAGCAGCGCTCAGCTTGGGAGCCGGACGGCTGGAAACCTTTTTCAAGGTGGTTCTGCCCAACATCCGCTCAGGTATTATTGCGGCTATCCTGATTGCCTTTCTGGAATCATTCAACAATGTCGACATTTCCGTCTTCATGACAGGACCGGGCTTCAGCACCCTGCCCATTCAAATGCTGACCTACGTCGAAAATTATTTTGACCCGACGATTGCAGCGATTTCGGTAATGCTGATGATATTGACCGGTATTCTGATGTTCTTGATTGAACGACTGATGGGATTGTCTTACTTCACTAAAAGGTAATGGAGGCTTCAACCATATGGCACTGCTTACTCTGGATCGCGTATCGGTCGCTTATGACAATCAACTGATCTTGCAGGATTTCGATTTGCAGCTCGAACGGGGGCAATTGCTCTCGCTGCTCGGACCGAGTGGATGTGGCAAAACGACCACGCTTCGTCTGATTGCAGGATTTCTCGAAGCTAAACAAGGAACATTTTTGTTTGGCGATAAGGATTACACTCGGGTTCCGGTGAATAAACGGAATTTCGGTTTTGTATTCCAAAGCTATGCGCTTTTCCCGCATTTGTCCGTTTTTGATAATGTTGCCTTTGGCCTGCGGTTGCGCAAGGTGAAGGAAGATGATGTAAAACGCCGTGTTATGGCTATGCTGGATACGGTCAGTCTGGGGGGCTTTGAAAAGCGGTTCCCCGGTGAATTGTCCGGTGGACAGCGTCAGCGTGTTGCGATTGCGCGGGCACTTGTGATTGAACCCGACCTGCTGTTGTTCGATGAACCGCTGAGCAATCTGGACGCGAACCTGCGTGTGAATATGCGTGTGGAAATTCGCCGTATTCAACAGGAATTGGGGATTACCACCGTATACGTATCGCATGATCAGGAAGAATGTTTTTCGATTTCTGACCGGGTTGCGATTATGAACAAGGGGAATATCGAGCAGTTGGATGCGCCATCGACGATTTTTAAATATCCAACCACCGAATTTGTCGCCCGTTTTATTGGATTCAATAATTTCCTGTCCTTTGACGAGCGTGCTGAGGAGGGGGAACGAATTCGTCTGAGTACAAGCGATCTTTCGTTCAGTGTGGCCCGTAATCAGGGTACAGTCCAGCCGGGTGCCCGTCAGGGGGCTATTCGTCCGGATGATTTGGTTATCCGCACAGAAGGCAATGAGACGGGGGAAAATGAGCTTCCCGGCATCATTAAAGTGAGCACTTACCTGGGACGTAGCTATCAGTATGTGATAGAAACGGCGAAAGGAAGCTTCACCGCCAATCAGGAGATGGATACGCCATACCTGAGCGGTCAACGGGTTACGCTGCATTTTCCGGCAGATAAAATGGTGCTGGTCCAATAATCAGCGGGTTCAATGAAGGAGATACATCATGCGTGCAGACAAAATGATTTTACAAGTAAAAGTGTATAACAGCTATTACAAGACGTTCGAGGAAGGCAATGTTGCTATACTTGACGGAAAGTTTATGTATATCGGTCAGCGTGGCCTGGAGTCGTTTGAAGTGAATGAAATTGTGGAAGGGCACGGGAAATATATGATTCCCGGCCTGATCGACATTCATCTGCATATCGAGAGTACAATGGTGACACCGGCAACCTTTTCCTATGGGCTCATTCGCAACGGTGTAACGACGATTGTACCGGAACCGCACGAAATGGCAAATGTTTTCGGATTGGAAGGCATTCAGGAAATGATGACGGCCAGCAAGGAGTGCGTAGCTGATATGTTCTATGGCATTCCAAGCTCCGTCCCGGCAACACCTCTGGAGACCTCGGGTGGGGAGATTGATATTCCTGAGATTGATGCACTGTTGCAAACCGGTGAGATGATCTGCCTGGGTGAAATTATGAACTATGTGGATGTGATTCGTGACCCGGAGAGCAAGACCAATCGCATTTTACGCCATGTTCGTGAACAATACCCGGAGCTGATCATTGAAGGGCATACGCCGCAGTTGCTTGATCTGGACCTGCATCAGTTGATCTACGCGGGAATTGGCTCGGACCATACCCACCAAAGCATTGAAGGCATGAAGGCGCGTATGGCTGCGGGGATGTTCATTGAGATTCAAGAGAAATCCATGACCCCTGAAGTGATGGAGTATTTGATTCAGGAAGACGTGGCGCAGCATTTTTGCTTCGTAACGGATGATGTGATGCCGGATTCCTTTGTAGAGCGTGGACATCTGAACCATATTGTAAGCAAAGCGATTGGGATGGGCATGAAGCCTGAGGATGCGATCTATGCAGCTACGTTCACACCGGCGACCCGGATGCGTATGCACGACCGGGGGACAATTGCACCTGGGAAAATAGCTGATTTTGTATTGTTGTCAGACCTGAGCCATTTTGAAGTGGAACGGGTGTACAAGGACGGGCAGAAGGTATTCGATAAATTTGAGGAATATCATCAAGAATCGTTAAGCTGCCGTTTCCCATCTCATTTTTACCAAAGTGTAAAGCTGAAGCCACTCACGGAGCAGGATTTTACTGTAGAGCTGGATGTAGCGGATGGTACGCATCATTGCCGTATTATGATGGTGAAGGACGGATCGACCTTTACGAGCGAACGAATTGCACCTGAGCAAGTGGCGAATGGTGAGCTGATGTGGGAACAGAGTGAGCACGGGCTTATCGCTACTTTTGAGCGGTATGGCAAGAACGGTAACCGGGCCTATGGTTTGATCGGGGGAGACACGATTAAGCGCGGAGCGGTGGCAACCACGTATTCGCACGATAACCATAACTTGCTGGTCGTGGGGCATAACAAGCAGGATATGATATTGGCGGCGAATACGGTTCTTTCCAGTCAAGGCGGCTTTTGCGTAGTTGAAAATGGCAAGGTGCTGTCCCATCTGCCGTTAACCGTAGGCGGGATTTTAACAGAAGGACCGCTGGAAATGGTAGCGGCCCACGTGAAGGAGCTGCGTTCTGCCTTGCTGTCGCTCGGCTACCGCCATTACAATCCAATCATGTCGCTGAGCACTCATTCTTTGCCAGTCAGCCCGGCTTTGAAAATTACGGATCACGGCCTGATTGATGTAAACGCAGGCAAGGTTGTACCCTTGATTGTGGACCCTTCGGAGATAAAAGAATAATAGTAGAGCCGACCCTCTTACGGGCCGGCTCTTTTTTGAGTGGTTAGGGTTATGGTTGAAGTGATTTTATTTTAGCACCTCCCATTGTGATGGATTCGCTCCTTTTAGAAACAAAAGCCAGTTTACCAATCATATAAGATGATCTTAAAAAGTTACCTATAGTGCCACTCCGCAGACAGATGGTGCTTCCCATCGCCACCGCCCCCGGATTTCCGGAATAAAGCTTATGATCAGGGGAGAAATCCGGGGATGTGATGCTTCCGAAGCGAGCTTTCCTACGGAAAGCTTATAAAGCGACCGCTTCGCTTGTACAGCACCATTCTATCTACTCCGTTTTCTATGTGAATTTTCAAGTTCAACTTATTATATCAACCCCTTTTTTAATCTATTATACCTTGTCATCCAGTGAGCAAGCACATATTGAGCAGCACTTTGGCAAGCCGGATTTTTTGACGTCAATTACCAGGACGAGAAAATCGTGTAGTTGGGTGATCACATCCAATTTTCCCCGTGTGGTAGGGTTCATGAGTTTATAAAAGAGATATTTCCTGAACTGGTGCTTTAGCAGACAAAATTAACATCTTCTATACTCGTATTAATGTAACCTATGTATAGCGCGTTGACGGCATGCGGGATAAAGACTACATTTAGGCTGGATATATACTACAAATATTCCGATTGGATTTTAGGGGAGTGTTCAATAATGACTCGTGCTTTTGATGATCTTGTAGTGCCAGACGCGTTGGAAACGGATTTGATTGCATTTCGACGGGAATTGCATCGTTACCCGGAAGTTTTGTTTGAGGTGGAACGGACGGCTGCGTACATAGCGGAGCTTCTCCAAAGCTGGGGGCTGGAGGTGCAGACAGGAGTCGGGAAACATTTTGGTAAGGGAGTTGTCGGTATATTGCGCGGGACACAGGCCGGGGATACGGTGCTACTGCGTGCGGATATAGATGCTTTGCCTGTAACAGAGCAAAACACCGCCGATTATATCTCCATGATCCCCGGAGTCATGCACGCGTGCGGGCATGATGCACATACGGCGATGCTGTTGGGAGCCGCTCAGGTGCTTAGTCATAATCGAGATCAGGTTCGAGGTACGATTAAGTTTGTTTTTCAGCCAGCAGAGGAGGGGGTGTTGGTGTCTCCCCTGGATGGCAGGCTGATTAGTGGAGGAAGGGATATGATCGAGGATGGTGTGCTGGAGGATGTAAAGACAGTATTTGCCATGCACGTATGGCCTGATTTCCCTGTAGGAACGATTGGATTTCATCCGCACACGGCTATGGCCGCTTCTTCTCATTTTACAATCCGGTTTGCCGGACTTTCGGGACATCACAGCACGCCCCATCTTTCCTCAGATGCTATAATTATGGTCGCTCAATTTATCACGGATATTAAAATATTTATGTCCACCGCCATCGACCCGCAGGAAGCGGCTGTCCTATCTTTCGGTACACTGCAAGCAGGCAGCGCCAAAAATGTCATCGCAGGGCACAGCGAAATTACTGGAACCTTCCGGGCTTTTCGCACTGAGACGGTTGAACGGATCACCCAAGCAATTGCAGATCGCGCGAACAGCATTGCATCTTTACATGGCGGCTCTGCACATATTACGCAACGAACCGGAACGGTTCTTCACAACGACCCTGTGGTCGTACAAGCAGCGGTGCGCGCGGCAGAGAAAGTCTTTGGAGCGGAAAGTACGAAGCTGCTGGATACTCCATTTTTGGCCGGGGAAGATTTTGCGCTGTACACACAGCATATTCCCGGCGTATTTGGTTTTATAGGGATAAGCACGCCAGATACACAGCAAGCATATCCGCTGCACCATCCCCAATTCGATATCGACGAACGAGCCTTGATTTTGGGTACACGAATGCATATAGAGTTTGCGTTGCAGGCATTGAACGAAGTGAAGGATAACTGAATTTTCAAAGGATATGACACTTCACGTAATCTTCATGATTAAGACCTGATAAGCTCTTGAAAATAACTGAGCTAGTGTTATAATTAAAACAGGATTTAGATTAAGTCTAAATTAATTGCTGAGTATTTATTGGAATCACGCATGGGATTTGCAGGTTAATCAAACACTAATGTCACGGGAATTCAGGCTTCACTCCAACTATACTATGGATGATGAGAGGGGAATTACACATGAGTACATTAAATCACACGAACGTTCAACCTACACAAGAGGCTATTCAAGAATTGCATAAGGCTTTGAACCGTCAGGTAGCTACCTGGTCGGTGTTGTACACGAAGCTGCATTATTTCCACTGGTACGTAAAAGGACCTCATTTCTTCACACTGCATGCAAAATTTGAGGAGCTTTATAATGAAGCGACAGCTAACCTGGATATGATTGCTGAACGTTTGCTGGCCATTGGAGGCCGTCCTGCCGCTACCTTGAAGGAGCATTTGCAACTATCAGCTATTCAGGAATCCGCAGGTGAGCAGGCAGCCGAAGATATGGTAAAATCCGTGGTTGCGGATTTCAAAATCATCACGACTGAGCTGGCTAACGGCATGGAAGCAGCGGATGCGGCACATGACAAAGCGACAGAGGATCTTCTTAATGGTCTGAGAGAAACGGTGGATAAACATATCTGGATGCTTAGTGCATATTTGGGATAAGCTTCTGGGAGGGATTCCCACGGATATGAAGATCAGGTGAACAAGACACTCATCCCGTTGGTTCCAGACCGCCACTGGAGTATAATAACGGATAGGCGTGAAAGACAACGGGCTCATAAGTATGGAGAGCTGCCGGGATGGGGTGTACGTATGGAAGTAAAGCAACAGCTTTTGCGTGAAGCAGAACAGTTTATATATACATGTTATGAGGAGCTGGGCCGAAGCCGCGATGAAGCGGAGGCCCGGCTTCTTGATATTCGTCATGACATTGAAACTACGGGAACGTATGATCATACCTATGATGAGCTGGAGCATGGGGCACTGATGGCATGGCGTAACAGCAATCGTTGTATCGGTCGTTTGTTTTGGGACAAGCTTCTGGTAAGGGATGCCCGCGAGGCTTCCAGTATGGCAGAAGTCGTCCATGAACTGTGGGAGCATTTACGCATAGGCACAAATGACGGTAAAATCAAGCCGACGCTTACCGTGTTTCGCTCGTCCAAGCCGGGCCAACCGGATATTCGCATTTGGAATCATCAATTGATTCGATATGCTGGCTATGAGACCGCTGAAGGGGTGATCGGGGACCCGATCTCGGTTGAATTCACAAATGCGTGCCGCCGCATGGGCTGGCAAGGAGCGATGACTCCCTTTGATGTATTGCCGCTGGTTGTGGAAGCAGGTGGACAGCCTCCTGAGCTGTTTGATATTCCCAAACATCTGGTACATGAGGTGCCTATAGAACACCCGGAGCTACCAGGTTTGGCTTCGCTGGGTTTGCGTTGGTACGCCGTGCCTATAATTTCGGACATGACGCTGGAAATTGGCGGTATTATCTACACGGCAGCTCCTTTTAATGGCTGGTATATGGGGACAGAGATTGGAGCCCGTAATTTTGCCGATACCTTCCGTTATAATATGCTACCGCAGGTAGCTGAGCTGATGGGGCTGGATACTACCAGCGAAACGACATTATGGCGTGATCGGGCGCTGGTGGAGATGAACAGTGCGGTGCTCTATTCTTTTAAAAAAGCGGGAGTCAGCATTGTCGATCACCATACGGCAGCTACACAATTCCAGTTGTTTGAGGAACGGGAAGCCGAGGCGGGGCGTGCGCTCACAGGCGATTGGACATGGCTGATCCCGCCGTTATCTCCGGCGACCACGCATATTTTTCACAGTTCCTACGATAATAGACTTGTAAAGCCCAATTTCGGAGTTCAAGAGAAGCCGTATATGCCGAAGAAGCCCCAAGGCTGTCCTTTTCATTCTTAATCATGGAAAGCTTTAAGCATCGGAATCAGGTTCCAGCTTATCCCATGCAACGATAAATAGGGTAGCTAGTGGCCCAATTAATAATGAGAGCAAAAACCAGTTTAGCCCGCTCCGGTTTTTGGCCTGTGCCAGACCGGCGTTAATCAGGGCAAGTGTTCCCCAGCCTACGTAATATTGTTCTTGCATGTTGCCCTCCTTTTTTTAAAAGGTATACTATCTTACTGTGCAATACATGAATACATTCATTATTCTATATGATTAGAGTACATTCAGCTTTTTCATATCATAAGTTTGAGGAGAGAAGCGGAATTGGAAAGAAATCAGGCAGAGTGCATCGTCGCTGAGCTTTTGCAACGGGCTGATATAGGTGTGACGGTCAAGCTGGAGAAACGGTTTCCCGGAGGGCGGCTGATTGGGGGGAAATATGCCATGAATGCTCACGCCATTACGATGTATACAGACACGATTGAAACACAATGTATACAGATGTTCGGTAGCGTCGAACGAGTCGAGGAGTACTTTACGGTTGTGCTTGCGCATGAGGTTGGGCACGCCGCTGATTCTGAGCTGCTTGACCTTTCCGATGCTTTGGAGCAGGAGAGCGGTTTAGGGACTCGACAACGGCTTGCGCTGCAAATTGAAGAAAATGCATGGAACTATGCGCTCAAATTGGTGCCAGAGATTGAGGCAACGTTTATTTCCGCCGTAATTGAAGAGTCTTTGTTGGCCTATCGGGTCCCGGTTATGGAGCAGTCTGACATTGCATAAGGATGATGGTCCGAGAGCCGACAGGCTCTTTTTTTTGTGGCTAGATTAAACGCTTATAATTGGAACGATTCAAAGCAGCAGTTTTTTAAGCTGTGACACGCGTCCCTGAGACAAGTCGAGCATCTCGGCTAATTCTTTTTGTGAAACATTAGGGTGCTCTTCCATGAGCTGTTTTAGTTTATACAGGAGTTCAGTTTGATTTCTGTAATTCCGTCTTTTCTTGGGCTGAGCAGGACGTGTTTCGCTTGAATGACTGGAAGGATTATCGCTCTTTAGCTTCTCAATACAATCGCTGCATATCAGATGATCTCTGAAGTAGCTCAGGTTATCTACGGCACCGCAAAAATAACAAGATACCCCTGTGTATTTACGGATCATCAGCCCCTCGGGTGTAATAAAAAAATCAAGGGCGTCTCCAATATTGATATTCATAGAATTGCGCAGCTCCTTGGGTAGTACGATGCGGCCCAGATGGTCTAATGGTCGTGTCATTCCTGTATTTTTCATTATTCATTTCCCCTTCCATAAATGCGCTTATCGGTGCAAAAATCGTAGATTATGTATGTTGTAAAGTACAAAGCGCGTATATTGTAGTTTGAATTGTATTAGCTATGAACAAAAAAAGAAGCTCCAGCATGACGAATAATGACGTCTGCCGGAGCGTGGTACAGCCCAATGAATCTAAGATGTCGAGTCAAATTATTGTGGGTTGGTTGTCCAAATACCGGCTACTTTTAATTGAACCCGCGAAGGCAACTTCAATGCTGCCAATGTCAGATCGGCCATATCTTGTGGCTGAAGCATGCGATCCTCGTCGCCAATCGGCAAACCTGCATTTGCCGCCAGTTCGGTATTGACCGTGCTTGGAGTCAGCGCAGTGACGCGAATGTTGGATTTGCGAACTTCCTGCATCAGCGCCTCCGTGAAGCCCATCAAAGCAAACTTGGATGCGCAATATGCCGAGCCTGTTGCAAAGCCCCGTTCCCCTGCTGTGGAGGATACATTAATAATGTTGCCGCTCTGCTGAGCAAGCATGCTTGGAAGAACCGCATGTGTGACATAATAGGTTCCCAGCAAATTCACGCGGATCATGCGTTCCCACTCTTCCGGGTCCATGTCTGCGACTGTGCCGAACGTAGCAATTCCTGCATTGTTGATCAAAATATCAACAGCGCCCAGTTCATGCTCCAGCGAGGCTACAGCCGCAGCGGCCTGTGCCCGATCAGATATATCCGCGACAGCGCTAACCACCTTCACGCCGTATGTACTCCCCAGTGAATCCTGCAGCTTTTGCAGGTCAGGTAGTGTGCGTGAGATTAGTCCCAGGTTGACGCCTTCCTTGGCCAAGGCCTCGGCAATGGCTTTACCAATGCCTTTGGTAGCGCCTGTAATAATGGCTGTTTTATTTTTAAGTTCCATCCAGTCTCCTCCTTATGGTTACATATCGTAGTTGTGCATTTAGGCACATGGTTATATTATACTGATTTCATTTCCCTGAACCAAACTTCAACTCCAACCAGGTCACTTATTTCGCTTTGCTGCGACCTGGAGTGGAAGGCTTCTGACCATAGTTAGATGGTCTATTTGGAAATAAGAATATCGCCTGAAGTTGTTTCGACCTTCATAACGTTCACACTGCCGGGAACGGATTCGGGAGTATCTATACTTCCAGAGTCGGAGCGGACATTATAAATACCTTTAAAATCAGGAGCCTGCTTAATCCTCACATCACCAGAGTCTGAATCGACCTTCAAGTTGGCTGTGGTACGTTGTGTGATATTCGTAATACCGGAGGTCAGGGAAACTTGACCATTGCCGCTATAATCGCGAATTTTGGCATCCCCTGAAGTGAGGTGCAATTCCATATCTGCTGTAACCTGACTAGCCGTAAAATTGCCGGATGTTAACTTGGCGACCAAGCGGGTACTTTGGAGGTTTGAAATCTCGGCATTGCCTGAAGTGGCTGTGATGCTTGTATTTTGAATGGAGGCATCCTGTAGTTTTAAGTTCCCCGAATGTATATCTGCCTGTAGCCCTTTCAGAGTTTCACCAGCGGGCATTTCTACTGTGATCGTTTGTTTCAACCCAGGAGAGATAGAGAAGAATGCCAGGGAAAGAGGTGGCTCAGATTGAATGGAAAGCTTACCGTTCTCAATACGGGCATTATGAATCTGGTCGGCTACTTGCGTCTGCACTTCTCCACTCATGCGTATCGTGCCCTGCTCGCCGGAGCTGGGAGTAAACACAATAGATACATCATCATCAGAGCTATTCACTTTAAGATCCTGTAGCTGTCCACGTGTGAACGTCCATTTTTTATCAATAGCTGTTATTTCCCGCATCGCTTGTTGATTCCATGGAGCACCGTAGGCCACCATCCCGGTCACACCGATGATGATACATAGACCCGCTGCAATAAACCATTTTTTATTCATGTTACTCGTTAGCTCCCCTCAGGGTAGTCTGATTCCATTTCGAGTATCGAACTGTACCTCTGACCAGAAGGTTCAGAAGGTAGCGTACTCCAGGCAACAGGAATAGGCCAATCCCGGTCAACGTGATGGCAAAAAAGAATTTAGCGGGATAAAAGTTGCCGTTCAGCGCATAGTCTGCGACAGCGAGAAGGGGGGCCGCTATGAAGCTGGCCGCTGCTACAGCCAACGAAACCCATAATGCCCATAAAGAGGCTAAGACAGGAATGGAGATTAACAAATTAAGAAATAGCAGCCCCAAGAAAGTAAATAGATTGCGTGCGAAGCTTCCTTGGCGAAGCGGAGGAGGGGAAGTATTCCAGGGTGCGTTAGGATCATCCAGCGCTTCGCGAGCGATATCCTCGGGGTTGCCCAGTTCATTGGCAATTTCGGCCTCGCTTTTTCCATTCACCAACCCATAGTCAAAATGCTGACTTAAATCACCAAGCAGCTCATTACGTTCCTCTGCGGGGAGAGGGGAGAGACGTTGCTCCACCTCTGTAAGAAACTGTTTTCTATTCATCGGGATTTCCTTCCTCCAGTAGGCTTGCGACATGATGGACAAATTCATTCCATTCCCGTGTAAGTATTCTTGTGTAATTGCTGCCTGCATCAGTCAGCCGATAATATTTACGCGGGGGTCCCTCAGTCGATTCCTGTAAATAAGTTGTACAGTATCCCTCTGATACCAGACGGCGAAGCAGCGGATATAAAGCTCCTTCGGCTACTTCGATATGACGGGAGACGGCCTGAGCCAATTCGTAGCCGTAACGGTCCCTGCGCCCAATTAAAACAAGAACGCACAGTTCCAGCACCCCTTTTTTGAATTGGATGTTCACATTCACGAGCGGTGCTCCCTTCCTGGATGTTATCATTGCTTCATAGGTGTCGTTTGGAGTATCGGGAAGAAATGTGTGCTTGAGCATAAATTAGTTCAGGTACTAATCATAAATCAGTAGTCAGGTATAATTTAACATCATGTACTGATTAATGCAAGGTACTAAAATTTTAAAAAATAAATCTACGGGCTCATTTCAGGAGTTTTCTTTTGCTTTTAGAGTCAATGAGATAGCGAATACTGTTGAAAAAAGTAGTATTATTTAGAAATACGCCGAATTTTGGGGAAATTTGCGTAAAGGAGCCCGCTTTAATTTCATCCATTAGGATGTTAAATTGTAAAATAAAAGGATCCATAGAGTTGAAGATCATTTCTTATGAAAAGGATGGGGCAAAGGATGAATTGGGAACGCTGGTATATGGAGCTGGATCAGGATGATGAGACTTGGGATGTATCGGAGGAAATCGTGCTTCGGGGTGCGATACAACTCCATTTTTGCGGACAGAAGTCGGAGGTGGAGATAGAGTTTATGGTATCCGCCGATTCCGAGGAAGAAGCGCAGGCCATAAGAGAGCCTAAGCAGGATCAAAAAAAGACATGGGAGCAATATATGGCACATGGGTCCGACATTCACCCTCATGTGCTGGAAGCGATACATCATTACTATGCAGGTATAGTAGAAAAGTACCGGAACGCTTATATCTCGTGGGGAGAAAATCCGGATGAATATGCGCCCTGCGTGAAGGATTCGGCACAATTACTGGAACGGCTACAGCTCGTGTCTATACTGGTTCCTGACTCATCAGAAGAGGATGAGCTGTACTTGAATTTTAGCTGTTCATGGGATAGAGAGCATGGCTTGGGTGTACATCTGAAGCAGGGACAACCCGAGCATATTCAAGGAGCTTATACATTATATGATTTGGAATAGAATCCCCTTCCGGCTTGCAGGGATAAAAGGGCCAGGAAGGGGACAGGTATAGAAATTAGCTGGATACAGTCAACGAATCTCTGGCAGCTTGAGCGGCCAGCACCATTTGCCGCAATGCAGCTACAGATTCATCCTTGGTGCGGGTTTTCAGGCCGCAGTCTGGATTGACCCAAAATAAATCGGAAGGCAGTACGCGCAGGGCACGCTGGATCATACTCAGCATTTCCGATACATCGGGAATGCGCGGACTGTGGATATCGTATACGCCCAGACCAATGCCTTTGTCATACACCTGATCCTCAAAGCTGACAATCAGTTCTCCGTGGCTTCGAGAGGTTTCAATAGAAATAACGTCGGCATCCATATCGGAGATGGATTGGATCATATCCTGAAATTCGGAATAGCACATATGCGTATGGATTTGGGTGGCGGGTTCGACAGTGGCAGTGGTCACAAGGAAGGCTTGAACCGCCCACTCCAGATAGGCCCGCTGCTGTTCCTTTTTCAGTGGAAGCCCTTCACGGATCGCCGGTTCATCCACCTGAATCATGCCAATCCCCGCTTGTTCCAGTGCTTCTACCTCAGCCCGCAGAGCCAGTGCTAACTGTAAAGCAACCTGACTGCGAGGAATATCATTCCGTTCGAAGGACCAGTTCAAAATCGTTACCGGACCTGTCAGCATCCCTTTGACTGGCTTGGAGGTCAACGATTGGGCGAAGGCCGTTTCTTCCACGGTCATCGGTTGATCGAACGACACGTCTCCGTATATAATCGGTGGCTTGACACAACGGGAGCCGTAGGACTGCACCCACCCGTTTTGTGTAAAGGCAAAGCCTTTCAGCTTTTCGCCAAAAAACTCAACCATGTCGGTCCGCTCAAATTCCCCGTGTACAAGCACATCAATGCCAATGTCCTCCTGAATATCAATCCATTCCTTGATTTGCTGCTGAATGAATGTCCGGTACTGCTCGGCAGACCATTCCCCTCTGCGATAGTGCAGGCGGGCTTTGCGAACCTCAGCCGTTTGCGGGAAACTGCCAATCGTCGTGGTAGGCAGTGGAGGCAGCTTCAACTTGTCCTGCTGAATCACACGACGCTCAGCGAAGGGAACGCTACGTGACTGCGGCTCTTTCGCCAGTAGAGCCGCCATATCGGCCGCGGTCTGTACTCGTGCCGCCGAGCTGTTGAAGCGAGCTACCGCGTCCGCACTCTGCTCAAGCTTGGCAAGTGCCGAGGGTTTGCGTTTGCCAAGCGCAGCGGTCAAAGCTGCGATTTCTTCCAGCTTTTCATCGGCAAAGGCCAGTGCTTGCACCAGCTCTGGGTCCAGCTTATGCTCTGCTTCCAGACTGACCGGCACATGCAGCAGACTGCATGATGGCTGCACGATGAGCTGGGCGGCGGGTGTCTGTTCTGCCAGTTGTCCAAGTAGCGCAGCCACGGCGTTCAGATCGGAGCGCCATATATTGCGCCCGTCAATAACGCCAGCGGCCAGCGTTTTGCCCGCAGGGAAGCCATGCCGGAGCACATGTTGAAGGTTTTCGCCATCATCATGTACAAAATCCAGACCTAATCCCTGTACCGGGAGCGTGGACAGGTGCTCATAATGATCCAGACTGCCAAAGTAGGTTTGCAGCACGATATTTAAGGATGGAGCAGCCTCGGCCAAGGCTTCATAAGCCTCCTGAATAATGTCCAAATCCTCTGCCGGGAATGAGGTGGTCAGGACAGGCTCATCCACCTGCACCCACTGAACGCCTTCCGCAGCCAGCTCAGACAGGACGCGGGTGTACAGTGGCAGGAAGCTTCGTACAATGGCGGTCAAATCCTTACGATCATAGCCTTTGGACAGGGCAACGAACGAATAAGGACCGATCATGACGGGTTTACCTTCAATGCCTAGTTCCTGTTTCGCTTCACGATAAGCCTGCAAAGGCTTATTCTCGGTGAACACCGGAGTTGCATTCGCCAATTCCGGTACGATGTAGTGGTAATTGGTATTCAGCCATTTGGTCATTTCACTAGCGGTGGCACCCTTTTGTCCACGGGCTATTCCGAAATAGACGGACAAAGGAACAGGCCCATCGGGACTGTAGTTGAACCGTTCCGGCACCAGACCGAACATCACGGATGTATCCAGCATGTGATCGTAATAGGAAAAGTCTCCGACTGGAATTCGATCAATTCCCTTGTCACGCTGCTTGCTCAGATGCTCCAAACGCAATCGTTTCATCTCGATATGCAATTCGCTTTCATCCATGCTGCCGTTCCAGAAGCGTTCCAGCGCTTTCTTCCATTCCCGGTTCCCGCCGATACGCGGATATCCCAGGTTACTGCTGATCAAGCCGGGCAATTCAGGCAATTCGGTAAATGACATGTACTTTTCCTCCCAGGCTGGTGGCCAGTTTATTTTTGCGTACAAAAAAAGACATTCCTCCCCGGGGTTAAAAATGAGTAGGGGAAAGAATGCCTCCGGTTTTTAAAAAATGAAAAATCGGCGACTGCTCTTAACACCTCCCTATCTCCCGTAGGTACTTGCGATGTTGTTGAAATAGGCAGGTCTCCTGACTTACGGATCATGACTTTCAGCGCTCCTTCCCGGTCTGTGGACCAGTGGGTGTATCAACAGCTGAAAATTCCCCGTTTACAGTGGCGGGACCGCGCCGGACTTGCACCAGCTTCCCTTTTAAGCCTGAACTGAATAGAACAGACACCTATCTCCAAGCTATGCGATTATGGTATGACGAATAATTATGCACTCGTATACTTGTTCACCATCATAAGTGAAACTTGCAGGATGCGCAATAGAAACTCCGTTTGAACCTGCAATGAAACGATTAAGTTCATGGAAGCACATTTAGGTTTATTAAAAGCGTTCTGCTCATCAGTACGTTATCCCGTGTTCCCGATCTGAAGCACCTTGAAGCACCGCCCTTGTCAATTACACGCAAAAAAAAGACAAGTCCTCCCATAGGGAAAGGACTCGTCTTAAGGCATAACAACTCATGCGAGTATAACATCGCCTCAGGCTAATGTAACGATAGATCCTGCCAGAATGCTGGCCTTAACATCAACCAGTCGCTGATTGCGGCTGCCTCGGAAGGGAAGGGTCAGATCCTTTTGCTGTTCTACAAAGGGACCGTCCACAATCACATCGCACAGCAGTGCCAATTCCCGCCGGGCCTGATCCGTAAGCAGTTCTTCGTAGACGAAGCCCGTATAGGCCCACACGGTTCGGTCAGGGCAGGCTGCGCGAAAGTCGCGCACAAACTGCGAGCATTCCGCTGCTGAGAAAAAGGGGTCTCCGCCGCAAAGGGTTAACCCGTCCAGCAATGGATTATCGGCGATGTCACGGATAACCTCCTGCTGCCGTTCCGGTGTGAACGGTTCGCCTGAACGGAAGCTCCAAGATGCCGGATTGAAGCAGCCGGGGCAGGCATGGCGGCAACCGCTAATGAACACAACGGTGCGCAGGCCGTGTCCTTCGTTCAGAGATTCCGGAATGTAGCCGCATAAATTCACCGATGCTTCACCCGGTCACGTACCTCGGCTTGTTTTGCGGCGTTGAACCGGACGGTATAATCACCTGTCAGATATCCGGTTACCCGGCGCAAGCGCTGAAAATGCGTATGTTCCTCATCAGCACCGCAATGGGGACAGCTTGTCCCGATAATGCCCTCGTAGCCGCATTCCGGGCAGCGATCTACGGGATGATTAATGGAGAAGTACCCAATGTTTTGATGAAGCGCATATTGTACAATTTTAAGAAACGCCTCCGGGTTATTCCGCGCATTGCCATCCAGCTCAATGTACGAAATCGCGCCAGCGTTGCACAGGTTATGAAATGGGGCTTCGAGGCTGATTTTACGGGCAGCCGGAAGCGTGTAATACACAGGAATGTGAAAAGAATTCGTGTAATATTCACGATCATTCACACCGGGAATGACACCGAAATCCCGCTGATCCAGCAACGTGAATTTACCGGATAGACCCTCGGCAGGCGTAGCGAACAGCGTAATGTTCAGGTTATGCAATTCACTCATCCGATCGCAGTAGACACGCATGGAAGCGATGATTCGCTGCGCCTCGCGGTATACAGCGTCATCCTCCCCGTGGTGTTTGCCGTACAGTGCCTTCATACACTCAGCTAATCCGATAAATCCGATGGAAAGCGTACCGTGCTTGAGTACGCTACCTACCTGTTCATCCGGCTCCAGCTTTTCTCCGCCTTCCCATACCCCTTCGCGCATCATAAAGTCTGAGGCCTTGGCCGGCTGGCTGGTCTGTATATGATAGCGATGGATCAGTCCGTCCACGGCAATACGCATAACCTCTTCCAGTCTGATATCAAAGTCATCCCGGTCAGGTGCCTTGCGCTTGCCTGTGCAAATGCCGTATTCAATGCCAAGACGCACCAGATTAATCGTATTGAATGAGAGATTACCCTTGCCGCTCTGACGGTTTCTGCCGAAACGGTCAGCAATGGTGCGGGTACGGCAGCCCATTGTTGCAATAATGGTATCCGGATCATCTGCACGGTAATAGGGCAGGTTGAAGGTAGCATCCACATTGACAAAATTGGGATACATACGTTTGCTGGAGCATTCTACTGCCCGCAGGAACAAGTCATAGTTGATATCCCCTTCGGCCTGATTGATTCCTTTTTTGCATTGGAAAATATGCTGTGGAAAAATAGGGGTTTCTCCACTGCCCAAGCCACGGATAGTGGCCTCCAGCAATGATTGTGTAACAAGCCGCCCCTCAGCAGAAGTACACATCCCGTAATTCAGTGAGGTGAACGGGATTTGTCCACCTGCCCGACTGCTCATGGTATTCAGGTTATGAATAAGGGATTCAGCGGCCTGGCGGGTCTCCGTCTCCGTTTCTTCACGTGCGAATGCGTATGAACGAGGGCAGACCTCATGTAATAGGCTGTTGGCTATATGTAATTCGTCATCAGGCAGAGCGGGCTCTATTTCTTCTCCGAACAGGCGGAGTCCCTTACGCAGATGCTTGCGGAAAGACCGGGCCACGAATGGAGCGAGATCCCAATCTATTTTATTAGCAGAAACGCCTCCAAATTGGCTGTTTTGCTGAGACTGGAATATGATGGCCACCAGTGCCATAGCAGACATAATGGTTTGCGGTGTGCGCACAGAGCCGTTGCCTGTATTAAAACCGTCTTGCAACAAGCGACCAAAAGGAATAAAGATACAGTTCGTAGTCCCGAGCGCATATTGGTCCAAATCGTGAACATATACATATCCACGGTCAACCGCATCCGTCAGTTCAGACGGAAGCACACGCAGGCGTGCATACCACTTGGCGTACTCGGAACCGAGCTTGCTCATTTTGCCGCTGAACGATTCTCCATTCAAATTTGCATTCTCCCGTAGCATGTCCAAATCCTGTGCCCCAATGACCCGTTCGCCGATGTCGTATAATTGATGTTCCTCCAACACCTTCATCGCAAAACCCTCCATATAGTAAAATATATATTATTCTCCCAAAAACAATATATTGACGATATCGTGTACTAACCAATTGTTTCAGTCTATATATTGTATATATGGATGAAGAGAGAGTATGTGATTATTGTCACATCAAAAGTGGAGAGAAAGCACAAAGAGGCCAGGTGAAAAGTCAGGAACACATCTGCGAATACGCTCCTTACTCTACACCTGGCGATCGAATATTTGACGAAACGATATGATGGCAGGTCCATTGGATCTGGATATATTGATAATAAATTGATGGATAATTTAAAGCAGTTTTTTTAATTGGGACACCCGGCCTTGTGAGATATCGAGCATTTCGGCATATACCTTTTGTGGCAGGTTGGGATGTTCCTGAATCAGCTTACGGAGCTTTTTTACCATTTCTCCTTGCTGCACTCTGGATTGCTTGGGCTGCCAGGTTGTATGGTTACGAATCGGCTTGGTATGTTCTTGAGCCTGGATGGCTTCGGTGCTGGTGGGATGTACATGTTCCTCTGTCTTTAATACCTGAATGCAGTCGGCGCAAATAAAGCTATCACGAAAATAAGTCAAATGATCAACTGCGCCGCAAAATTTGCAGGATACACCTGTATATTTCCTTAATACAAATCCTTCTTCATTCACGAAAAATTCGAGCGAATCACCAATATTGATATCCATCGTGGTGCGCATTTCCTTGGGAAGCACGATTCGCCCCAATTGATCCAGAGGCCGTGTCATTCCGGTATTTTTCATAATCCCATCCTCCTTCAATTATATATCCTGATTATACCAAAAAATATTATTTTTTGCTTTGTTTATTGAAGAAAATATACAATTTTTTTATGCATTTATCATATACCTTCACACGTATTGCCGGGGGCAGAAGATGGTTTATAATATATGTATCGACTGTTGGAGTAAGAGGCTGCGAAGTATCGTGGCCTCTCCCTAATCCGGTAAGTGCTTTACCGCCTACAGTTGAACATTTTTCAGGGTTTTAGAATTCTTTGAAATGATCTCAACTTGTAAGGAAGATGACTATGAAAAGCAACAAAATCTCAATGAAGGAAATTGCACAATTAAGTGGAGTTTCTGTAGCAACCGTTTCCAGGGTCATCAATGAGAACGGGCGTTATTCGGATGAAACCCGTCAAAGAGTGATGGACATTATAAGTAAGTATCAATACGAGACAAACAGTATTGCGAAAAGCTTGCGTATGAACAAATCACAGACAATCGGTGTGCTGGTGCCCGACATTAACAACGAATTCTTTTCGGTGATCGTACAGGAAATTGAAAGATTTTTTTTCGATCTGGGCTATTCGACGATTATTTGCAACACAGCCAAGAGCGCCGAAAAAGAAAAAGAATATTTGAAAATATTAGACAGTAAAATGGTCGATGGTCTGGTTTGTATATCTGGTCAGGAGGAAGTGCTGACAGATGTATTAAAACGGAAGATACCTATTGTATGTATTGACCGCCGTCCAAAGATTGACTCTAATGTTGCTTTTATAGCATCTGATCATTATGCTGGCGGGTTTATGGCAACCGAAGAGCTCATTCAAAAAGGGTGTCGTCGCATTTTGGTGCTCACTAAACAACAAAACCTTTCATCCGTGAATGAACGTTTGAACGGGTTTAGTGATGCGATGTTAAAGCACAATCTCATGCTAGGTAAAGAGCAATATGTTGCTATTCATAGCGATCATAACAACCTGGATGCAGCTAAACAAAAGGTGCAGCAGTTGATTGAAAACAAGATGAAGTTTGACGGTATTTTTGCTACCAATGACTGGCTGGGACTGGGTGCCTTGCTTGCTTTGCAGGAAAACGGGATACAAGTTCCCGACGAGGTTAAAATTGTGGGCTTTGACAATGACACGATTTCCAAGTACTGCAATCCTCCTTTGACGACCATCAATCAGGATAAGGCTGCTTTGGCAGATAAGGCCTGCGGCATTTTGCTGGAGATGATTGAAGGGAAGACGCCAAGTGGTGAGCAGCAGCAATTGTTGCCGGTTAGTTTGGTGGAAAGACAGACAACTTAATGGAGATCAAGATCAAGTAATGATATGAGTGACAGAAGGAGTGCTTCGACGTTGTTGCCGGGGTACTCCTTTTTCGTTATGATATATTAAAACGCTTTCATACACCTTTTCATCATATTTTGAATGGGATAAGGAGATGACGGATATGAGTCATGAAACAACGGATTTAGAATATCTTTTTCAAAATCCGAAGATTCATCTGGACGAACGTGTACGGGATTTGGTATCCCGGCTAACCTTGGAGGAAAAGATTGAATCCATGCTGCAATATCAGCCTGCCATTGAACGATTGGGGGTCGCCGCCTACAAGCATGGTACGGAAGCAGCACATGGTATAGCCTGGTTGGGAGAGGCGACTTCATTTCCACAGCCTGTGGGGTTGGCTTGTACGTGGGATACGGAGCTGATGCGACAAGTCGGCTCGGTCATTTCGGATGAAGCGCGTGTCTACTACCGCCGTGACCCGGCGCTAAACGGACTGACGTTGTGGGCACCAACCGTAGATATGGAGCGTGATCCGCGCTGGGGGCGTAATGAGGAAGCGTATGGAGAAGACCCGTATTTGACGGGAGAGCTGGCAAAGGAATTGGTCAAAGGGATACAGGGCGATCATCCGGTATATTTGAAAGCGGTTGCGACATTAAAGCATTTCCTCGGTAACAATAACGAGGTGGACCGGGGAAGTGATTCCTCCAGCATAGACCCGCGAAACCTGCGTGAATACTATCTGAAAGCCTTCGAAAAGCCTTTTACGGAAGGCAAAGCCCAATCCATGATGACCTCTTATAACCTGATTAATGGAACGCCCGCTACGTTGTATCACGGTGTTAACGATATTGTCAGGGACGAATGGGGAATGGACGGCTTTGTGGTCAGTGATGCCGGTGATGTGATGGGAATCGTAAAGGATCATCAGTATTATGACTCCCACACGCCGGGTGTGGCTGAATCTATTCGCGCGGGGATCGACAGCATTACGGATGATGCGGATTTGTCCAAGCAGGCCATTCGTGATGCTTTGGCGCAAGGAACGCTGCAAGAAACGGATCTGGATCAGGCGTTGTTCCATACATTTCGTGTTCGCTTTCGTCTGGGGGAATTTGATCCGGCGACAGACAATCCCTATGCCTTGATCGGGGAAGAGGCCCTGATGACAGAGCAAGCCCGTGAACTGTCCTTGCGTGCAGCGAGGGAGCAGATTGTATTACTGAAAAATGAGCACAAGCTCCTGCCGCTGGACCCTATGGGGTGCGGCAAGGTGGCGGTGATCGGGGCACTCGGCAATGAGGTATACCGCGACTGGTATTCCGGTACTCTTCCATATCGGGTGACACCGTTGGAAGCGATTCGCGCCAAGCTGGAAAGCGAAGGCGGGCAGGAGCGCGTCGTATACCGCGATGCCAAGAATCGTGTGACCTTCGCGGCGGTGACTGACGGAGCGAAGCTTACGGTCGATTCTTCCGGTGACATGCTTCTGTCCCATGATGCCGAGCCGACGATTTTGACCGTGAGCGATTGGGGCTACGGCAGCGTCACGTTGACCGACGAGCGTTTGGGCACCTATGTGACGAGCGATGAGGAAACGCTTCGCGTGACGGCTAAGGAAGCGTATGGCTGGTATGTCAAAGAAGTCTTCGGGGTGACTCCTGTTGAAAACGGAGGTAGTCTGTGGACGACCTGGAACGGCAAGCCTGTGATCACAGGGCCAGAGGGCTCATTGAAGGTAGCCGAAGCTGCGAGTTCCGTGCCTAACGCAGTAACGGGCAACGGGACGATGGCTTCGATAGCCCCGGAAGTAGATACAGCTTTCCGGGTAGATACAGTGTCAGATGGTGTAGCGGAAGCGATAGCCGCCGCCCAAGCGGCAGATACGGCAATCGTATTCGTCGGCAATCACCCGCTGATTAACGGCAAGGAAGAGAATGACCGTCCGGGTCTTGAACTGGCAGCATCCCAACAGCGGCTCATTGAGGAAGTGTATCGGGTAAACCCGAATACCATTGTGGTTCTGACGGGCAGCTATCCGTTTGCCATCCCTTGGGTGCAGGAGCATATTCCTGCTATCGTATACACGTCTCATGCCGGGCAGGAGCATGGCACAGCAATTGCAGATGTGTTGTTTGGGGATTATGCGCCAGCGGGCCGTTTGAATATGACATGGTATCAAGCGGAGGATAAATTGGGTGATATCAAGGATTATGATATTATTCGCGGCGGACGTACCTACCAATATTTTGAAGGTGAACCCTTGTACGCATTCGGCCACGGTTTGACGTATTCTCCATTTGAGTACAGCCATGTGCGTACAGATGCCCAAGCGCCCGATACGAACGATAGCTCTGTTACTGAAGGTAGCGTCAACTCTCTTGCTACATTTGATGCCTCGGATACTCTGAAAGTGTGGGTGGATGTGACCAATCAGGGCATAACCGCCGGGGAAGAGGTTGTACAATTATATGTGCGGTCCGGGGCCTCGCGGGTCAAGCGACCGTTGAAGACGCTTTGTGGATTCCAGCGTATTCGTCTGGAGCCGGGCGAGACGCGAACGATTACATTTACGGTGCGGGTAAAGGACTGGGCAATTTGGGATGTCACACGGGATCGCTATTGTGTTGAATCAGGCGAATATATATTGCTGGCAGGCGCTTCTTCAGCGGATATCCGGCTGGAGCACCGGGTTCACGTTCAAGGCGAAGCTATTCCACCTCGCCAAATCGGACAAAGCATCCGCGCTGAAAACTTTGATGATTGCTCCGGTATTCTGCTGGATGAAAGCAAGGAGCAAAAGGAGGCCTGTGTTCGTCCGCGCTCACCTCAGCGTCCCGGCTGGATTGCCTATCATGGCGTCGAGTTGGGAACGGCGGGTGTGACCCAACTTCAGTGCCGCGTTTCAGGCAATAGCAGTGGTGCGGTGCTCGAGCTGCGCTTGGATACACCGGATGGCGAAGCTGTAGCACGTATGAACGTCGGTGATACGGGAGGGGCACAAGCATGGGTTACCCTTTCCGAAGTACTGGATACAGTCTCCGGTACACGTGATGTGTACTTGTGGTTGAGTGGTGAAGTGCGACTGAGTCACTTTACTTTACGCGCTTCGATTACAGCAGATTCTGGTCTTCAGGCTTGAACTTGCTTTCTACTTCACGTACAATGCATTCAACGAAGTTTCTACAGCTTAGGGGTGTCATTTCATTTGAATAGTGAGAAAAGACTACGCACCGCAACGCCCAAATGGCTTGGAATCGCGGTCAAGGCGCTTGTCTATTTGGAAAAGAATGGAGAACTGTGTGCCAGCGGTTCCATTGCCCGCTCCATTGACTGCGAAGTAACCTTGGTGCGCAGGGTGCTGACGCGACTTGTACAGGCAGATTTAATTTCGGCACGCGAAGGCCGTGAGGGGGGCTATGTGCTTACCCGCTCGGCAGATCATATTACACTCGCCGATATATACCACGCCATTGAAATATGCGATCCGATTTTTCCCGGCATGATGCATGAGCCGCAAAGCAGCCCTTTTTGCGAGGATTTGGCGACAGCCGTATCGGAAATTGTAGCCGAGAGCGAACGCCGGATGCTGGAAGTATGGGAATCCCATACCTTGGCTTCGCTTGCCAAGCGTACCACGCTGGAGGTGGGCGGCGGCTGCCATCGTGAAGGCAAGGATGCCAAGGCTTCTTCCAAAGGGGATTAACACATTTTTTTCAAAATAGATAATAGCCGATACGACTCTTCCGAGAGAGGGTTGTATCGGCTATTTCTGTAGGGTGCTCATATTGTGCGCAATCGTAAAGGAAAAGAACGCCCCAGCTTTATACCTGATAGGAGCAGACCCGATTACGTCCTGCATTTTTAGCTTCGTATAGTGCTTTATCCGCCTGTTCCAGCAGAGCTGCCCCGGACATATCCTCCCCGGTATCGGGAAAGGTCGTTACACCGATAGACACTGTGACTTTAAGAACAAGCCCGTCCGATAAAACGAACTCGTACTGATCTACCCCGCCAAGGATCTGACTCGCTATGCGTAACGCTTGCCGGAAAGCACAATTCGGCAGAAGTACGGTGAATTCCTCTCCGCCGCTACGGGTTACCACATCAGAGGAGCGACATTTGTCCATCAAAATCTGACCAAGCTGACGCAGCACCGCATCCCCGGCCGCATGACCATAGGTATCGTTCACTTCCTTAAAATGATCAATATCCAATACAAGTACAGATAGATGCTCATGACGCTGATGAGCTTGGGGAAGCTTCTCTTCCAACGACAATTCAAGCTGTCTCCTGTTGCTCAGATTCGTGAGATGGTCTGTAAAGGAGGTATGCTCCAGACGAAGTAACAGCTCATTGGACGTGTTGATGGACTCGGCAATGAGATACAGGAGACATCCGCCGACCATGGAAATGAAGAACTGTAGCGGGTAAACGCGCAGAACATTATAGATATCTTGCAGATTAATCAGAAGGGAACAGAAGGTTATCCCCAGGGCGAAAACATTCATGGTCATAAGCTTCGGTAAACGTGACCAGGACAGACGTGACAACAGAGCGCATCCCAGACCGATAAGTATCATGAAAATCGCGCTGACGATGGCTTGCTTGGTTACACCAAACAGCAATAATCTGCCCACACACAAACAAAGGGTAGCTATGAGCGCTGCCGGACCGCCAATGTATGTTGCGGTAGCTACAACGGCCAGATGGCGAAGATCGGCAATGGTATTAAATCCGACTGGAATCGAGTAGTACATAATCACAATGCCGTAGCCACCAAATAGAGCGCCACCGATCCAATGAGCCTTGCATTTTAAATTTTGGAGACGTATTTTATATCTTTGCGATATGAGACCGGTTATGTACAGAAAGGTGACAAGAATACAGGTATTTACAAAAAACGTACTAAACAAGATGCTAACCCTCCCGAGAGGCATATTACTTCATTTTATCAAAAAAAATGTCATTAAGCTTGAAAATGAAGAACTTTATTGAAATTTAATACGTTGGCGTGGATTATAGCGTTTCAGGCATAGGGCCAGTGCATAACTGGGAATAGATTGAGCATACTCCAAACATACAAGAATAAGGAAAAATAGGTAGTCTCTATCGCTGCCTTTCTGGAGATGAGGTTTGCTCATGATTCGCTATCCCTATCGCAAACATAGCAAAAAGTCGGGTGCGGACAAGAAAATTGGAAACTCGAATAGTGGAAGTTCTTCGCGTTCTTTAAAGATTGAAGCTAATGTGGAAACCAACTTACAGCAGATTAAGGAATTGACCTCAGACAGTCCTGATTTTATGGTCCGCCGCTTTGCTTTGGGTCTAAAGGCGAACGTGCCTGCCGCGGTTGTCTTTCTGGATAGTATGGTCAAAACGGATACAGTGAATGAACTCGTCATGAAGTCGTTGCTTAGCCGCCCTTCCGCCGAGGTGGCTGCGGAGGAAGAAAGCGCAGACGGGCTGTACAAACGGCTACAGGGACATGCGCTTTCGCTGGGTGAGGTGAAGGACTGCGATGATTGGAATACCATGATGGAGCATCTCCTTATGGGAGACACGATCATTTTACTGGAAGGTTGTGAAAAAGCCATCTCGTGCGGTACACACGGAGGAGAGATGCGGGCGGTCAACGAGCCAACCACACAGTCTGTCGTCAGGGGATCGAAGGATGGGTTTGTGGAATCCCTGTTCACCAATGTATCGTTGGTCCGCAGGAGGATTAAAAGCTCGGATCTTACACTGGAGATATTCAAGGTAGGAAGCACCTCCTTAACAAACGTCGCCATGCTGTATATGAAGGATATTGCGGATCAAAGCGTTGTGAAAGAGGTTCGCAGACGGGTGGAATCCATCAATATTGACGCGATATTCGAATCGGGCATGGTGGAAGAGATAATACAGGACCATAATCTGACCCCTTTTCCAACCATCTATAACTCGGAAAGACCGGATACGGTCAGCAGCAACATTATGGAGGGCCGGGTGGCATTGATCGTGGATGGCACCCCGTTTGTGCTGGTGATGCCTACGGTATTTGCCCAATTTTTTCAGAGTTCTTCGGATTATGCGGAACGCTACGATATGGCGACCGTCGTCCGGCTTATCCGATATATCAGCTTTATCATTCTGATCTTGGGGCCTTCTCTCTACATTGCCTTAACCACCTACCATTATGAAATGATACCCACTCCGTTGCTCATCAGCTTGCTGGCTCAGCGGGAGTCGGTTCCTTTTCCGGCGTTTCTGGAGGCGTTTGTTTTGGAAATCACCTTTGAAATATTGCGTGAAGCCGGTATTCGAATGCCGCGTGTGGGCGGGCAGACGGTATCCGTAATCGGTGCGCTTGTATTGGGACAAGCGGCCGTGGAGGCGGGGATTGTGACTCCGTTGCTTACGATTGTGGTCGCGCTGACCGGGATTGCCAGCTTTGCCATTCCAGCCTATAACATGGCGGTGGCCGGAAGACTGTTTCGTTTTGCTTTTATGGTGCTGGCTGCGGTTATGGGTCTGTATGGCATTACATTAGGGTTGATTGCACTAATCGCTCACATGAATAGTCTGCGCTCCTTCGGCGTGCCCTATATGTCTCCCTTTAGTCCCTTCGTGCTGGAGAGTCAAAAGGATGCCGTATTGCGGCTTCCATCCTGGATGATGCGGAAACGGCCTGAAAATATTACATCAGCGAATCCAAACCGTATGAAGGGGCAAGAGGAGACCCCCGCTGCCAACAAAAGCACACCGATGCAGGAGGGGGGAGCCCATGGCGCATCAGGCGAAGAGGAATGAACGAAATGCAGTAACCGTCAAATGGAGAATGTGGGTACTGGGTTTGGTGGGGCTAATACTGATTCCTCTTCTATCCGGTTGCTGGGATTCAGTAGAGCTGAACCAGAGAGCGGTAGTAGCGGCTATAGGCATTGACATGGATGGGGAATCGGATTATGAGGTTTCTCTACAGGTCATCGTAGCAGATGAAATTGCCGGGGCCAAAGCCAGAGGTGACACTCCTGTCGTTCTGTTTCGGCAGAAGGGGAACAGTCTTTTTCAGGCCATTCGCAAAGCTTCGCAGAAGGTTCCACGGGAAATTTCTCTGGCCCATGCGAGGCTGGTGGTTATTGGAGAAAAGCTGGCCCGCCGTGGAATCGGCGATACGCTGGATTTTTTGGAACGGTACACGGAGACACGGTTGACCATGAAAATGCTGGTAGCGCGCGGTGAAACGGCAAAGGATGTACTGGCAATGATGACCGCCATCGGCCGTATTCCGGCTAATGATATCTCGGGGAAGCTGGAAACCTCTCAGCGTCTGTACGCCGGGAATTACGCAGTGAGTTTGGACGATGTCATTCGCAGTATGGAGATTAAGGGCGGTGGGCCTGTCCTTACGGGTGTAGAAGTGGAAGGAGATTTGGAAAAGGCACCTCAAAAATCCAATGTGGACAGCATTGTACCGGAGGCTATTGTGGGCATTAAAGGTATGGGGGTGTTCCAGAAGGGTCGCCTCATCCAATGGGTGGACAATGATAATGCCATTGGGATGTCCCTGGTGAACAACAAGGTGAAAAGCGGTGAAACGACGCTCCGTTGCGGTAAGAAGAATGAAGTCATCGGGATCAACACCTTGTTTTCCAAAACACATATACACAGTTTGATGGAACAGGGAGAGCCTGTGTTTTTAATTGACATTAAACAAACCGGAGCGGTAGAGGAAGCCGAATGTCCGATTGACCTGAAAAGTCCGCAAGTGATGAAAAGCTTACAGGAGCAATGGAGGAAGGAAACCGAAAAAATTGTGTATTCGGCTATCAGGGAAATTCAGCGCACTCGTAGCGATGTCCTCGGTTTTGGCAATGAGCTGGAGAAAAGCCACCCTGAACAATGGAAGAAGCTCTCTACCCAGTGGAGTCGACATTTTGCAGAGAGTACTGTTCGGGTTCATGTTACCTCGGTACTCAAGCATTCTCAGGCACGGACGAATCCCTACTCAAGGGGAGAATCAGATTAATGATTAGGGGAAGGAGGGAACGCCGATGAAAAAAGTGCAAGTGGACGCAATAGAGATGATCGCCTTAATGGTGCTATTTGAATTGGGGACGACTGTGATGTCTATTCCCGGCAGAGATGCTGGCAAGGATGCATGGCTGGTGATTCTCATAGCTATGGGTTTTGGCGCCCTTCTTTTCTTATGCTACGGTACCCTTCATCGGCGCTTCCCCGAACTTGCGTTGACACAGTACAGCCAAAAGATCATAGGCAGAAAAGCAGGAAGTGTGCTTGCTTTTCTGTATATTTTGTTTTTTCTGTACGGAGGGTCGCGTGATCTAAGAGATAGCGCAGTTCTGATTGCCGACCGGACTCTCCAGCATACACCATTAACTGTCATTAGCGTCTTGATGATCGGTCTGGTGATGTATGTGATGTACTTGGGGATCGAGGTCGCGGGCCGGACGGCGATTTGGCTGCTGGCTCTTATGCTGCTGCTGGGTTTCATTACGAACATCATGCTTCTGTTATCCGGCATTGTAGACTGGAGGAATTTGCTTCCCATAGCCCAGCACGGCTGGCAGCCGATATGGAAAGAAATCTATTCCCAAGCCATCATGCTGCCGTTCGGCGAGATGGTTACGTTTACGATGATTCTTCCTTCATTAAAGAAGGACTTTCGTGCCAATGGTGTCGGTATTTCCGCTGTGTTGCTGGGGGGGACGATCCTGTCCATGATTGCGCTGGTAAATGTGCTGGTTCTGGGAGAGGATGTGTTCCAACGAGCAGTGTACCCGATACTTTCGATGATCAGTAAGGTGGAAATATCGGACTTTATCGACAGGGTGGATGTCATCGGGGTCATGACTGTAATTATTTTTGATTTTTTCAAAATCTTTATCTTCTATTATGCGGCGGTCAGGGCAGCGGAGGATGTACTGCATATCCCTTACCGTAAATTGCTGCTTCCATTCGGGCTTATTATGCTCATATCTTCGGTACTGATGGCCCAAAGCTATCAAGAACATATTACAACAGGCGAGTTTGTGCTGAAGTGGATGTTTCCTGCATTTTCAGTGCTGTTTCCTCTCTTGCTACTTGTCGTGTCAGGATTCAAAAAGACAGGAAGCAAAAAAGGGAAGGAGAATGCATCATGAGTCATCGTCGTGAACAGGAAAGGCACGTCAGCACAGGGCAAATGATTATTCTTATGTTTCACTTTCTCCTGGGTAACGCGGTCATCATTAACATGGATAGTGAAATTGAACGGGATATATGGATTGTTCAGCTCGTCGCGATAATCGCCGGGATGATATTGTTCCGAATGTACAGCTATACGGCTGAAATGTTTCCCGGGAAGCCTCTGACAACCTATGCTTGTGAATTGATCGGACGTACGGGAGGCACAGCGATGGGGCTTTCATACATTTTGTTTTTTATGTTTTTGACCAGCCGAAGCCTGCGCGATGAGACAGAACTGATTCGTATTTCTGTGCTGGAAAAGACGCCGAGCCTGATCGTGGCTTTTCTGATGATTTTGTGTGTGATCTATGTCCTCTGGCTTGGTTTCGAAGTGTTGGCACGTACAGGTCAAGTGTTGCTTGTTGTAGTGATGCTGGTCATTTTTTTAGGCAATACGTTACTCATCATATCGGGGAGCATCCACCTGGATGAGCTGATGCCCGTGATGATCGATGGTGTTAAGCCTGTGATTAGTTCAGTCGTTCGGGAACATTTGGCGTTTCCGTTCGGGGAGCTGATTTGCTTCATGATGTTTATCCCCTGTGTGAAGAAGCCGTCGCAGATGACCGGGGCAGGCTATGTGGGGATTATTGCAGGTGGCCTCGTTTTGGCTGAAGCTGCGATACTGAATGTAACGGTTATGGGGACGAACGTTACAGAGCGCTCCATCTTTCCCTTGCTGAGCACGTTTGCGAATGTACAGCTTTCAGAGTATTTGCAACGTTCGGATGTGATTATCCTGATGTCTATGATCATTGGTGATTTTTTCAAAATCGCCTTGTTCTTCTACGCCGTTGTGATAGGGATCTCCGATATTTTTGGACTGGCTTACCGTAAAACATTGCTTTTCGCCGGGTTCATTGTTTTGCTGTGGTCTCAGATAGAAACGCCCAGCTTGAGCGAGCATCTTGCCTTTGGGCGGCTGACCTTTATTTATATTCACCCGTTATTTGTTTACTTCTTTCCCTTGCTGCTCCTGTTGGCTGCTCTTTTCCGACGAAGCAGAGCTAGGGGAGGGAGCGGGGACTCTCAGAAGCCGTAACCACTGTGAGAAAAAGAAGTGCAGCACATGTCTGATTTGCTTTTTGCCCACAGATATGAAAATGAGCAGTAGCATGCCTGCCAGGACAATGTATTCGGAAGGCCGCATGGTGTGAAAAGCTGATAAAGCAGCCTCCCAAGGAGTTCGACTGCCGAATAGCCAGTTCACCAGCAGGTTCGTTCCGAGCATGAGCAGCAGGAAGAGCGTGAATATCCATAGCATTTTCATAAAATATACCTCCGGTCTGTATGAGCTGAATGTATGCCACGTATACATTGTGATGCAAATTGGCTCAATTTATCCGATCCCATTGACTTGAAATGAATTAGGATTTATACTTATTCTAAATTAATTTTTGTTGTGATTATAAGTTGAGAATAAATATAATCTGCGTTCGTTAAGGGAGATGCGGTATGAGAACTTTGAATTTAACTTCGCAGCGTCAAGCAGTGTACGATGTGGTCCGTGAGGCCCACGATCATCCCACTGCGGCTGACGTTATGAACCGGTTGATGGAGCGCGGATACAATCTTGCCTATGGAACGGTCTATAATTCACTGCGTTATTTGACGGATAAGGAATTAATCCGCGAATTGAAGCTGGGGGAAGCTGCCAGTCGTTATGACGGGCGAATGGATGATCATCAGCATATTATTTGTCAGGTATGTGGACGGGTAGATGAAGTGATGAGCGAGGTTCCACATGATTGGATCGAGACGGTTGCGCATGAAACGGGATATACCATCGCCCATGCCCATGTCGTATTCGGAGGAGTGTGTAAGGAATGCCAAAGCAAGCGAATCAAATAACGAATCGTTTCAAAGCAGCCGAGCTGCCTAAACGGGTGAAGGGTAACTGGACAACGATGTTATCCGCTCCCTCCGCCCCTGCGTTACAGACGGTTCCTTCCAATGAGCCGTTGTACTGCCCGACTACACGCCGCATCGTTCTGATCAGTTCGGTTCCGGGTGTCGTTCATGGTTTGGTACGTACGCTGTCAGACGCGTGCTTTGACGTGATGGTTTTCCATCGCTGGGAGCCTGAAGTACAACGTCATCTGGGAAGCGATCTGTTGATTTACGATTTGACCGCTACGGATACACGGAGTGAATTACTGGATATCCGTAATCGTCTTGAGGCGGAACAGATGAAAGACACACCCGTCATGTATGTGATTCAGGATCGGATGGCTGTACGTGCGCATGAGCTGCTTCCTTCGGAAGAAGTTCTGGTATGGCCGCTGGCTTCCAATCATATGGTTCATGATATTGAACGGATGATTGTACGTCATCCGGCAGCTTCCCGGCAGGCAGTGCAAGGCAGCCGTCGCACGGTGTTCAAGGATATCTGGATTGACCGTGATAAAATGTTAGTATATAAAGAAGAGAATCAATTGAATCTGACCAAAACGGAATACGACTTGCTCTTGAAGCTACTGGATGCTCAAGGCAAAGTTATTTCTCGTGAGCAGATGATGCATGATATCTGGGAGACGGATTTTGTAGGTGGCAGCAATGTCGTGGATGTGCATGTCAAAAGCTTGCGCAAGAAGCTGGGCGACCGGCCTGCGGAGCCTGAATATATTGCAACGGTAAGAGGTGTAGGCTACAGATTGGCGGATTGAGCTGAAGCGGATCAGGCCATGAATTGCCGCCGGATGGAGACATTCGGCGGATGAAGATAAATCCCTTTAAAGAAACTGACATAACGTGTGACGGTTGACTTTATCAGGAAGTGTACACTACAATCGGTAGTGTGAGGTGCTTCTTATGAAACGACTGAATTTTAAAACTGGCGAAACCGGACTCAACCGATTTTTCGGACCTCTGGAAGCCAAAATTATGGATATTTTATGGTCCACTTCGGATCAGAGCATCAAAGAAGTGCAGACCGCGTTGGAGGGGGATCGGGACTTTAATTTCAATACGGTGATGACCGTGATGAATCGTCTGGTGGAAAAGGGAATACTGAGTAAGAGTATACGTGGGAGAACGTCTTTGTATCGACCGGTTTTGAGCAGGGAAGAATTCAGGGATGAACAGTCCAAGGAGTTAAGCCACGAACTGGTGGATGAATTCGGTCCACTCGCTGTAAATCATATGATTGATGCTCTGGAGGTGGCTGATCCTATGCTGATCGAACGTCTGGAACAAAAAATTAAACAATGGAAAAAGGATATATAGACGATGTGGAAAACACGTTCTAAATTACTGTTTACAGCAGGCGCCTTTATTTCGGGTTTCGCCCTTATACAAATGGGTATGTACGCCGGGCAGCATATTTTCGGCTGGAAATTGGATTTTAACGTGTTTCAGATTTGTAGAAGTCTGTTGCAAAACTACGGGATTGGTTACATGGTGGATGCACTCAGTGGATTGGTCTTCCTTACCTTCGGCATTGCTGGTGTAGAAGCGATACGGCAGTGTATGGCCACAAGGGCGGCTTTCCGCAGACTGCGCCGGATGCGTGACCTGCCGCTGACGGAGACACTGGGTGAACGATATCGTGAACTGGGAGCCGACCGGATTTGGGTCATTGATTATGCCAAGCCTGCCGCTTTCACCATGGGATTGTGGAAGCCACGTATTGTGCTGTCCTCCGCATTGCTGTCAGTACTGGACAAGCATGAGGAGGAGGCAGTTGTATACCATGAGGCGTATCATATGAAGCATTATGATCCGTTGAAGACCTGGCTGCTGCAAATGTGTGCTACATTGCTGTTTTATTTGCCTGTGCTGCGTCATATTACCAAGCTTTACAAGACAGCCCGCGAAATTTTGGCTGACAATGCAGCTATTAACCGAACAGGTTCACCGATGGGAATTGGAAGTGCATTGCTCAAACTGCTAAGTATGACGCCCGCCAATGCCCAGCTGGTGAATTCCGCCGCTTGTTCCTCTTTTGCAGAAACGTCCATTAATTATCGGATCTCACGTATTTTGGACCCTCAGCAAGAGCCGGTAATCCAACTGCCCTGGCGTTCGATTATGTTTTCCGGTTATGTGCTGGTGATGCTGACGCTTATGTTTGGACTGGCTATAGTCTAGTTCTGGCAAGATATGTTCTAACGGGTGGCGCGCTCTGCGCTCCCGATTCTTCATACGTAATACACTACAGAGTGTAGTTTATTACATAACCATACTACAAATCTTAGAGGGAGATGAGTTTATGAATCAAACACTTACGAATATTGGATTGTTGCTGGTACGCATTTTTACAGGGGTCATTTTCATTGTTCACGGGTCACAAAAATTTCAGGGGTTAGACGGAACCTCGGGTTTCTTCCAAAGTATCGGGCTTCCCGGCTGGTTGGCCCCTGTGGTCGCTACAGTTGAGCTGGTTGGAGGTATTGCACTGGTTCTGGGTATCGGAACAAGAATCGCCGGAGCAGCATTGACGATCGTCATGATTGGTGTTCTGTTAACTGCTAAAAAAGGACAACCTTTTGGTTCTATTGAATTTGATCTTTTGGTTCTGTTCGCCAGTCTTCAGCAAGCGTTGGTCGGCGCACGTTTTCTTTCGCTAGATCAGTTGTTTAGTCGTAAAAAGCCTGAAAGTAATAGCGCCCAGGTCTAAATGATCATAAAACCGCACCCTTAGTCGCATGGGGTGCGGTTTTATTTTGCTTGTTTGTGAAAATTTTCTGTAAATCATTTGCTTCCTCTAACCGATATAGTTTTCATGAGTGTATTTTAAATACATAGCTTTTCAAGCAAAGGGGAAAAACACATGGAAAAAACGCGAAAGAGGAAGACCATTTGGACACTCAGGAGCAAGCTCAGTTTAGGTTTTCTGCTTATCTTGTTAATACCGAGTTTAAGTATTGCTATTGCGACCTACAAATCGTCCTACAACGCCGTTGAGAAGCAGCTCTATAGCAGTGTAACTCAGGGCGTAGCGACGGCTAACTCGATTATTGAATATGCAATCGCCAGTAAAATCAAAGATGTGCGTTATTTGGCGGAGCGTATGGACGGCTCCATGATTGATGGACGGAACAGCCCTCTGATTCAACCAAGGTTGATCGAATACAAAGGTTTGCATGAAGATGCGACGGATATTTTTGTCGGTACACCGGAGGGATTGATGATCCGCGGCGTACCCAAGGAGAACGAAGGGACATTTGATCCCCGCAAACGACCATGGTACATCGAAGCGATGAAGCAGCCCGGTAAGGTAATGATCACTCCTGTCATAATCAATTCATCGGGAATTCCTGTCATAGTGGTATCTCAAACGCTTTCCGACCAGTCCGGCGTTATCGGGATCTCTCTGAATCTGGAAAGTGTACGTAAACTGGCTTCCATCAAAGTGGGTCAGGAGGGATATATCGTCATTTTGGATCATACGAAAAAATTTGTGGTCCACCCTACGGCTAAACCGGGGACATCACCTCAGGACAGTACCCTGGATACGATGTATAATGCGCCAAGCGGGCACTTTAACTATATGCATGAAGATCATGAGAAGTATTTGACCTATGTAACGAATGAGGATACAGGTTGGAAAATCGCGGGTACATTCAATCATTCCGAGATTAGTGATGCGGCCGCAGGCATGCGTAATGTAACCATTCTCGTGCTGACAGCCTCGTTGGTAATTGCACTTATTGCTATTTTCCTGATCACCCGTTCGGTTCTGGTGCCGATCCGTAGGCTGCAAAAATCGGCAGAGCGAATCAGTGAAGGAGATTTGACGGGAGATCTGGAAACCGGAAAAACAGATGAGGTTGGCGAGTTATCTTCCCATTTTCAAACGATGGTGGACAGTTTACGCACGATGATCCGAAGCGTACACGAAACAACAGATCGGGTAAGTTCCTCGGCAGAGGAGCTGGCTGCGGGTGCAGATCAGACGACCAAAGCCATCGAGCATGTCACCATTGCTATTCAGGATGTAGCCGTAGGCAGCGAACGTCAGGTTCAGAGTGTAAAATATGGGTCCGGGCGTATGGAGGAGCTTGCCCGGCAGGCTGAGAATGTATCTGAGCGAATGATGGGCGTATCTGAGAATGTGAAGCGAAACGCCGAGTCAGCTCAAGAAGGCAGCAAGGCAGCTACGCAAGCTGTACAGAAGATGCATGACATCGACGAGACGGTTAATGATCTGGGACAGGCGATGGATTCTCTTAGCGAGCGCTCCGGTGAAATTGTGAATATTATCAGCGTTATATCCGGAATTGCTAAACAGACGAATCTGCTGGCACTGAACGCGTCCATTGAGGCGGCACGCGCCGGGGATCATGGTAAAGGGTTTGCTGTAGTTGCGACAGAGGTACGTAAGCTGGCCGAGGAATCGGCCAAATCGGCTACCTTGATTTCGCAGCGTATTGATGCGATGCAGGTGGATATGAACCATGCTTTGGCAGCTATGTATCAAGCACGGTCACGGGTTACGGAAGGCATTGATTCAGTAAGCACGTCGGAGCAATCCTTTGCAGAAATTAGCCATGCTGTGGAAAGAGCGATGGAGCAAATCAATGATATTACCGGAGTGACACAGGAGATGGCTCGGGGAGCAGTAGGTGTCGTTGGCATTATGAGTGACATTTCCCAAATTTCGAACGAGGCAGCGGGCAATACCGAGTCGATCTCAGCCGCTGCTGAGCAGCAGCTCGCCTCTATTGAGGAAATTGCTTCTTCCTCAGCGGATCTGAGCCAAATGGCAGAGGAACTGCGCGAACTGGTCGGACGTTTCCAAGTGGAAGGAAAAGATCAATAAAACGTTAAAAGCGCCCGGATACATGAGTTTATCTCATGTCCGGGCGCCTTTTTTGCAAGCATTTTGCCACAACTTCTTTGTTGTAGATTTAAAGATTATCTTTGGAATGACTTGCGACGATCCAGCCGAAAACGCATGCGGTGCGGACTGTCGGAAGTGCGTAGAGAACTTCTCTGATACATATTGTTGAGCAGCAATGCGAAAATGACCAGCAATGTCCCGTACAGCTCAAAATGGCTGATGGTATAGCCTTGGAAATACATAAGCACCAGTGTGGTAATCGGTACAAAGTTAATAAACAAAATTCCGTTCAGTGGTGACAGCATTCGGATTCCGGCATTCCAGCTCAGCAAGGCTGCCAGCCCCGGAAGCAGGATCATAAAGCTCATTTCATATTTGACCGACCATACATGCTGCCAGTCTGGTACCGCAACCCAGTTGAAGGCGGAGGCGGTTGCAACGACTACAAAGGAAACCAGAGTTCCGAGCAGGCAGGTTAAAGTAGAGTATCGAAGAGTGGACCACCCTGCAAAATGGCTGCCTCCCATGGAATACACGACCCATCCAATCACCCCTACAAAAATGAGCAGCAGCGGCAGCAAATGCTGTCCGGCGAGTGTGAAGAAGGCCCATTTTCCGTTCGTAATCACGAGTACAGCTCCAGCCAGTGCGATCATCATACTGATCAATGTGTATTTTGGCGGCATTTTGCGAGTCATGACCCATACCAGCGCAATGGAGATCATCGGCATCAGCACTTCCATAATAGATGCAACAATCGTACCTGCTGCACCCATCGCGTGCTGTCCCTGAAAAACGGCCATGTTGTAGATGGTAAATCCCATCGTACCGAAGAACAGCAACGTCTTGCCCTTGCCCTCAAAGCGAAATGCAGCCCGTCCCTCCTTGAGCCACAGCAGGACAATTAATATGAGCGTAACCGAGAAATAACGTAAAAATGAAAAGTACAGCGGATTGACTTGTTGCAACGCAATGTGCGAAACCGGAAACATGGCTCCCCAGGACATACTGGCGATCAGGCACAATAAAGATCCGGTCATGATTTGTCTATTCATGGTGAAAGAAAGCTCCTCCTTGCCGGCCACAGCGGACATATCTTATGGACACATCATAATGGATAGGGAACTGATGGTAAAATGATTGAAAATAAACGTTATCATCATTTAAAATGATGATAAGTGACAAGGCGCGTTAATTTTGATGGCCTTGCCCTTCACAATAAGGGGGAGCAGTAGTGGATCTGAATGATTTAAACATTTTCCAGACGGTGGCTGCTCAGGGCAGTGTCAGCAAGGCGGCAGCGGAGCTCAGCTATGTCCAGTCCAATGTAACGGCCAGAATCAAGCTACTGGAAAAGGAGCTGCAAACGCCTTTATTTTATAGACATAAGCGGGGCATGATCCTCAACGCGGAGGGCAAGCGTCTGTTGCAATATACGAAAAGCATTTTGTCGCAATTCGAGGAAATGAAACATGCGTTTCAGAGTACCTCAGCGCCTTCGGGGGTGTTGGAGATAGGGATCGTGGAGACGGTGATCGCTCTCCCGGCGATTTTACATGCTTACTATAGCAAGTACCCGGATGTCGAGCTGTCCCTCAAGGCAGGGGTTACCGAGCACCTGGTACAGGAGGTTGCGGAGATGAGGCTGGATGGTGCCTTTGTGACCGGACCGGTGAAGCATCCTCTCATTGAACAGTTGGATGTGTTTCAGGAAAAGCTGGTCCTTGTTTCCCAAGGAGATGACTTTTCCGTTGAGGATGTAACGACCCGTCCGCTCCTTTTATATAAAAAGGGCTGCGGCTACCGTGGGCGGCTGGAAACCTGGCTCAAGATGGAGGGTATTATCCCCAAGCAGATTATGGAATTTGGGACATTCGAGACGATTATCGGCAGCGTGGCGGCTGGCATTGGAATGACGGTTTTTCCTGAATCCTCGATCAGCGGGCTGGCTGCCCAGGGTCTGGTGCATTGTCATGCAATGCCTGAGCCGTACAACGAAGTGACAACGGTATTTATCCGTCGTAAGGAAGCCTATGTGACCAGTACCTTGCAGTCTTTTATGGATGAAATTATCGCCCAGACGGGGGCATAGCTTTATCGTTGGGGCTCGGGTACAATGAAAAAGATTTGATCTCATTTTTCTTCCTGAAGGAGGGCTACTATGTTCACAATATATCCGGCTGCTTCCCGATTCAGCTTCGATAAGGGATGGCTGCGGGGCAGTCACAGCTTTTCATTCGCGGAATATCAGGATGAGAACAATACAGCGTTTGGTCCCATGCGTGTCTGTAATGACGACGTGATCGCACCGGGACGGGGATTTGGGGCGCATCCGCACAGTGACATGGAGATTGTCTCCATTGTGCTGTACGGTGAGCTGCGTCATGAGGACAACCGTGGGCATGTGGCGGTAACGAATTTTGGAGGTATCCAGCGGATGTCCGCAGGCCACGGGATCATCCATACGGAGCACAACGCTTCGCAAACAGAGGATGTCAGTCTGCTGCAATTGTGGTTTAGCCCGCTTACGAGAGGACTGGAACCGTCGTATGAAGCTACTGCGTTCAACCCGGATCGTTTGCATGGTCAGCTTCTGCCTGTTGTTGCCGGGAAGCGTGTTCCAGGCACAGATGGCGAAATAGCTGCGATTAATCAGGATTTGACGATTTATTTAAGCAAGCTTCAGACCGGAGAGCGTGTGGAATTCACACAGTCCGAGGGGCGACGCGTGTTCTTGTTTGTTATTGAAGGCTCACTGCGTGTGAACGGTGAACATATGCTGAACGGGCGCGATTCGGCCCGCATTGAGCAGGAGCCGAAGCTGTCGCTGGAGGCACAGGAGCCTGTCTTTTATATGCTGATTGATTTGCCCTAAAAGGAGGTGCGCGCAATGGCGCAGCAGGAAACATGGCTGATCAAGCATGCCGTCACGGGTCGCAGCTTTGCTGACAGCCGCAAGCAGACTTTGGATTGCCGTTTGGAATCAGCGGACGGCGTGTTTCGCTTCACGCTTCAAGAGCTACCGCGTGAGGCGGCAGAGGTGATTGTGCGTTATAGTGGGGAACTGAATGTATTCCGTTTTGTAATGCCGGAGAACGGAGCTGTTGTGAAGCATTGGTATTACGTCACCCCGGAAAGCGTACAATACGATGATCAAACCGGCGAGCTTACGTTCGAAGCCGGTTCTGAGATTGAGTACCATCCTGACGAATATTGGGGAGATTAATCCCTAATTTATTCACTATTTTATAATGATGTTTTCGGAGACTCTGCATAAGTGCAGGGTCTTTTTGTCATCTGTTCAACATGCTGAGCCCGTTGGATACATAATCCTGTGCGGGTTGGTACATCCTACATGTTATATTACCTATCCGGCTCATTCGTAAAGGGGGAAATAACGATGAAGAAAGGACACTTTCCCAAGTTGCCGAGATTGCCATGGAGTCGAAGGGCGGTTCCGGCCCCAGACCGCAAGGCGCGAGATTCCCGTGCTCCCAAGGGCCAGCCTGAACCGCCGTGGCTGGAACAGCCGTTGCGGAGCAGTCTGGAAGACAATTTGACCGCATTGCGCGATATTTTCAAGGATTGCTCTGATGTTGTCTATCGCGAGCTGATGATTTCTCCTGACCGCAAAGGGCTGTTGGCTTATTTAGAAGGCACGGTGAAATCGGAAGACTTGCAGGATCATATCCTGCGGCCTGTCATTTTGGGCATGATGCTCAAGGACCCCGAAGTAAACGGCCAATTGGAGCCGCTGGATGAAACTCGTATTTCCATGTCCCAGACCAAAACGATGGATCAATGGAATAAGGTATCGGAAGCCATATTGGATGCCAATGCAGCTCTGTTCGTGGAGGGTACGCCCCGTGCTTATATATTCAGCGCCAAGGGAGGCGTTCGTCGTGGAGTGGAGGAGCCGCAGACCGAGTCGGTTATTCGTGGTCCACGTGAAGGTTTCACGGAAACGCTTCGCGTTAATACGGCACTGCTACGTTTCAAGCTAAAGACGCCGATGCTCAAAATGTACAGTATGACGCTCGGTACAGAGACTAAAACAAGCGTAGTGCTTACCTATATTGAAGGCATTATAGATCCTAAGCTGGTAGAGGATGTAAAGAACAGGCTTACTGATATTAAGATTGATGGTTTATTGGAGACTGGATATATCGAGGAACTGATTGAAGATCATCCGTTTTCGCCGTTTCCGCAAATGGAATATACGGAACGGCCGGATACCGTCACTGCGCAATTGCTAGAGGGACATTTTGCCATTTTTGTGGATGGGACACCTTTTGCCCTGATTGGGCCAGTGACGATGTGGCAGATGCTTCAGGCCAGTGAAGACTATTACGAGCGCTTTTTTATCAGTAATATGGTGCGCTGGATTCGTTTTCTTTTTCTCATACTGGCCCTCTTTCTGCCTGCATTATATGTAGCGGTCACGACCTATCATCATGATATGTTGCCGACGACGCTCATTTTGAGCATTGCGGCGGCGCGTGAATCCATTCCTTTCCCCGCCTTGGTGGAAGCATTGATGATGGAGATTTCCTTCGAGGCTTTACGAGAAGCAGGGATTCGTCTTCCCAAAACGGTCGGTCAGGCTGTCAGTATCCTCGGCGCGCTCGTCATTGGACAGGCATCCGTACAGGCGGGGATCGTATCAGCACCGATGGTCATTATCGTGTCGCTCACAGGTATTGCTTCGTTTACCATTCCGCGTTTTAACTTTGCGATTACGATTCGTCTGCTGCGGTTTCCGATCATGATGATGGCGGGGGCGTTCGGGCTGTTTGGCATCATTATCGCGACAACGCTGATTGCTACACATTTAACCAAGTTAACATCGTTTGGCGTACCTTATATGAGCGGATATAGTCCGTACAACCATATGGATCAAAAGGATATCGTCATTCGTGCGCCTTGGTGGAAAATGACCAAACGTCCTTCATGGATTGGAAAAGACAACAAGCGGGCGAAAGAAAAGATGAATGGATCGCCGACAACCGAGGAGGGATGGTGATGAAGCCTGAAGGCCCTGATACAGGGAAAATACGTAAAGTGGCTGTGATCAGCTGCCTGCTGCTCTGTTCGGTTCTTTTGGGGGGATGCTGGGATCGTCGTGAGGTGAACGACGTGGCCTTTGTGATGGGAACCGGGCTGGATAAGGAAGGCGATCAATACCGGATAACGATGCAGATTGCGCTCCCCGGGCAGCTCGGCTCCTCGGGAAGCACAGGAGGCGGGGGAGGGACAAGCGGAACCAAATCCTACTATTTGGAATCCAGAACAGGCCCCAGCTTTCGGGGCGCAAGTACCGAGGAACAGCGGGGCGTTTCACGAACGCTAAATTATTCCCATCGCCGGGTGCTGTTGTTCAGCGAGGAGCTTGCTCGGGAAGGAGTCAGCAATATGATGGATGTATTGGCACGTATCCCGCAGAACCGTCTGTCTTCTCTGGTGGTCATCACAAAGGGATCGGCGCTGGATGTGCTTCAGGCGGATGCACCAATTGAGCAATATCCGGCAGAAATGGTGCGCGAGCTGAACTACTCCTATATGAAAAAGCCCCGTTCTATCAAGCTGCTGATGAATTCTATTCTGCTGGAGGGCATTGACCCGGCTGTGCCAGTGATGTCCCTGGTGAGGAACGGCCCCTCTACCTTGAAGGACAAAAAGACGAATATTCAGGTTGATGGGTTGGCTGTATTTCGTAAGGACAGAGTAACCGGCATTATAGATAACCATCTAAGTCGTTTTTTGCTGCTGGGTATGGACCAGGCCAAGGATACGGAAGTATTTATAACCCCTCCCAAGGGAAGTGGCTATTTGTCCGTGCATCTCATCGAAAACAGCGTTCATATCAAACCTTATGTTCATGGGGATGATATCCGGATGACCATTCAACTGAACTGTAACGGAAATGTAAAGGAGAATGAGACGACTTTCGATATTTCCAACGAAGCAAACTTGAAGTGGCTGGAGCAGCAGGTAGTACGTAAGATCAAGGAGGATTTGGGAGAGGCTGTCCGGGTTATTCAACAAAAATATCGTTCTGATGTGCTTGGTTTGGGCCGGGTGATCATTACGAGCCTTCCTAATGAATGGAAACGGATTAAACCTCGCTGGGATCAGTTGTACCCCAAGGTGGAAGTTACCATAAATCCGATTGTGCATATTGAAAATATCGGTGCGGTTACCAAGCCATTCGGGATCAAGAAGGAGCAAATCCAGGATGAATAAAGTGTTTCTGCTGCCCTTGGTGCTGGCGATTATCTTCATGTATCTGATTGACCGTAAAAGCCTGAACGCCGCACCTGCTGTCAACCGCTGGATTTCACGTGTATTGTACGCCCTTAGTATCGGCATCTGGATCTACGGAACGTCGACAAAAAGTACTGTCTATGTGGCTACATGGCTGACCCGGTTCATTGATATGTGGCTGCCCCCTACGTTGTAACGAATGGTAATGATGCTTGTGGAAAAAAGGAGACGCACCTCATGAAACAATTCACAACCAGACAAATGGTGCTGCTCGGTGTGTTGCTGGAGACGAATATAACCTTGATACACGCTCCGTCACAAGCGGTGGCGTATGCGGAGCAACATGCCTATGGTACTTGTATCGTAGTAGCTGCGGTATTGTGCTTGCCAATTTGGGTATTGTTGAAGCTTGGGCAGCGTTTTCCCGATCAGGATCTGTTTCAAGCTATGGTCAGCTCCAGTCCGGTGATCGGGCGTGTACTGCTGCTCCTGTATTTTGCCCTGTTGTTGATCGTATTTGGTCGGGATCTGTGGATTATTAACGATTTGGTAAAGGCGGTTTTATTGCCGCAAACTCCTTTTTTCGTCATTTCACTTATGATACTGTTAACCGTCGTTTATATGGCTAAGGGCGGTATGAACATCATCGTGAACATGAGTGAGATTTTTATACCGATATCCATTTTGACACTGTTGACGATGCCGTTTTTCTTTGGCAGAAATATGGATTTCTCAGAGCTTAGGCCGTTTTTGCATCCAAGTATGGCCGGAATCATGAAAGGAAGCTGGTACATGTTTTCGTATATGGCGGACATTTTGATGTTGCCTTTTGTGCTTCAGGGAAAAAACTATCGCCCGCAGGGTGCATGGTGGGGCCATTTGATAGGGACTGCTTTTATGGTCTTCATTGTTATACTTATGCAACTTGTTATGGGTGTTCCGATTCTGGCGCGATTTTTCTATCCATCCTATGAACTGGCACGTCAGTTGTATTTAACGGATTTTCTGGATCGGTTTGATTTATTTGTAGGGGGATTTACGATACCCACCCTGCTTATAAAACTGGGGCTGGATCTGTATATTCTCAGTATGACTGTCAAACGTCTGTTCCCTCATGTACAGGGTGCTTTGATGGTTTGGCCTGTGGGCTTGCTGGGATATGTCTGCTCCTTTGTTGTTTTTTCGAACAGTATTCAAATTTATGATTTCAGCCGGGAGTGGACGGTAGTGATGATGTTGTTCTTTATCATTATGCCCTTGGTGCTATGCCTGCTGCTGTGGCCCAAGAGTAATGGGAAAGAACGGGGAAAGCGGAATGAAGCGAACCTTGGCCATGACCCGGTGCATTGATATGTAGATCCGGCTGCGCTGTAACGCGTGTCATGATGCCTGTGGGCAAAAGGAGATGTACCTGCATGAAACAGTTCACAACCAGACAAATCGTGCTGCTTGGTGTATTGATGGAGGTCAGTATTACCCTTGTACATGCTCCGGCGCAGGCAGCAGATTATGCGCATCAGCATGCCTATTGGACCTGTGCGGTTGCCGCCATTGTGTTATGCCTGCCGATCTGGGCGATGCTGAAGCTTGGGCAGCGTTTTCCCGATCAGGATATGCTTCAGGCCGTGGTGAGCTCTCATCCCGTGCTGGGGCGTATGCTGCTCTCGGTGTATCTCATCCTGTTCCTGATCATTTTTGCACGGGATTTGAGAATTATTACGGATCTGGTGGAGGTTGTGCTTTTACCACTGACTCCGCTAGTCGTGATTTCCCTGATTTTGCTGCTAACTTTAGTGTTTATGGCTAAAGGGGGGATTAGCACTATCGTAAATATGGCGGAAATCTTCGTGCCAATTTTGATTATGACCCTGCTAACCCTGCCACTATTTTTCGGTCGTAATATGGACTTTTCGGTGCTAAGACCGTTTTTACATCCGGATGTAGGCGGAGTTGCCAAAGGAAGCTGGCGCATGTTGGGTTATATGGCGGACATCATGATGTTGCCCTTTGTGATTTCCGGACGAAATTACAATCCCCGCAGTGCGTGGCTTGGACATCTGACAGGAACTGTTTTTATGATCATGATTGTGATGCTGACAGAGCTGATAACCGGTATTCCCATTTTGTCACGGCTGTTTTATCCTACGTATGAATTGGTACGTCAATTGCAGCTAACGGATTTTCTGGATCGGTTCGATTTGTTTGTAGCTGCTCTTACCGTGCCAACCTTGCTTACGAAAATGGGGTTCGATCTGTACGTTATCAGTTTAACTGTAAAGCGCATGTTTGCTCCTGCCTGGGGGAGTTTGATTGTATGGCCGGTCGGTTTGTTGGGGTATGTCTGTTCCTTTATGCTGTTCTCCAACATTGTCCAAATCTATGACTTTAGCCGGGAATGGACCGTGGTTATGATTATTTTCTTTGTGCTTATGCCCTTTGTGCTATGGCTGGTGATCAGGCCCAAAAGTAAAGAACAAAATGACGGTGATGAGCCATCTGGCGGTGAGCAGGATAAGAGGAAACAGGGGAGCCAGCAGGGAAGTCGAGAAAGACAAGCCGATTTATAAGCTTACTACATCTATCGGAAAAGTAATTCTTATTTGTCTTTTAGCCCCTTAATTGTATACTTGGTAGAAAGGAGTACGATTTCTACAAGGGGGGGAAACAGAATGGCCCAACGCATGGCAGGCAAGAGAGTTGCCCTTGCTGGTCCCCGTAAAGCAGACGAAATGGCGCTGCTGGTTACAAAAATGGGAGGCGAGCCGGTGCAGCGTCCGGCCCAGGGCACGGTTTTTCTGGACGATATCGAGCTGCGTAACGCTATTGTATCGTGGGTGAAGCAGCCGCCGGACTGGAACATTTTTACGACAGGCATGGGGCTGGATGCGCTGTTCGATATGGCAGAGGATATGGGTGTGGCCGAACAGATTATGGAGCTGTTACATTCCTCGAACATTGCAGCGCGGGGCTACAAAACGGTCAATGGACTCAAAAAGCGCGGCTTCACGCCCGCTGTACGGGACGAGGACGGAAGCTTGACCGGGTTGATGCAGGCTTTTGCTCCGTACGATCTGAAGGGGAAGGAAGTGCTGCTGCAGCTACATGGTGATCCGGCCCCCCGGCTGGTGAAGTGGCTGGACGAGCAAGGCGCAGTTACCCGGCAGGTGCTTCCCTATAAGCATATTCCGCCGGAGGAGGCAAATTTGCAAGCATTGCTACAGGATATCCTGAACCGCAATGTGGATGCAGTTACGTTCACTAGCGGTCCGCAGATCCGCTTTTTGGCTCAATATGCGAGGGAACAGAACCAGATGGAAGACGTGCTGGAAGCTTTTCGCCATGATGTGATCGCTGTGTCGGTAGGCAAGGTGACGGCGCAGTCCATTTTGGAGGAAGGGATCGAACGGATCGTGTTTCCAGTGGAGGAACGTATGGGCGCGATGATGGTGGAGCTGGGAAGATATTTTGAGCATAGCGCTTCGGCGCACGGCTGCGGTCTCGAAGTTGTGAACTGAAAACTAACCCATATCCTTGCGATAAAGGGTAAAATGAAGATAAGGGCCTACAGGGTCTTTATCTTTTTTTGTTGGAAATGCATCGACAGAAGTTTTTGTTATAGCGAAAATATTTATTTAATATAATGAAAAAGCCTCGATGCGGGATACCAGAACAGGAGCTGAGACGTTATGAATTCCATTTGTGTATTTGCCGGGTCCAGACCCGGACATTCATCGGTATATCTTCAGGAGGCAGGCAAGCTTGGAGAGGCTATGGTGAGACACCGTGTCCGTTTAATCTATGGAGGCTCCAGCAAGGGGCTGATGGGTGAGGTCGCAGATGCGATGCTGGCCGGGGGCGGTCAGGTCACCGGGATTATGCCGACCCTGTTATTCGATGCAGAGATTATTCACCGGGGAGTTACCGAATTTATTGAGGTGGCGAGCATGCATGAACGCAAAGCGGTGATGAGCGAAAAGGCTGACGCATTCATTGCCCTTCCGGGCGGATTGGGAACATTTGAGGAGCTATTCGAGGCACTGTGCTGGGCGCAAATCGGCATTCATCGCAAGCCCATCGGGCTGCTGAATGTGAACGGATATTTTGACCCGTTGGCGGAAATGGTGCGTCATAGTGTGCAGGAGGGCTTTACCGGAGTTGACCATCCAACGCTGCTGAGTATCTCTGCGGACCCGGACGAATTGTTGCATATGTTAAAAAATAAGGCAGAGAACTTGAAATAAAGCGTTTTTCATGCTTGCGCAACTGATTGAGCCAAGGTTATGATAAGACCCATAATCAAATAGCGGACAGACAAGGTGCCTTTGTGATAGCGAAGGGTAACAGGGAATCGGGTGCAAGTCCCGAGCGGTCCCGCCACTGTAAGGAAGAGGATTTTTTCAGACGTCACTCGTGAGAAAACGGGGAAGACGAAAAAATCTGTTGATGCCGAGCCAGGAGACCTACCTTGATCTGTATGCACCGTTAACCTTCGCGGAGAGGATGGGTGTACGAAATCAGGAAATCAGGCGCACGCTGCTTTTTCCATGTTGGTTGCAGGTTTGCGTGGATCTGAACGTGCAGAAGCGTTTCAAGCGTGAACAGGCAGATGGAAAGCAACGGCACGATGGCGGAAGACAAGAAGTGTCTTCTTATGCTGTGTCCGTCTGATGATACGATGCGTACATAGGAAACCCATCCGGGCAGGATGGGTTTTTTTGAGTTACAGGATGTCCATATATAAGTGAAATAGATAGAAGTGTGGAAAACATAGCCTAGATTTAAGAAGGAGGATAACGATGAGCCCATTAGGAAAATTGCTCGTGATTGGATTCGGACCGGGGGATATGGAACATATCACAAAACGAGCGCTGGACGCGCTGGCCGAGAGTGAGGTCATAATCGGCTACAACACCTATGTGGATCTGATCCGTCCGTTGTTGAACGGACAGGAGATTGTGCGCACAGGCATGACAGAGGAAGTGAGCCGTGCGCAGGAGGCGGTTCGACAGGCGGAGATGGGCAAGAAGGTAGCCGTCATTTCCAGTGGAGACGCAGGCGTATATGGCATGGCCGGGCTAGTGTACGAAGTGCTGATACAAAAGGGCTGGCGTCGTGAGGACGGGGTTGAGGTAGAAGTCGTGCCGGGAATATCGGCGATTCAGTCCTGTGCTTCGCTGTTGGGTGCGCCCGTCATGCATGATGCATGCACGATCAGTCTGAGTGACCATTTGACCCCTTGGGAAACGATTGTGAAACGTGTAGAAGCGGCAGCTTCGGCGGATTTTGTCATTGCACTGTACAATCCGCGCAGTGGTCGGCGTACACGCCAGATAGTTGAGACGCAGTCCATTTTGCTGCGCTACCGTGATCCGCAGACTCCGGTAGGGCTGGTCAAGAGTGCTTACCGTGACCGTCAGCAAGTCGTAGTGACGACGCTGGAGGACATGCTGAACCATGATATCGGTATGCTGACGACCGTCATCATCGGCAATTCTTCGACGATGGTGTATGACGGTCTGATCGTGACGCCGCGCGGGTATCAGCGCAAGTATACGTTGGGTGCGACCGAGCAGGCGCTCAAGCCGCATCAGCGGCTCCGCACGGAAGCGGAGCCGTGGTCGTTGGGCGCACAAGAGGATCGCGCGCTGAATGCGTCGCAGGCAGGCGCAGCACCCACAGTGCCAGCCTCTGCGGGTGCTGGCGGGACCGCGCCCGCGCCTTCCGCGAGCGGCGCTGCTGCGGTGGCAACGCAGGCACGCCCGCAAGCGGTGGCTGTCGTGCAGGCCGCGCCTGCGGCGCAAGCCGGGGCGGCCCCGGCATCGCTGGCAGCGGAGGCGCTGAGCCGCCTCGCTGCGGGCGGCAAGCTGCCGGGCGAAGCCAGCGCGCGCTGGAACGGGCAAGCGCCCGCCGTGAGCGCCGCCGGAACGGCAGCCGTGGCCGGAGCGGCGGCTACGGCCGGGACAGCGACAGGCAGCTTTGGCAAGCCTGCGCTGTTTGAGGTGGGCGTTTCCCCCGGCGTGGGAAACAAGAAGTTCACCGCTCGCCAGATGGCGCTGCTCGCGGAGGTAGCGGGTGATGAAGGCGAGCTGGAGTACACGCCGGATCACCAGATCGTGCTACGCGTGCCGTGCGCGGACCCGGAGGAGCTGGTAGGGCGGCTGCGGGATGAACGATTCATCGTGATGCCGATTGGCGATGTGTTTAAGGTGAAGGCGTGCGACTTCTGCAATATGGAGAAGGATGACGCTGTGCCTGTGGCAGAGCATCTACAGGTTGTACTGGGCGGATTACAGGCACCCAAGGAAACGAGCATTGCTTTGAACGGCTGCGGTATGGCCTGCTATGGAGCGGTGCTGGAGGATATCGGAATTGTCTATCGCAAGGGCGGATACGATCTTTTCCTCGGCGGCAAAAAATTTGGCCGCAACGCTCATGCTGCTCAACCTGTGGCAGAGGGCATTCCGGGGGATCAGATTACGGATATCGTTGAGAACGTCATCGCTGAATATAAGGAAAAAGGACATCCAAACGAGCGTTTCCATAAATTTTTCAAGCGTGTAGGCGTGGTAGCGGGTTTTCGGCATGAAGATGCGCCTGCAATAGTGGAAGTGAATGCCGTCTGTGGCGATTAATGGGCTAGAAAGCCTGTTTTTATGGATGTAAGCATATAGATAAAATAGGGCGTCTTGCAGGTCATCCCTATTTTGATGAGGAGGAAAATACAGTAGTGAATGCAATATTGTTGGTTGGACATGGAAGTCGGGACCCGGAGGGTAACCGGGAGCTGCTGGAATTTGCACAGGCGGTGGCAGATCGCGTGCCGGATATGTGTGTGGAAACCTGTTTTTTGGAGCTGACACGGCCCAGCATTGCTGAGGGTGTGCAGGCATGTGTGGAACAAGGGGCGACGCGGGTCGTGCTTGTTCCGATTATTCTGTTCGCGGCGGGACATGCCAAAATTGATATTCCGATGGCGATTGATCGTGCGAAGGCTAAATATCCTCAGGTGGAATTTGTATATGGACGTCCGATTGGCGTTCACGAAAAAATTGTCAGTATTCTGCAAAGCCGCTTGAAAGAGGCCCGTCCGGTTGCGGTTCCAGCCGGTATGGATAGCGCTGTGGAGGCTTCTGCCGAGGTGACGGATGAAGAAACGGCTGTGCTGGTGCTGGGACGCGGAAGCAGCGATCCGGATGCGAACAGCGACTTTTTCAAAATTACCCGTATGCTGTGGGAAAAACTCCCGTATACGTGGGTGGAGAGCAGCTTTATCGGTGTGACACAACCCTCATTTCCAGATGGCTTGGAGCGTTGTCTACGTCTAGGTGCCAAAAAAATCATCGTGCTTCCATACTTTCTATTCACGGGTGTGCTGATTAAGCGTATCGGAGAAATGACGGAGGAATTTGCGGAGTCTCATCCTGAATTACACGTGGAAATGGGCGGATATTTTGGGTTCCATCCACAATTGGTCGAGCTAGTGCTGGAGCGTGCCAACGAAGGCTTGGTTGGCAAGGTGATGGCCAATTGCGATAACTGCCAGTTCCGTCTGGAGGCGCAGGAGCACCACCATCATCACCACGACCATGATCACGATCACGGACATGACCACGATCATCACGATCACCATCATGATCATCACCATCATGACCACCATGCACATGGACACGATCATCATCATGAGGAACACTCACATGATCACAACCACGAGCACGTGCATGAGCATGTACATGCGCACAGCCATGATGACCATGATCATGAACACCACCACGATCATTCACATACACCGTCTGTGGTGAACGGGAGCGGCATTTCTGGCAGCGGGCAGGTGAAGGGCTCATGATATTCATGCTATGCGGAACGAGCGATGCTCGGGAACTGGCGCTGCAAATCCGTGACAACGGCTTCAAAGTATTGGCCTCCGTCGTAACAGAAAGCGCGGCAGCGAGCCTGTCCGAAGTGGGGCTGGACGTACGTACAGGCCGAATGACAGCCGATGAAATGGCAGCAGTGGTTCGGGAACAGGGAGTACAGGCTATCGTTGATGCCAGTCATCCTTTTGCAGAAGAAGCACATGCGAATGCCATGACAGCCGCCCGCGAGTCTGGGGTTCCTTATGTTCGCTATGAGCGGGCAGGGCTGGTGTATGACAATCATTCGTTACTTCACATCGTACCTTCCTATGAGGAAGCCGCATTGGAAGCGAAGCAGCTCAAAGGCTCTGTAATGCTTACGACAGGCAGCAAGACGCTCGGCACGTTCACCAAGCATTTGCTCGGAGATCCGGAGATTCGTTTGGTTGCCCGCATGCTCCCGCGTCTGGACAATATGGAGAAATGCGGCGAGCTGGGCATGGAGCAAAAAAATATTATCGCCATGCAGGGACCTTTTTCCCGCGAGATGAACGAAGCATTGTACAAGCATTTCGGCACGATGGTAATGGTCACCAAGGAAAGCGGACGCACGGGAGCCGTAGATGAGAAGGTTCAATCTGCGCTGGAGCTGGGGATTCATGTCATTTTGATTTCCAGACCGGAAGTGGAATTTGGCACCGTATTTGATCATTTTGACGGAGTGATCGACGCACTGCGCACAACCAAAGTGGACCCTTCGATCTGAACTATGACCCTGTGAATCTGATCGAGCCAGGTAATTAACAACCCAGTCAATCCGATAAATCCAGAACTTTTTCTGACGTGTATTTAAAATATAGTCATCTTAAAATGCGTATATAAACTAATTTTCCATAAAGGAGTAGTCGAAACGATGGATTTTAAAACAGATTTCAAACCGTTAACGGTGCAGCCGCAGGAGATTGAGGGCAAAAGCTTCGAGATGATCACGGAAGAACTGGGAGAGCATCCTTTTACAGAAGCGCAATATCCAGTCGTACAACGTGTGATTCACGCGTCTGCTGATTTTGAGCTGGGCCGCAGCATGGTGTTTCATCCGAAAGCGATTGAAGCCGGGGTTGCAGCCATTCGCGCAGGGCAGCAGGTCGTTGCTGACGTGCAAATGATTCAGGCTGGTCTGAGCAAGGATCGTATCCGTCAGTTTGGCGGAGATGTGCATGTGTACATTTCGGACCCGGACGTGATGGAGGAAGCAAAAAGACTGAATACGACACGCGCCATTATTTCGATGCGCAAAGCGATTCAGGCAGGTGAAGGCGGTATCTATGCGATTGGTAATGCGCCGACAGCGTTGCTGGAGCTGATTCGTCTGGTGAAAGAAGGAGCGGCCAAGCCAGGCCTGATTATCGGAATGCCTGTCGGCTTCGTATCGGCGGCAGAATCGAAGGACGAGCTGCGCAAGCTGGATATTCCGTTCATTACGAATATTGGGCGCAAGGGTGGCAGTACCATCGTCGTGGCGGCATTGAATGCGATCTCCTTAATGGCTGTCCGCTAGATGCGGTTGCCCGTTTGCTGTATCATGAAATGAATTGGAGCATGAACAGCATGAGAGGTTAAGGAGGAATGGGTATGGAAAAGGAAGCGGCGTCCGCCGACAGACCCAAACGGATGAAAAGTGGTGAAGCCCCCGCGCCGGACAAGCCGATGCGGTCAGGCTTTACAACCGGAGCCTGTGCGGCTGCGGTTGCCAAGGGAGCGGTGCAACTGCTCATCACGGGCATTCCGCCGAAGGAAGCGGTGATATCGCTGCCAGCGGGATTCGATCATGCGTTTGTGCTGATCGAGCCTGTGTTGGACGCGGACGAGGCTTCCTGCACAACGATCAAGGACGGCGGCGATGACCCGGATGCGACACATCAGGCGAGAATTATCGCGTCTGTTAGCTGGCGAGAGGAACCGGGCATTGAGCTCGACGGCGGTATCGGCGTGGGGCGGGTGACGAAGCCTGGCCTGCCTGTACCTGTCGGGGAAGCAGCGATCAATCCGGTGCCGCGCCGGATGATTACGGAGGCCGTCACTGACGTGCTTGAAGAGCATGGATCGGCCAAAGGTGTCCGTGTCGTCATCAGCGTACCGGACGGCGAAGAAATCGCCAAGAAGACGCTGAATGGGCGACTTGGTATTCTTGGCGGTATTTCCATACTGGGTACGCGAGGTGTGGTAGTTCCATTTTCCACGTCGGCTTATAAAGCCAGTGTCGTGCAGGCCATATCGGTTGCGCAAGCGATGGATTGCAAGGAAATTGTCCTGACCACAGGCGGCAGCAGTGAAAAATATGCAATGCAAATGTATGATCAGCTCACGGAAGAAGCCTTTATCCAGATGGGCGATTTTGTCGGCTTTGCGATCAAGCATGGAAAACGGCTGGGAATGAAGAAAATCATTCTCGTCGGCATGCCCGGCAAGCTGTCGAAGGTTGCTCAAGGTGTCATGATGGTTCATTCCAAGAGCGCCCCGGTGGATTTTGGCTTTTTGGCCGAGGTCGCGCGTGAAGCGGGTGTGGACGAATCGCTTGCAGCGGCGGTGGCTGAGGCGAATACAGCTACACAGGTGGCGGATATGATGACCGAAGCGAATGCGTTGAGCTTTTTTGAAAAGCTGTGCACCTATGGTTGTCAGCATTGTCTGGAGCATGCAGGTGGTGGAATCGTTGTAGAAATGGTACTGGTAACGATGAAAGGGAATGTGCTGGGGAGGGCGAGAGTCGGTGAGTAGAGTGATCCGTGTCATTGGTATCGGTGAAAATGGAGCGGCAGGTCTGTCGCAGGAGACGCTGGAGCGAATCAAGCGTGCGGACGTGCTGGTTGGCGGAGAGCGCCAACTGGCCTTTTTCAAGGCAGCCGCAGGGGAAAAAAGAACATTAAAGAGCGGCTTCTCCGCCGTGGTGGAAGAATTGGGACGTTTGCGTGAGGATAAGGATATTGTCGTGCTTGCGTCAGGCGATCCGCTTTTTTTTGGCATCGCAGGGTATTTGTCCGCCAAGCTGGGGGCTGAGCATCTGGATATTTTGCCGCATCTCAGCTCGGTTCAGTTGGCATTTGCACGTCTGGGAGAGAGCTGGCAGGATGCGGTGCTGGAAAGCATACATGGCCGTCCGATAACCGGACTGGCACAGCGGATCGACGGACAGCACAAGGTCGCGCTGCTGACGGACGATCAGAATCATCCCGCCGCAGTCGCTGCCTATCTGCTGCATTACGGCATGACGGAATACGATGCCTTTGTTGGCGAGCATTTGGGTGGACCGGATGAGACGTATCGGCATTATACGCTGGAAGAGATGGCGCAGGGAACGTTCCAACCACTGAATGTGGTTATTTTGCGCCGCCGTAAGGGTGCGGACGTGCTTGCGATTCGTCGGGGATTTGGCTTCGAGGATGCGGAATTTCACCAGCGCAAGCCGGAAAAAGGGCTGATCACGAAGCGTGAAGTACGCGTATTCAGCTTGTCCGAGCTACGTCTGACAGAGCGAAGCATCGTATGGGACATTGGCGCAGGGTCCGGCTCTGTAGCTGTGGAGTGTGCGCGGCTGGCGAAGTACGGGCAAGTGTTTGCCATTGAGAAGAATGAAAGTGATCTCGCCAATGTGGAAGCGAACAAGATCAAATTCCGCACCGATTTTCCGGTCATTCACGCCAAAGCGCCTGCCGGACTGGAAGAGCTGCCAGACCCGGATGCGGTGTTTATCGGCGGGAGCGGGGGAGAGCTGGCGGAGCTGATTCGGCTGTGCGCTTCCCGTCTGCGTACGGATGGACGAATTGTAGTGAATGCCGCAACGATTGAGACGCTGCATGACGGCATGAAGGCGATGCAAGAAGCGGGGCTGGAAACCTCGGTGACGTTACTGCAAACAGCGCGTAGCAAGCCAATTTTGAATATGACGCGTTTTGACGGACTGAATCCGATATATGTCATTACAGGGCGGCCGTCGGTAGAAGCGGCTGACGAGGTAGCAGGGGAGTAATTTGGTAGATCAAGAGGGGGAGAGACAGCATGAATACGGCGGCAACAGGAACACTTTACGGCGTAGGCGTGGGGCCGGGTGATCCCGAGCTGATTACGGTCAAGGCGTACCGCATGCTTCAAGAATGCGCAGTTGTGGCTTATCCGAAGAAACGTCGGGGAGGCAAATCGTATGCCCATGAAATCGTGGAGCTGTACGTAAACCCGGAGGAAAAAGAGATGCTGGGGCTCATTTTCCCGATGACCAAGGACCCGGTTGTACTGGAACGGGAGTGGAACAAAACGGTGGTTGCCTGCTGGGAGGCTCTGAGTCAAGGCAAGGATGTAGCCTTTGTCACCGAGGGGGACCCGAATCTGTACAGTACCTTTATTCACTTGGCGCGTCTCATGAAGGAGCTTCATCCCGAGGTGCCGATTGTATCTATTCCGGGCATTTCCTCCGTTTTGGGAGCAGCGGCGGCACTGGAGTTGCCTTTGGCAGACGGAGATCAGCAGGTCGGTATTATTCCGGCTACAAATGATAAGGAAGCGATGAAGCGGGCGATTGAAAATCACGATACGGTCGTGTTCATCAAGGTCGCCAAGGTGCTGGATCTTATTTTGGATGTGCTGGATGAACTGAATCTGGGGGATCGGGCGTCTGTTATTACCAAGGTCACTTCTCCTTATGAAATGGTATGGCGTAACGCACGTGAGCTGCGCGGACAGGAGCTTGAATATCTAAGTCTGATGGTGGTGAGCAAATGAGTTTGGAGCCGAAAGTATATATCGTAGGAGCGGGTCCCGGCGACCCGGAACTGATTACCGTCAAGGGTTCTCGGATTTTACGTACAGCCGATGTTGTGTTGTATACGGATTCACTTGTGAACGACGAGCTGATTGCCACGGCCAAGCCAGAGGCGCAGGTGCTGCAAAGCTCAGGCATGGATCTGGAGCGACAGGTCGAAATTATGAGCGAGGCTGTACAGGCTGGACGCAGTGTAGCTCGTGTACATACGGGGGACCCGGCAGTGTACGGCGCGATTTTGGAGCAAATGGTGCTGTTGAAGCAGCGCGGAGTTGCTTACGAAATCGTGCCGGGTGTCAGCTCAGTCTTCGCTTCTGCTGCCGTACTTGGCGCAGAGCTGACTGTGCCTGACCTGACGCAGACCGTCATCCTGACGCGTGCCGAAGGCCGCACACCTGTACCGGATCGGGAAAAGCTGCGCGACTTGGCATCCCATCACTGTACAGTGGCGTTGTTCCTTAGTGCAACGTTGGCGAAGAAGGTCGTTGTCGAGTTTCTGGCGGCTGGCTGGAGCGAGGACACACCTGTAGCGGTTGTACAACGTGCAACCTGGCCAGACCAAAAGATCGTGCGCACAACGCTCGCTCAATTGCCTGCCGATCTGCGCGCAGCGGGAATTACGATGCATGCGATGATTTTGGCAGGCTGGGCGCTCGATCCGGGGCTGGTGGACAAGGACGCGCATCGTTCCAAGCTGTATGATAAGTCGTTCACCCACGGCTACCGGAAGGGAGTGAAGCCTGGTGAGTAATCCATTTGCCGCTGTGGCGATCACGAAGCACGGAGTGGAGATGGTTCGTAACTTAGGAGCCAGCTTTCCGGGAACGGATGTGTATTACATGTCCAAGTTTGAGCGGGGCGACGAGCAAGAGCGCGGTATTGAATTGTTCGAAGGCTCAGTTAAGCTGATTTTGCCGGATTTATTTAAACAATATAACGGTATTATTTTATTTATTTCCCTTGGTGCGGTCGTTCGTATGATTGCGCCGATTCTCGTGGATAAAAAGGTAGACCCGGCGGTGGTCGTCATTGATGATCGCGGGGAGCATGTCATTAGCGTACTGTCCGGGCATTTGGGCGGTGCTAATGAACTGACCCGTCATGTGGCTTCGGTACTCGGCGCGCTCCCGGTGATTACGACCGCATCGGATGTGCAGGGCACGATTCCGGTGGACATGTTCGGTCGGGAATTGGGTTGGGTGGTCGACAGCTTCGACAAGGCAACTCCGGTGAGCGCGGCTGTTGTGAACGAGGAGCCTGTGGCGCTTGTGCAAGAGACAGGCGAACGGAACTGGTGGCGTTATGACAAGCCTGTGCCTGCCCATATCAAGGTATATGGTTCGATGGCAGAAGCGTCACAAGAGCCGTTTAATGCGGCCTTGCTCGTTAGCGACCGTCTGCTGGAGCCGGAGGAAGAGGAACAGTTCCTAACGAATGGCGTGCTGTATCGTCCGAAAAGTCTGGTGCTCGGCATCGGCTGTAATCGGGGTACTGCTGTGGAGGAGCTGGAGGCTGGCGTGCTGGACACCTTGAATGAGCTTCGCTTGTCTGTGAAAAGCGTGCGCAATATTGCCACCATTGATCTGAAAAAGGATGAAGAGGGCTTGCTTGCCCTTTGCTCCAAATATGGCTGGGAGCTGGTGACGTATACGCCTTCAGAGCTAAACACCGTACAGCTTCCCAATCCATCGGAAACGGTCTTCAAGTACACAGGAGCGTACGGTGTCAGCGAGCCTTCAGCTCTCTTGTCTTCCGGTGCAGATCATTGGCTGCTGGAGAAGAAGAAAAGCGGTAACATGACCATTTCCGTAGCACGGGTATCTTATGACTGACCGCAATAAGCAGGATGTGCAGACGGATCAAGCCGCTGGCGCGCGGAGAAGCCGTATCGTCGTGGCTGGAACAGGCAGCGGCGCGGGCAAGACGACCGTTACCCTTGGGCTGATGAAAGCTTTTGCCGATAGCGGTCTGCGGGTGCAGGGCTTTAAGTGCGGGCCGGATTATATTGATCCGACCTATCATACCGCCGCGACCGGAACGCCTTCGCGTAATCTCGACTCATGGATGACCTCGCCGGACACGGTGCGTGAAACCTTTATCCGCGCCTCCGAGGGTGCGGATATTTCCGTAATCGAAGGCGTCATGGGGCTGTATGACGGCAAGGACCCGCTCAGCAACACCGGGTCGACCGCCGAAATCGCCATGCTGACGGATAGCCCTGTGCTGCTGGTCGTTGACGTACGTAGTATGGCACGAAGCGCGGCCGCTATTGTACTAGGTTTCCAGCGTCTGGAGCCGAAGCTGCGCATTGCGGGTGTGATCGTGAACCGCTGCGGAAGCCAAGGGCATTACGGCATCGTCAAAAAGGCAATCGAGCAGGAGTGTGGCATCCCCGTGCTTGGCTGGCTCCAACGCGACGACGGGCTGGACATTCCCGAGCGTCATCTGGGCTTGGTCCCGGCTGTCGAGCGCGGTGAGCTGGAGCCGCTGTTTCAACGGGCGGCAGAGCTGATCCGCATGGGTACGGATTTGGACGCGCTGCGGGCACTGGCGGACTCGGCTCCGCCGCTGTCTTTGCCAGCGCAGCCGTTATTTGCCGCGGATCGGCTTTCGTCAGAGCCGCAAGCCGACGCCGGGGAACGTCCGGTTATTGCCGTCGCCCGAGATGCGGCGTTCAATTTTTACTATCCGGAAAATTTGGATTTACTGCGTCAGTCGGGAGCTGAACTTTCCTTTTTCAGTCCGCTAGCGGGAGAACGCGTACCTGAGGGTACAAGCGGCCTATATTTGGGCGGCGGCTTCCCCGAGGAGTTCGCCGCAGATATTGCTGCGAATACGGGCTTTCTGGAAGATATCCGCAACGCGGTAAACCGGGATATGCCTGTATTCGCCGAATGCGGTGGTTACATGGTGCTGGCGCGTACGCTTACAGATCGTTCCGGTGCTGTGCATAGCATGGCGGGGGTCATCCCGTCCGATGTGCGAATGCAGGACAAGCGGGCCGCGCTCGGATACCGGGAAGCAACTGCATTACAGGATTGTCTGTTGCTGGAGGCTGGAGAGACAATTCGGGGACATGAGTTTCATTATTCCGTGATGGTCTATGATGAATCAGCCTCCCGGTACCCTTATGCCTATCAAACCAAGGGGATGCGCGGGCTCCAGAGCGAAGGCTATGCGAAGGGTAACCTGTTGGCAGCCTACACGCATATTCACCTCGCCTCTTTTCCCAAAGCAGCAGCACGCTGGGTGGAAAAGTGCAGGGCATACGGTCAGTAATCCGCTATAGCACCCGTCGCAACTGTAGTCCCTAACAGGATAAATGAAGAATTTGATATGTACGCAAAAAGGCCGGTTCCCTTTATCACAAGGGTCCGGCTTTTCTAAACTTAGGCAAGATTCAACCTTACATTACATGGAAGCGTATTCATTACTCTTGTGATGATTCGTTCACATGAGCTTCTTCAACTGGGAAATCCTTCCCTGACTCACGCCTAGCATAGAAGCCAGTTGTTTTTGTGAGGATGCTGGATTCTCTTCCATAAGCTCTCTCATTTTTTCCAGAATAACATCTGTACGCTGATAAATCTTTTTCATATGCATATTTTGCTTGATTGGAGCCGAATTGGTTTCGGCCGAAGTGACTGGAAGCAAATCTTCCGTTTTCATTGCGGCTGCACATTCGTCACAAATAAACTGGTCCTTAAAATAGGTGTTTGTATCAACCGCACCGCAAAATATGCAATTGGTTGATTTGTACTTACGGAGCATGAGTGTCTGGTCTTCAATAAAAAACTCTAATGGATCGCCGATGTCAATCTCCATCGTCATGCGCAACTCTTTAGGAAGCACAATTCGTCCCAAGCTGTCCAAAGGCCGGGTCATTCCAGTCCTCTTCATTCATGCAACCTCCCCGGTTTTTAAGATTCATAGAATGTATAAGTTTTTAAGCAAAGCTTAACAATTCTACAACCGCAAGCATAAACTTCACTAAAAAGCGATCCAGCCTTTTAGAAAACGCATGGATACGCTTTTTTTCTTACGAGTATACCATAAACCGATTAATTCGCCAGCGTTCACGCATATAAATTTTTTGAGTATGTTTATTCCGATCAAATATATATGCTATAATCTTCTGCTAAAGGATTTCATAGCCCGCCTGTAGAATTATTTATATATGCCGTAGCTCGGATGATGATGGCGGTGTTATGCGCAACGGGTGAGGGCTAGTTGGAATTTTTGAGCCCAGAAACCACACAAATAAGAACAAATGACACGGGACATCGCCTTTAAAGTCCTTATATACAGATTAGCAAGGAGGATTCATCATGGAAAGAAGAAAAGCATTGTTGTTAGGAGATTATACGTATCCGGAGTTTCACCCGCTACAAGGGGTGGACGGAGAGATTAGTCATATTTTACAGGATTGGATGACGGTACAATGCAGCGAAAATCGTAAAATGCTGCTCAAGGAAAACCTGGCCTCATTTGATTTATGCATCTCGTACTGCGACAGCCGCAAGGAGGTTCTGTCTCCCCAGCAAACAGCAGGGCTGCTATCCTACGTCAGTGGCGGAGGTGGACTGCTCGTACTGCATAACGGAATTACGTTGCAAGGTCGGTATGAAATTGCACAGCTCATGGGGGCGCGTTTTTTGCGGCATCCTGCTGCGGGTCAGTTGTCCTTCAAGGTGACGGAGCCGGACCATCCGATTATGGAAGGGATTGAACCATTTGAGATCGAGGAGGAGCCGTATCGGTTTGATTTTGATCCGTTTACTAAAAAAACACTGTTGATGGAATACGAACACGAGGGCCAACGGTGGCCAGCAGCTTGGTCGTTGTCCTATGGCTTGGGTCGGGTCGTCTACTTGATGCCTGGACACAATCAGCCAAGCTTCCAGCATGAAGGATATCGCAAGCTGATTCTTCAGGCTGCCAAGTGGGCTGGACGCTTGCCGGGCTAACATAGCTGATGTCGTCAAACTAGGGAGGGGAGCTGCAGACTTTATGCGGTTCCCCTTTTCGGGTTATACTATAGGTAATCACAGGTAGGGGAGGATATATCATGAGCGATCTGTTCAAAAAAGCCATCTCATTGGGATTGGGCCTCACCATTGTCAGCAAAGAAAAGGTGGAAAAAGCCGTCGAGGATCTTGTGAACCGGGGAGAACTTGCACCCTCGGAATCCAAAGCGCTGGTTGATCGTCTGATCGAACGGGGCGCAGAGGAACAGGGACAGTTCAAAACGGTGATCCGCGAGCAGGTTAGCCGCATTTTGCAGGAGCTGGATGTACCTACCGAAAATGATGTCGCAAGTTTGGAACAACGTGTGGCATCCCTGGAAAAACAGGTAGCGGAGCTGGAAAAAGAAAAGGCGGCGCTTACGGGTTCGAGCGATGCTGAGGAAGGGAATCGACTGGATTAAAATGGCGGTTCGTATAAAGCACGCCGGTCGTTACCGGGAAATTGCCATGGCGCTGGCGCGTCATGGCTTTGGCTATATGGTGGAGGAAATGGGCCTGTTCCAGCTATTATCGCTGCCCCGCAAGTGGCTGACGAGAGAAACACCAGAGTCCAAAACGCTGGGCGAACGGATCCGACTGGTGCTGGAGGATTTGGGGCCTGCGTTCATTAAGCTTGGACAGTTGGCAAGCACGCGCACAGACCTGCTGCCGGAGCCGATTATCCGTGAGCTGGTCAAGCTTCAGGATCAGGTGCCGCCTTTTTCCTCTGAAACCGCACGTGGCATTTTGGAACAGGAGCTGGACACGTCATTGGAGGATATCATGGCCCGCTTTGACGATGTTCCGCTGGCTGCCGCTTCCATTGGTCAGGTGCATCTGGGGAAGCTGCACAGTGGAGAACTGGTCGCCATTAAAATCCAACGCCCTGGCGTTAACCGCATCATTCGGCGGGATCTGGATATTTTGAGGGAACTGACTGCAATGGCGGTCAAACGCTGGGAATGGGTGGAACGCTATCAGCTTAGCCAGATGGTGGAGGAGCTGGGCAGATCGCTCATTCAGGAACTGGATTACAACCATGAAGCCCGCAATACGGAGAAAATCTCGCTCCAGTTCGAGCAGGACCCGCATATTCATATTCCGAAAATATATTGGGACCATACCTCCTCACGTGTATTAACCATGGAGTTTTTGGATGGTACTCATCTGGGCAATCGCGAAGAACTATTACGTCGTGGATATGATTTGAAAGACCTGGCGCAGCGGCTGGTAAACAGTATGCTGCATCAAATATTTATTGAAGGTTTTTTTCACGCCGATCCTCATCCGGGAAATTTACTTGTCCTAAAAAATGGCAGTCTCGCTTATTTGGACTTCGGCATGACCGGGCGGCTGAGTGAAGAGATGAAGAATCATCTGGCCTCGCTCATTATTGCGCTGATGCGCAAAAATACCGATGCCATGGTTCGGGCAATCGAACGGCTGGGGCTGGTTGAGCCAGATACGGATATGAACGCGCTGCGTGCCGATCTGGATAAGATGCGCGAAGATTACTCGGACGTTCCATTCTCGCAGGTCAGCATTGGGGATGCCCTGAACGACCTGTTCGGCGCAGCACAGCGCCACCGGATCGGCATGCCTTCAGACGTCTTGCTGCTCGGCAAGTCGCTGCTGACGCTGGAAGGGGTAGTTGAGCATCTTGACCCTGATCTTAGTATTCTCGCTCTGGCGGAGCCTTTTGGCAACAAGCTGTTAAAGGAGCGCTTTAGCGGCCGTCGTATCCGGGGCAAGCTGCTGGGCGGTGCGACCGAGCTGGTCGAAACGCTGATGGAGCTACCAGGGCAGGCAAGGCATCTGGCTTCGATTATCAGCAAAGGCAAGCTCAAGCTGGAGGTCACCGTGCCGGAGCTGGAAATGCTCCTGCGCAGGCTGGATCAAATCAGCAATCGCCTGTCATTCAGCATTGTACTGCTGGCGTTCAGCATTATTATGGTCGGCCTGATTATCGGCTCATCGCTGAATCATCAGGCGACCATGCTGTGGAATGTGCCTGCGATTGAGATTGGCTTTGTCGTCGCACTCTTAATGGTTGCTTTTTTGCTATATTCTATTTTTAAATCGGGAAGATTTTAGATACCGATCGGAAAGGATGAGCCATGGATAATCATGAGATCAACACCATCCCCATTCATAGTTTCCAAATCACCGATGTGCCGTGGCACCGTCTGACGACCCCATATGGCAGGGGTACCGAGCTGCCGCAATTGATATCGGACGGAAAATATGATGACATTGCTAATCTGATTGAGCATCAGGGCACATTGTGGCAGGTTACGCCGTGGGCTCTGCTTTTCTTATTAAGAAATATACATGCGAGAAAAGTGAATGGTATCACGCTAGAGGAAGTAGAGTTATATCATGCAGTTATTGAGGCATTGGACATGGAGAATGCACAAGCCGACTCACAGAAGTCTGTCGAATCCCTGACCATGCTGTTGGATGAAAAATATTTGTGGCCAGAAGACACCGATCCTGAAGAAGATGAACTGGAATGGGAAGAGGAAGAAGCGCGAGGCTATGATCCGGTGGCCTTTTGGAGCTATTACGATTATAGCTTTCGGCTATTGAAACGGGCATTACCTGACTTTGAGAGCATGCTCCAGCATAGCTCCGACCCGGATATCTCTGACGCCCTATTGGAGCTTGTGCAGGAGTTGCAAAAATTTTAAATATAAGAAAACGAATCAAGCGAGCTGGTGTTCAGCACTCCAATATCAGGTGGACCATGCTGGAAACTAATTTTTGCTAAGGGGTGTTTCTGGTGGCAAAGAAATTAACGGATATACATCGTATACGCCTTCTAAGTCTCCTTCGGGATATTGGGTTCGACCCATCTAAGGTTACTATAGAAACTAAGGAAGGCGAAACCGAGGTTATTGATTTAGAGCCTTCATTACCTAAGGGACTGCAAGCTGTTTTGAAGTCGCGAGGCAGCTTAAGTAAGGAACAATTGCTTGAGATTGAAGAGAGCGTCAAGCAATCCAGGGAGAATTGGGAATAGATGGGGTACTTATTTGATACGAATGCAGCTATTGCCCTTCATAGACTTGATTCTTCCTTGGATGAAGTAATTCGACAGGCTGAGAAAGATAAAGAAAATATTTTCTTTTCAGCTATAACCCAGTCCGAGTTTATAGCTGGGTTACCTACTGATACCGACTTAAATTCGATACCTTTTCTTGGTGGGGATTTTATTTCAGTTGACTCAGAGATTGCAATTAAAGCGGGTCGTATCAGAAGAGAACAAAAAGATAAGTGTGGGAGAAAGCTTAAGACCCCAGACGCTTTGATTCTTGCCACAGCTATCATAAACAAATTGATATTGGTTACGGCGGATCAAGATTTGCAGTTCGCGGAGTTCGAGTATGAGGTTAGAGTGATAAATTTTAACAAACCGGAGTCTCAGGAATTGCGAAAATTTTAAATATAAGAAAACGAATTAAACGAAGGAAACAGGCGATATTCCAAGGAAACGCCTGTTTTCTTTTTCTAAACAGCCTCTTACCTGACTCGTTTCTGCGAACCCCTTGCGTTATAATGATGGACTGAACATAACGGGCGGGTTCGTGTGAGAGAAACGAGCCGAATCATAGGAGAGCCTATGCGATTGGCCGCTGGACGGAGACCCGGAACGACACCGGGCTGCGAGTCAACGCGCTGTTCTCCGTTAATAGGAGGCTGGAACGAGACTGTATGAATCTTAGACAACAATGGTTCGGTAATATCCGGGCTGATATACTTGCAGGTATGACCGTGGCGCTGGCGCTGATCCCGGAGGCGATTGCCTTCTCGATCATTGCCGGTGTCAATCCGATGGTCGGACTGTACGCCTCCATCTCAATGGCAATTGTTATTTCTTTTGCAGGCGGACGTCCGGCGATGATCTCGGCAGCAACCGGGGCTGTAGCGGTATTGGTCGTCGGTTTGGTGAAGGATCATGGCGTGGAATATCTGTTTGCGGCTACTATTTTGGCGGGTACTATTCAGGTGCTGCTGGGTGTTTTAAAAATAGGACGATTTATGAGCTTTATTTCGCAGCCGGTCATGACCGGGTTTGTGAATGCCCTGGCGATCCTCGTCTTTATGGCACAGCTCACCCACTTTCATGGAGCCAATTGGATTATGTATGCAATGGTAGCAGGTACGCTGCTCATTGTGTATATTTTGCCAAGGTTTGTGAAAAGCATTCCCGCTCCATTGACGGCAATCATTATCATGACGATCATCACGTATGCGTTCGGGTTAAATGTCAAAACCGTAGGCGATATCGGTACGCTGACCAGCTCACTGCCTTCATTCCATTTGCCGCAGATTGAGTGGTCTTTGCATACTTTGTGGATTTTACTGCCGTATTCCTTTACGATGGCGCTGGTGGGACTGCTGGAATCGCTGCTGACAGCCAGTATTTTGGATGAAATGACCGAAACGAAAAGCAATAAAAACCGGGAAGCCCGCGGGCAAGGAATTGCCAACTTTGTAAATGGCTTTTTCGGCGGTATGGGTGGTTGTGCCATGATCGGACAATCTGTTATTAATGTTAGCTCGGGAGGTAGAGGGCGTTTGTCCACCTTCACGGCAGGGGTGTTTCTGGCCTTTCTGCTGCTGGTGCTCGGCGGGGTTGTGAAGGAAGTACCGATGGGCGCACTGGTGGGAGTTATGTTTATGGTGTGTATCGGGACAGTGGACTGGAATTCGCTCCGAAATATCGCCAAGGTTCCCAAGGCGGACACATTTATCATGGTTACGACGGTCGTCATTGTGGTGGCTACGCATGATTTGTCCAAGGGTGTTATTGTGGGCGTGCTGCTGAGTGCCCTGCATTTTGGCTGGAAAATGGCTAAAATCCGCATCAGCGCGACAGAGGAAAACGATGAAAAGGTGTACCATGTTAGAGGTCCGATGTTTTTTGCTTCGACGACTCATTTTGTCGACCATTTTGAACCTTCGGATGATCCGAAGCGCGTGGTGGTGGATTTCAGTCAATCGCATATTTGGGATCACTCCGCGGTAACCGCCATTGGGAAGGTGCTGCAAAAGTACACGAAATCCGGTAAATTGATTACCCTGCGGGGACTGAACGAGGAAAGCCGCTTGATTGTGGAAAAGCTCGGCGGCCCTGTAGTTACGGAGCCACTGGTGTGATAAATCGTATAGAATAGATCAAAGCCTGGAATGGAATTTAACCATTTCAGGCTTTTTTGCATGTATTTCTGAAATGAAATAAAGGTTTTCTTCCTAAATCATAGATAAATATGACAAATTTTTGTCAAAGTATTGACGTAATAATTGGGCTGGAATACAATCATTGTTATTAAACTTACAAAATACATAGGATTAATCGAAAATTGAAAGGTATGTACATATGAATCTAGACTGGGAGTTTATCGTAGAGAGCTTACCACTGTATGGTGAGGCGATGTGGCTTACATTGAAGATTGCTTTTTGGGCCATCCTCTTTTCGCTGATCGTCGGTTTGTTGTGCAGTATTGTGTTGTATTACAAGGTGAAGGGAATTAGCGGCATTATTACAGCGTATATCGAGCTTTCCCGCAATACACCATTGCTGGTACAACTGTATTTTCTGTATTATGGCTTTACCAAAATAGGTCTGCATATGAGTGAAATGACGTGTGCCATCGTCGGTATGACCTTTTTGGGCGGAGGGTATATGGCAGAGGCGTTCCGTGGCGGAATTGAAGCGGTGAGTAAAACGCAGACGGAATCCGGGCTTAGCCTGGGATTGTCCAAGGTGCAACTGGCGCGATATGTTATTTTGCCACAGGCCTTTGCTATCAGTGTTCCATCATTGGGTGCGAATGCGATTTTTCTGCTCAAGGAAACCTCCATTGTTGGTGCCATTGCTCTGCTAGATATTATGAATGTGGCAAAAGACCTGATCGGCATGTACTACAAAACGGCGGAATCGCTGATTCTGCTGGTGCTAGCTTATCTCGTCCTGCTTTTGCCTTTGTCGATGCTGCTGACATGGGTGGAAAGGAAGGTGCGATATGCAGAATTCGGGGATTAATGTGCTTTTTGAAGGTTCCAATTTTGAGCGTCTGTTAGGTGGATTACTCGTTACGATGGAAATTGCATTTATTTCGATTGTGATCGGCACAGTGCTGGGCATCGTAATGGGGCTATTGCGCACTTTAAAGTCGGGACCGATTCGATTTGTATTACGGCTCTATCTGGAGACGTTTCGCATTATTCCGATTTTGGTTTGGCTGTATGTGGTGTACTTCGGCTTCACGCCTTTGCTGAATGTGAACATTAGCGGGGAGCTAACGGCAATTATCGTGTTTAGCTTATGGGGTGCGGCGGAGATCGGTGACATCGTTCGTGGTGCGCTCGAATCGTTGCCCAAGCATCAAGTGGAATCCGGGCAAGCGCTCGGTCTGACGTATGGACAATTGTACCGTCATGTGCTCATTCCTCAGGCGGTACGCCGAATGCTGCCGGGTTCTATTAATCTGGCGACACGGATGATCAAAACGACGTCATTGGTGGTGCTGATCGGTGTGGTAGAGGTGGTAAAGGTCGGACAACAGATTATTGAGCTTGGTGTGATTAAAGCGCCAGCGGCATCCTTTTGGGTGTATGGTTTTATTTTTATACTATATTTTCTCGTATGCTATCCGTTGTCCAGACTTTCCAAGAGATTCGAACGCAGATGGCAAAATTAGCAGGATGGGGTGGGCGTCATGGCAGAGGCTGTGGAGGTTTTGCTGGAGATTCGAGGGCTGGACAAAAGCTTCGGTGACCGAAAGGTACTCCAACAGATTGATCTGGAGGTAAGAAAGGGGGAGGTTGTGGTTGTTCTTGGCCCTTCGGGCTGCGGAAAAAGCACACTTCTGCGATGCCTCAATGGTCTGGAACCAGTCCAAGGCGGAGAAATCCGATATAGAGGACAGGATCTTACGGACAAAAAAGTGAATTGGCGGGAGATACGGCAGCATATCGGGATGGTATTTCAGAACTATGAGCTGTTTCCCCATATGACCGTCTTGGAAAATATATTGCTAGGCCCGCTTAAAGTGCAGCGGAGAAACAAGCAGGAAGCGCTCAAGCAAGCGGAGCAATTATTGGAACGGGTCGGTCTGTTGGATCGCAAAGATGCGTATCCGAGAGAGTTATCAGGCGGACAAAAGCAGCGGATTGCGATTGTACGCGCACTGTGTATGAACCCTGAAATTATGCTCTTTGACGAAGTCACGGCATCCTTGGACCCGGAAATGGTCAGGGAGGTGCTGGATGTGATGCGAGAACTGGCGCGACAGGGAATGACGATGATTATCGTGACGCATGAGATGGGATTCGCCAAGTCGGTGGGGGATCGTATCGTTTTTATGGATCAAGGACAAATATGCGAACTGACCACGCCACAGCAATTTTTTACCCAACCGGAAACAGAGCGTGCCCAGCACTTTCTGGATATATTTCAGTATGAAACTATATGAGCATTTTGCATCAATCCTATGAGCGACTTCCAATCATAATATAGAGATCGAAATGTTTCTATTCGTCTCTATATTGCACCCAGAAGTGAAAGAAACCGAATGATGCAAAATGCTGATAAACAGGGGGATGAATACGATGAAAAAAGGGTTGAAGTTAACGGCATTATTGCTGGCAGTAAGCTTGTTGCTTATCGGATTGACGGGCTGCGCGGGAGCAGGAGGCAATGCCAACGGCAATTCTGGCTCGGCAAAATTTGCTTCGATTGAAGACATTAAAAAGAACGGCAAAATCCGAATTGGTGTTTTCGCGGATAAGCCACCTTTTGGCTACGTGGATTCGGAAGGGAAGAATCAGGGCTTTGACGTGTATATTGCGAAACGATTTGCCAAGGACCTTCTGGGCGATGAGTCCAAGGTAGAGTTCGTGCTGGTGGATGCCGCGAGCCGGGTCGCTTATTTGCAATCCAACAAGGTAGACATCATCATGGCTAACTTTACCGTAACGGACGAGCGCAAAGAAAAGGTCGATTTTGCCAACCCGTACATGAAATTATCCTTTGGCATTGTATCACCCGACAGCGCTCCGATCACCACGATTGATCAATTGAAGAACTCGGATCAGAAGCTGATTGTCGCAAAAGGAACGACGGCTGAGACCTATTTTACGAAAAATTATCCTGACATCAAGCTGCTCAAATTTGATCAGTACACGGAAATTTTCTCAGCCCTCAAAGACAAGCGCGGCGCGGCCATCGCTAACGATAATACAGAGCTGATCGCCTGGGCGAAAGCCAATCCCGGCTTCACCGTAACCATTCCGGCCTTTGGCGGCCAGGATACCATTGCCCCCGCAGTAGCGAAGGGAAATAAAGAGCTGCTGAGCTGGATCAACAATGAGCTGGATACGCTGGGTAAGGAAAACTTTGTCCATCAAGCCTACAAGGACACACTGACCTCCGTTTACGGAGAAGGCTTCACAGACCAATTGGTCGTAGAAGGCGGCAAAGTGGAATAATCGTTGTTTCATACATGAAGGCATTAAGGAAGCGTTGGGGGAAATGAACCCGGCGCTTTTTATTATTAAGAAAAAATGGGCCTTTTAGCAATTTCAGCAGTACAGTAGAATTAGAGAGTTGTATTTATTGAATCGAGTCATTTTATTTATAAAATAAGAAATAAGGAGTTACGCGAAAGTAAATGATTTTAATTTTTATATCGCGTGTGGTATAATATGATAAAGATTGAATTCGCTCGTGACGAATCCGGAAATCAGCCAGTAGCTGATCACCTTCGTCAGTTAGCAAATCAGGTAAGAAAAAAGGATAAAGATGCTGCGTGGATCCTTCCACGTATAGTACGGGCATTAGAATTTGTAAAAAAACATGGAATTCCTGATGGGCTTAACCGAATTTTAGAAGCAACTGATGACAGCGGGACTCCTTTTACTTTAGCTAACCCTGTTAAAGAATTGACTCATCATCAACCTATTTTTGAATTGAGGGTTAATCGTCAGGGCTACGGCGCGTTCAGAGCGTTATTTATCCCTTATCTGTATGGTGGTCAACAGATATTAGTATTTACTCGTTCCGTGCTTAAACAAGCTAGATCCTCTGTTGATTTTGATCGGATTGTTCATGAAACAGAAGCTATGCTTCCAGATTTCTATCGGTATCCTGAAAAATACATTAATCTTGGGAAGGGTGAATGAATATGGCTAAGGAAACTGGCCAGGATTATACGGAGCTGATGAAGGAACTGCATACTCTTTCAGAAGTAGAAGAGCATTTGAATTCTTTTTCAGTTATTGTTGGAGATCTGGTTTTGGCTCGTCGCATTCATTTGGGTTGGAGCCAGACCAAACTTGCCAATGCAGCTAAGACAACACAGGCTAGAGTTTCCCAGATTGAGGCTGGTTATGATGGAGTGAAAATGGAAACCTTGAGTCGTGTATTTAAAGCTCTAGGGCTGGTTCAAATGAACCCTAAATTTAGTGAGGATGCTGTATGTAAAGAAGAGGTTACTCAACCCGTTTAATAACGATCTGACGTATTCGCAAAAAGGTACTGTATTGGGACAGTGCCTTTTTGTTTTTTTTATATTTGTCTACTTTGACATTAATATCACAGGCAGAATCAATGATTGTCCATTTCATCCTCAGGAATGTACTCAACAATATCAGCAAGAGTAATAGTCCGTGTGAATCTCCGTTGATGGGCAAATTTGTTCAGAGCATCAAGTATGTGTGCTAGTGTTTCGAGTTCGAGTCTTTTAGTTTTTCCATTTACCATACCAATGACGGTAGCCGGACGTATTTTCGCTTCTACGGCCAGTCTGTTACGTGTAATATTGAGTTCCTCCAAGATGCTACCAAGTTTAAAATGATATCTCTCATGAACATTCATGATAAAAATTGCTCCTTTATAAGTATAGATTCTAGTTATGTACTCAGAAATGGTGACAACAATTATTCTAAATAACGAGGATAAAAATATCCCTGCCGAAGGCAGAGATATAAAGTGCAGCGGACTATTCTATGAATGAATTAGTGTTTCTCTGATTCATCTTCAGGTATATATTCGAGAACATCGTGCAGGGTTAACGGGCGACCAGAAAGACGAATCAGCGTTTCCATCACTGTATTAAACGTTTTGAATTCGATCCGTTTGGATGTATTGTTACACATTTCATAGATCGTATTGGGTCTGATCTTGGCCTCACGAGCAAGAGCATTTTTAGTAATCCCGATTTCTTGAAGCAATTCTTCAAGTTTAAAAGTAATTCCCATACATACACCTCATTAAAAAATTTAGATAGAAGAATATTAACTATTGAAGTTTATCCTGAAAAGATATAAAATAACTACAAAGGTTGTACTTTAAAGGCTTAATATATTAGGGATTCAACTCAACAACCTCTTATAGAGGACAATGTAAAAGATGTGAAGGGAGCTAAATTCTAATGTTGAGGGATATCTGATCAAGGACCGGTACGTCATGATGATCGACAATAGCGTGCTTACCCTTCGACATGTAAAAAAGGAAAGACATCATTCACATCTATATGTTGATGGCGACACGGGTGGCATCACTCTTGCAAGGCATGTACAACGTGAAGACATAGATGTGATTACTGAGTTGGTCGAACGATTGCGCAACATGGATGCATTAAGTTTTCTTACAGACGAACTGTTATGGAATACATGTCGGGAAGATATAGACTTTGATTTAGTTCGGAATAAAGGACTATGAAAAAATGGCGAACGTAAATTCTGATTTGAATTTTTGTTCTCGCTTTACTTATATAATGTAACACAGAAGCGTAAAAGGGTGAAATAAACTCCACCATACGCAAGCTACATATTTACTAATATCCTTTAGGTGCATGCGAGCTTAGAAGCCCGAACAAGGTAACTCGCAGACGAGTTTTGAGAACAATCAAAGCTGCGAAGCAGGCGAAGTAGTAGGTTCAGCGTTAACTGCAAATGGCAATACCAGTGTCAAGTTTTCAGTTCTCCTCATTTCATATTGCACCTGCACTCCTGATGGTGGTACACAGGAAGGCAGGTACTTTTTTTTAGATAGCAAAACAGCGCCAGACGGGTATCGAACCGCCTGGCGCTTTATTTTTAGAGGTATATAAGCCAAGTTCAAAAATGAACATATAAACGGAGTAGGCGGAATAGTGCTGTACAAGCGAAGCGGTCGCTTTAAAAGCTTTCCGTAGGAAAGCTCGCTTCGGAAGCATCACCTCCCCGGATTTCTACCCTTGTGAAAGGCTTTATTCAAGAAATCCGGGGGCGGTGGCGATGGGAAGCACTATCCGACTGCGTAGTGGCATGATATGAAACTTTTAAGTTCGGTTTATATACAAACATCATTTTATTTCTTTTGTGCAAACAGCCACTCAATCATATCCTGATTTTGCAAAGCGGGAACCCATGAGAAGTGTCCTACAGGTTTGATAATGCCTGCCTCATATTCAGTAAAATGAATGAGATTTCCGTTTTGTGCTTGAATGGCAGCTACCATTTCTTGCGAGTTTTTAGGGCTTACCGAGGTGTCGTCTACGGCATGGAAAGCCCAAATAGGGACGTTTTTCAGTACTTCGACGTGTTTAGGATCAACAGGAGCATACATGTTAACGGCTTTCTCATAGTTGGTCAAACCGGCAATCGGCACACCTGCGGCGAACAAATCAAGATTTTTCTCCAACAATCTCCACGTTCCCATAGCTCCTTGAGAAATACCAACGATATAGATTCGGTTAGTGTCGATCGGATATTTTAACGCCGTTTCACGTACCAGATCGGCTACAGCGCTGTTGCGCGGCTCATCCGCCCAAATGAATTTATGCTCCAGGTCAATCGGGCTTTGTGGAGCGATTACGAAGGATGGGTGTTTGGCTTGCTGCTCAGGAGAAGCCCAAGTAACAGCACCAGCATTCGCCAGCAGGTTCACTCCGTTTCCGTCACCACGTTCGCCGTTTCCGTGCAGGAACACAACCAGCGGGTAGGTTTTGCCAGACTCTACTTTAGGCTCAAACGTAAAGTAGTTCAGCTTGAAGCCGTCTTTATTTTCAAAGGTGTTTTTTTGGAAATCGTCCACGATAGGTGTAACTTTATCGGTTGCTTTTACAGTCTGTACAGTGGCTGGAATGACTGCTTTCTTTTGAGTTGCAATGTCTTTCTTTTGACTAATGTAATAATTCAACGTGTTGATGCGGTTGACGCCACTCGTTGCATCGTAAGTAAGGGTACTTGCATTTTTATCCTGTGTATCCAGTTCGATCACGACATATTTGCCATGAGTACTGCGGTTGGTGATGATTCCAGAATCGTTGGTATACACACTAGTCACGGTTCTGTCTGTGTATACATCATTGAGTACAGATTGTACCTGAAAGCTGGATTTGGACAGGGATGCCCCGTCGATATTGGCGCTATATTTCAGTACAACGGCAGAAACGACTTCACCTAAAGGCTGTACCTGGGTGAGCAGGGTGGCCTGTGGTGCTGGAACATCGGATGCTGCGGCAGAGCTGGAGGACGGGAAAACGATCGTGAGCAGGAACACGAAAGATAGTAAAACAAGGGCGAAACGTCTTCTTTGCATGAAATTGATCTCCTTTGGTGTCATTTTTTAAAGCGCTTACACATGCTTGGGATGGTCGACTGTATAATGCTGCATCGATATAAAATCAAAAAAAGGCAAACTCCGGGTACACAAATGTACTCGGGTTTTGCCTTTTCAGTAACAATCCCACTTGCAGGATAGCATCTTCATTGAAATTTGACAAGTGAAAGCGCTACAATTTTGGATGTTTTTTGTATTATCTCAACTTTTGCAGCTGTAATAAGAGCTAAATTTCTTATGTTTTGATGGTTAGCCCCGGCAGATAACCCCAAAAACCGGGGCTTCCCAAATGTAATGTTGTGGGTTATAATCCCTTTAACTTAACAGTGTTAATTTAAATAACAATGTTAACAAAGGAGATGAAATCATGAACAAGTATGATGTTATCGTCATCGGCGCAGGTCTGGGCGGCTTGTCCTGTGCAGCAAGACTCTCCGCACTCGGTTACCGAACGGCTGTTTTTGAAAGTCATACCCTGGCGGGCGGCTTTGCAACTGAATTCAAAAGAAAGGGTTATACTTTTGACGTATCCCTGCACGGTGTTGGCGGACTCGAAGAAGGCAGCTTCGCTCAGTTGCTGAAAGATTGCAAAGTGGACGGACAGGTCGTGCCTCTCCGCAAAAAACACCCGTATTCCATTCGTTGGGAAGGGCAGATCGTTGATATCCCGTCCGATGTGCAGGAATATGTTCAGCTCCTCAAAAACATGTTCCCTGCTGAGCAGGCAGCCATCGACAGCCTGTTTGCTGGTATTCGCCGTTTTGAGGAAGGCTTCTCCGTCTTCTCTTCCTCTTCCCTCACTTCCTGGCGCAAGGCGGCTGGCCTACTCAAAGCAGGAACCTTCTTCCGCTGGACGCAAATGACCACTTGGGAGGCTGTAAGTCAGTTCGGGCTGTCTGAGAAATTCACGGAATTTTTCACTGCGCTCTGGCCCTATTATGGATTGCCCCCGAAGCGGCTTGCCGCCTTGTATTTTTTCATTCCCTGGATCGGCTATCATTTGGAGGGAACGTATTACATTCAGGGAGGCGCACAGGCTTTATCCAATGCGCTGGTTGCCGCCATTGAGTCAGCCGGCGGAGATGTTCACCTGCGCAGTCAGGTGTCCGAGATTGTGGTTGAAGGTGGTAAAGCAGTTGCTGTACGCCTGAAAAAAGGGGACGTATATGAAGCCGATTGGATTGTGTCCGGCATCAGTCCCCATCATACCTATGGCCATCTGCTGCCAAACCATGATGCTGCCCGCCGTGAGCTGGAAGCCGTCAGCAGGCTGGAGACCGGCACATCTCTCACCCAGTTGTATCTTGGGTTATCATGTGAACCCCATGAGCTTGGCATCACCGAAGAAGACTTAATCCTGCGTAACGAGCCGGATTCGGAGACAGATTATGAAGTCATGATGAGTGGCCAGTATACCAAAGGCAACTGGATGCTCACGAATTACAACGCCATGGACCCCTCGCTTAATGAGCCGGGGAAAGGCGTCATTGCAGTTACATTTTTGGACAGATTGGAAAATTGGCCTGCGACGCGTCCCGAATATAGGGCCCAAAAAGAAGCCGTAACACGGCAGATACTGGAGCGCCTTGAAGGATTGTATCCGGGGTTTGGCAGCAAGGTGGTGGTGGCCGAGTTGGGTACACCGCGGACGATGCAGCGTTATACCGCCAATCCGGACGGGGCCGTCTACGGCTACGCGCAAACTGTCCGGCAGTCCGGCATGAAAAGATTGAAGCGCAAAACGGCGGTGAAACACCTGTCGTTGGTGGGGGCATGGACACAGCCGGGGGGCGGGTTCCAAGGGGCAATGAACTCAGGTATAATGGAAGCTGATCGTATCGCCGCCAAATTGGGGCAGGCAGAAAGGGCTAGTACATTTACTCATGAAACATATCAAACGCCGAGAACGTGAAAACAGTGAGATTCGCCGAAAAATAATCGAGGCCGCCCGTTCGCTTTTCCTGAACCAAGGGTATGCCGAAGTTTCCATGCGCAAAATTGCGGACCAGATCGAATATTCACCAACGACCATTTATCATTATTTTGCCAATAAGGAAGCGATTGTCCGTGAACTGCTGATTGAAGGAAATTCTATGTTTTTCCAGTCTCTTCAGCAGCGTGCGGAAGAAGCACAGGCAGCAGGATTGAATGCCCTGGACGTGCTGAAAACGGTGTCCGACGCTTATGTTCGTTTTGGAACGGCTAACCCGGAATATTACAACATCCTGTTTATCAGCAATCTGGAATCTGTAAGTTTAATCAGCCTTATTGACAGTGAACGCTTTAAAGGCTTTGAACTGCTTGAATCCGGACTAAAAGCTGCTATGAATGATGGCAGCATAACTCAAGGGGATGAGCGCCTGATCGCCACATCTGTGTGGAGCATGCTACACGGATTGACTTCCCTGCTCCTGAATTTTGATTTCCCTACGGCAAAATCAAATGACGAATTAATTTCATTCACTATAGATACCTTTTTCCGGGGGGTAAGCCGCTGATGCAGCGGCTCCAAAAGGCTAACATTGCTCCAAATCAGAAAGCTGCTCCAGCACTGCTTCAATACGGCGTTTATCTTTTTTGAGCATAACAAGCTGCAAAGAAGCATGAAGCAGGTCTGAGATGTTAGCCCAAGTGTCTGCTTCCAGAGTGGGAAGAAAATCCTGTTGAATCATGATATTCAATGCTTCGGTTGTGATTTTCTGATGAAGCTCGCTATCGGATAGCCATTCAAGCAACTGTTTAGTTGTAGGACGGGAATGGGCGAAAAGCGCTGCCCAGCCCTCTACAGGATGATTCACCTTATCCCACATCCAGTCAATGACCTGTGGTGAATGAAAATGCTGTAGCTGCCCGTTAGCGGTGTACCCTTCTAATTTACCATCCACCGGTGAATGCTGTAGCAGGTAATTGCACACGTATGCCAAGCCTTCATGCCCAGGCAGACAGCGGGCGGTCAGGTAGGCACGGGTGGATACAAATGTACCTACAGCAATAGAGCCGCTATTGGGAACCGAAGAAGAAGTCCACGCTTGCACGTTGCCCGGCTGCCATAAGGAGCGGACCCAATCGGCAGCCCCGTCGCCAGCGGTTTCTCCTATAAAAACGGCCCATGTAGCGAGTTGTGTAGGGTTATGCTGAATGCGCTGCTCCCAGGCAAGGAAAATATCCTTCGGATCATAGGGCTGAAAAGCCTGCAAAACGGCAGGATTATCTACGCCATGCATCGTGGCATATTTAATCAAATCTTCAAGCGAATGAGCATCCTCCAGCCTCACATTGCAGAACTCATCCAGCCAGCGTACCCACATTTGTAGTGGGGGACTTTTGAGCTGAATGCCGCGCTTGTCAATCACTGTCGTCCAATCCCATACCCATAGACCGTGCAACGTGAGGATGGTGTCTATATAGGCGGGCAGATTGTCCGCAAGCAAGGTGAATCGATCCTGTTCGTGATCATAGCAGAACACCGCAGGCTCGGTAGTGGATGTCGCCAAATCGAGTAACACTGGATCGCCCGCACCGTTATAGTTAAAAATCAGATACCGATGTTCGTCCATTGCCGCTGGTGAGTCTGTATATTCCCCATAGGATGTGAAATAGCTAATATACTCATGGTTCCAGCCAAACTCACCCGTGATATCGTCGAGTATGTTCAGTCCGTGATCAGAGGTGAAACCATATTCACCTGTACGTCCCGATACATCAGCTACAATGCAATATTGAGGAAGCGACCATAACAGATGTAAGCTGCCGCACCGTTGGATCAGTTCAGACAGGGAGGCGGGTAAAGGTCTCTGTAGTCGTTCCTCCAGCGCAGTTAGCTCACCTGTGGAGATGCCCTTCGTCCACTCGTATTCCACGTCAGGCATTCCGTTTTGTCTCAGACGGTCGGCGATATGCCCCAGCCTCTCAAGGGTTTGCTCAAAATATGCCGTCATTTTCATTCGTCCTCCTCTTACTTTAAAATCCGGCAATGCTGCTTCTGAAAGAATAATAGAATCTCATTCCGGCACTCTACCTATAGGGATAGAGTCCAAAAGTAAATGAGAGATATGCTATAATCAGGAAATAAAATAGTTATAGATTAGTCTATCTTAATTACGTTAGAACTACAATTTGTAAGGGGATGAAGGAGGAGCGCATCGTATGGCATCAGGGGTACAGGCATACATAGATCCGATTTTCGAGGCAATTGATAAGGCGTACGCTTCTGAGCAAAAGCGCATTGCCGAATTCCAGACAAAAAGTGTCCTTCACGAAGGGATTCATGAATACTTAAAAGTGACCTGTAAGGAGGACGGGCTATGGGTGGATACCTATGAACCGTTTGATTGGGATAACCGTAGACCGGATACGAAAATTTCTGGTTTTACGGAGGGGGTAACGCTCCAGCAAGTGCAGGACGAATGGATGCCTGTGTTCAGGGAACGGATAGAGGCTCTATTTAAGTCTGAAGAATCTAGTCCCATGTTCTTTCGTTATCGACTGGAATTTCATCTGGAAGTGGTCTTGGAGAAGAAATCCAGTCATTTTACATTCTCGCTCCTGAACGAAGATAAACGGCAGCACCTGTTAGCCATTATCCAGCAGTTTGTAGAGCAGAAGCTCAACCCTGCCAGCAAAGCTGTGCCGAAGGAAAAGGACGATTTTTTCTTTGTGAGGCACTTGCTCGATCCTCACTTGTACCCTATAGATGCCCAACGGGTGGATGAACTTCTGAATCGAATGGATGCAAAAGTGAAGGTGAGCCGCAATCGTGAGGAAGCATGGAGACATCAGCTCAACAGTGGCTTAAAGCGTTGGGCTGAAGATGAATTTTTGGCGAAGTATGCGGTTCGGGAAAAAAGCTACGGGTTGGATTATACAGTGAAGTCCGATATTCATCCTTCAAATATTCCTGCGCCAGCTATGGAGATGTTCCTGCTCACCGCGATGCGAGTGGGTTCGACCGATGCCGATGCACGGCAGAAATATTTGGAGATCGCTGCACAGCTAGGCTCGGAGCAGGCCGCCCAGTGGATCAAGAGCGGGTCAGGGAGCATTCCAGCACTATATACAAGCAAGCGCGTCACCTGCCAAGCAAATGATATTTTGCAAACGCTGGAGGTTCATATTCTTTCGGAGGAAGAAGAGAGCTACAGGGAAGCGCTCGTATATGTATGCGATATTTTACAGAAAGGCTTTACCAGGGAATACCGCTTGAAGCTCAAGAGCAAGGTGAAAAATTTCCTGCCTGTGCCCAAGCTGGCTAAATCCACGTTGCATCGTTTTTTTGCCAATGCACTGGAATACCCAGCTCTCCACCCGCTACTGGCTGAATATGCAGATATGGTGATGGAAGAGTTCAAGTGGTACAACGATGTGGAGCCAGGAGAAAAATCGGCGATGCCGGGTACCTATGTGGTGATGGGGCTGGGCCTGAAAGGAACGGACTATTTTTCATTGGTGATTCGCTATATGAAGTTGGTGGATACGGAGCATCAGTCGGTACAGGATGGCTACGCGGCTGCTTTTGCAGATGCGCATGGACTGACACCAGACACGATTCCAGTTTGGACGAAGATTCTTCTGGCAGGCAACCAAAGTGCTAAGCCGTTGAAGTCGTCTGGAATCGAAAGCGTAGAGCAGGCACAGGTGCTGGTCGAGGAGCTAGAGAAGCTGGAGGATTACGACAAAGAGCTGCTCGTTTACCGAATTTGGGGCGGCGAGAAAAAGCTGAAAAGCAGCCTGAAACAGGCTGATCCTGAGGTGAAAGCGCTGCTGGAGTCTTTTATTCCATAAAAGCATCATATTCGTGGTAATACTGAAGTCCCTGTGCGATGCGGTGGATGTCCGGCTCGTTCCCACTGCGGCGTAGCACTTCAATGACATCCTGCACGGTCGCTATCTCCAGCCATGTCTGTGCTTTATGATCGGGAAGGGACGCAGGAATATTTTCATTCCGGTGATTGGTGACGGTGAGACCTGCATCTTCCAGCTCCCATAGCTCTTCCTCCGGGATAATATAATAGGTGGCATCGACAGGACTGCTCCGAAAATGTTCCAGATTGGTGAATACCCATTCATTCATATCTGTTTGGCTAACGGCTCGAACTAATGCTTCTAGGTTGTCAAAGGTTTGTATACTCACGCTCAGAGCTTCCTCCTTCGGATGCTTGCTTATGCTGTAGCTTTTGTAATATTTTTAAAATGGCCTGGCGATTCTTCGCATCCTTAATGTATTTGGGGATCGAGTGAGAAGCTGTGCGCATCATGCCGCTCACGGGTTTCTCCCGTAGCCCGGCAGAGATATAAGAGAGCAGGTAATTCAGATGCGCCCGATTGAGCGCCCAGGCAGGCTTACCCCGATAATAGTCAAGATAGTATAGCTGAAGATGAAAAACAGGGTCCTTTCCATCCTGAATTATGTTTGTACGCCATTCATGCGAGGCAACGCGATGTACGGGAACCTGGTTACGTGTCTCACAGTGAGGGCAGTCTATATTCGTATATTTGTGCGTGGCTGTTCTGTCATTGTGAATCTCTATATTAAAATATCGCTCGCAATGGCTGCATACGCCGCGTGCATCGTATTTAAATGATTCCGGTTCCTGACAGGCATAGTAGCAATGGGAGCATCGGATGACGTAGTAACAGTCTTTTTTGGATTTGGAGATAAAAGCTTGCTCTTGGCAACGGGGACAATGAACAGCTACCTGTTCTTCTCGCCAGATCACGGCGCCAAAGTCATATTTATAGCCGTATTCATCCTTGAAGCGTTTCTGTTCCATCGTCGTTCCTCCTTTTCGGAAAGATTGTAAAAACGTACATTTCATTTGTCATATGCTATAATATTCCTCAACAACAGAATGGCTTAGATGGTGGTCGAATAGTCTCCTGATTCTTTCCTTCCATAAAAAGAAATAGACCGCCCGTGGTAGGAACCGGTCTATTTCATATTCCGTAAACTTGCAGACACCGCCCTTAAAAGCGGCTATTGCCAAAAAGTGAGGATGTTGACGCATCTTCACTCTTTTTTAGAATATACATCTTATTCCTATTTTAACACTTGAAAATGGCCTTTTCAATGCGCTGAAGGGTGAAAAGAGGAATACGTTGTACAGGGGAGAACGCTAACATGAGCATTTTCACAGTGACCTGACATATCGCAAATCGGCCGTCATGCATAGGGATGACAAAAATATCGCCTTCCTGATGCTTGATTCTTTTGAACCTGATCGTGGCTCCTTTGGCTTTGCAACCTCGTCAGGCCAGCTCTTCCTGAATGATCTCTGTTTTCAGACCTTTGGCGCTGGTAATCGTAATGCTGATCGCATCAAAGCCGTTTCGCTTCACCTCTTCAAAATCGCATAGCTCACCGTTGATCAGTTCAAGCTGCCCATCCTCATCCACATCGTCTGAAAACTCGTCATCCCAATCGACATTATAATAAGCGGTCACGTTTACCTCAAAGGTACCTTCACCGTCTTCATCTAAATAGGGCAAAAGGGGGGTCCGATTGTTCTGCTGTTCCTCTGTATATACTTCGCATAGTAGTGCATCGTATCCATGTTGGGTTCCATCAAAAATCACGATCCGTTCACTCGTAACCGCATCCTCCGCAATGATGAGCTGGGGTGCAAATTCAGTCACGGCGATTAGCTCGTCCATCAACTCTCCATAGTAAAAAATGTGGAATTTGGTATGTCCGGCCTGTGAATGGAGCTTGCCTGTCCACTCCTGCTCGATCCATGCCTCCGGGTTTTCGGGTACAGCCCATCTTTCCAGATAAGCGGGCCCCAAACGATATTGTTGTGTTTCTGTCATAAGTAAATCATTCCTTCCTATCTTTATGTGCGCCGTTCCGTAGAAGTCTAAGTATGACCTGTCTATTATTTTAGGTAAAGAAGGTTGGCATCCTGTTCGTTGAGCAGTTCGATCACACGATTCAAAAACGTTATAAAGTCCATCGCCACCAAATATAAATGTCCGCATTCATCCTGCTCTGCGATATCATAGTGCAGTTTATCGTCATAGGCATGAAGGTGCGTCCGATCCCAGTAGTACACATAAGGAGTATGTTCACTGCAAATCACAACGTAAAAATTATCACCCGCATCTGCACCAACGATTAACGCATTATCAACATGACTGATTTCATCCAGAAATTCATGGTTAAGCGCCAGAAGGTCATGATTTTTATTGTCCACCTCGTAACCGAATAGACAAGTCATATCAATGTCTCCGTTATCCACTTTATCGAAGGGAACATTGCAATAAAAAGGGGAGGCTACATAAAAGCCGTTATATTGTGAAAGGAAACGCTTGTAGCCTACAGGCAATATGCGCTGTGTCTGTTCCTCCAAAGCCGTGATTGCGGCAGGCGTAAGCCCTGACTCCATTGCGAATGACATCAACAACCATCCTCCTCGAATCTAGCAATACTATGAAACCTTTATTTTTTATATCATGGATAGAGTAACGATTTTGTTGTCCTCGTCTACATCTACTTTTACGGTAATTCCCAGCTTGTCCTTGAACAGCTTAGTAATATTGATATAGTTATCTTTCACCTGACTGCTTGATCCACCAGAGCTGCGAGTCATACCTGTAGTGATGATGGAGCGAACATATGCCTTGTCAAGTCTGGCTTCGGGGTTATAAGTATAGATGACTTGTTCCTGCTGGTTATAATAATGCTGTAACTGGCTGTAATCGTTGGCGTTCTTATATTTCTTCTCTTGCCGGACGTAATCGGGATGATCCATGGTGTAGTGAATTCTTCCGTCCAGAAAAGGATTTTCTTTGGAGGGCCTGAGTTCATATTGTCCATAGGCTAACTGAAACAGGTACTCCAAGCCGGCGCCTTTCGCCTGATAGTAGAGCTGACGGTCGACGCCTTTTTTGTCTATAGCGGTAAAGCTGCTGATGACAGGCCAGGCATCATACTTTTCACCCTCCACGTCCACGGCAACCTTGTACTGTACAAGTACCTTTTCATTTTGAAATAACCCGAAGCTGCTCATGATGAAATAGGCGGGAACACATATTACCCCGATAATAAGTATGAATATAAATATTTTGACTCGCATGAGTAGGTTGATTCTCCTTTGGATGTCGATTATCTTGACAGTTCCCGCTTGGCAGACACGCCGAATTCTTCATGTTGCAGCAATTGCTTCAGGGCATGTTGTGCGAAAGGCAGGTGTTTATGTGAGCACAGCAGCGCGAAGGCTGCTTCCTTGACTAATATGTATGCATCACTGTGAATCAGCTTCAGAGCCAATCCGAGCTCTGCTTCCGAGCAGGGCATCCATGCCAAAGTTTGCAAAGCTGCTATTTGCACATCATCATCTTCGTCAGGCGTGACCAGCAGCTCGCAAATTCCCTGTGCAACAGTCGACTGCTGGTTGCCATCAGTGTACAGTCCGATGACCTTCAGCGCCTCCATACGAATAAGCTCATCCTCGGACGACTGCTGCGCCAACTGCAACAGCAATATAGTGGTTTCCGCCACCGGGACGGGCATCGCTGTGAATCTGCGCAGGGTTTCCAGCTTTTCTTCATCTGACAGTACGGGGAAAATAGACAGGAATGCCTTTCCGTCATCTTCAGCTTTCATGGATGCAATATTCTCCTTTCTTGAGGGGGGATTTCAGGTATCTATCTGCTTGTCATTCCCGGATACCTTTTCTCTATAGAAACAGAAAGCTTCTTTGACCTCGCCCCCTCCAGAAGCACCATCACCGTATAGGAAATGGTATCTACCCAATTGTCGAGTGTGTTAATTTGCTCTGCGGTCAGCTCCCGAGACTCCTGTTTATTCATTCAACTCTGCAATCTCCGCACGGATGCCTCTGCACAGGAAGCTGCCTGACAGTCCGGTCAGTGCATCAATATCAATGACCATGTCTGCCTCCTCATAACGGAAATCAAGCTGTAAAATGATATTTTCCGTTTCCATAGCGGTCAGCTCGTGTTCCTTTGTCTCTAAAAAAGTAAAAGTCACCGCGTAACGGGGTACAGTTGCCGTTGAAGACGTGGAAAGCGAAGGCTGTTCAGCCGAAGGAGTCAGATCGGGTGATTTGGGTGACAGTATGGTAACGGGTGATAGTTCAATCGTTAATGTTATCTGGTCTTTTGTGATATCTGCTGCTGTAATTTGGTCATAATGAAAGGGAGGGAAATATCCGAGCTTTTCCACGATTTTATCTGCTCCTTGAATGGAGACGGTCGGTGAGAAAGCCAGTTCAAGCCCGATGGAGCCTGCCAACTGGCTCTCATATTGCGGATTGATACGTAAAAGAGTCTGTTCCGCCCCTACCTCCACAATCGTGCCGATAAAATACTGCTTGCCATGAATCAGAACAATATCATGCGGAACGAACGGCAGTGCGCCTCCGGCTTTGTAATGAATGAGATAATCGTTTTCTTTTTTTTCAACGTTTTGAATCTGAATATGCATAAGTTTCAACCTCCTGATGTTTAGTATAATGGATTTCTTCAAGTATGTGGTAAAGAAAAGCGATTCCATGATTGGAAAACATAATTCATATCGGGGGTATCCTGTTCAAGCATAAACGGATGAATATCCATGATGGAGCGGGCTTTGCTGCTGGCATGAAAGTTGCGCGAGCTGTACAGCAGCTTGTCTGCATTCAGCCGTTGGCTCAGATGAATCATCATGGTTTCAACGGCTGTTTCGCCGATGTTTTCATATATATCCTGACGAATGGAAACAAGCGAACCGCAACGGCCGGAAGATTGGCGCAAGGGATCATTGGACAGATAAATGTATACTTCTGGTGTCGTCCCTTTGCCATATGACGATTTGATGCTGGGGGCCTCGATGATAAGCATAAGTGGGGTCGAATCTTCTTCTGTTACTATGCGGAGCAACTCCTCTTTGTCCCAGCGAATTCTGCCGTGTTTGGTCTTTTTTGTTCCCGATTGGTATACGGATACGCGTGTGTTGCGAATTCCGGACAAATTCAGGAGCGTTTCGAACACATCGAACAGATTGGAAAAACGCTCTTCAGCAAATACAGTGCGTTCTTCGGACAGTCGGCCTGTCATTATAAAGTTGTAATGCAGGTTGTTGACCACGGGCATCATTCCTTTTTTCATGAATTACCGTTTCTACTATCATAATATATGACAGGGCAACTAAATTCACCTTTTGCAACTGTTCATTAAAATGGTTTGGAAACCCGTTCATATTCGCGTATACTAGGAAAGTCATATATGGAACGGCCTGAGCCGCATTGCGGCCGTATGTTTTGGTTACATGAACAGAATCAACGATAACGGATAAGCTCCCTTCCTGAAAAGGGTTGAAAGAGAACCGATACAAAAATGGGAATTCTGAACTATGGAACGATGGATGTCATATGGCACATGAACCTATTTTACGTGACACATATTGAATACAGATAAGGGAAGTGAATACCACTTGAAGAATTTTGCAGCATTAGGCGTAGAGCAGCATTGGGTAGACGCCTTGAAAGAGCAGGGAATTACAGCACCAACACCTGTACAGCAGGAGTCCATTCCGCTGTTGATGGAAGGTCAGGATGTTATTGCCGAGGCGCATACGGGAACAGGTAAAACGCTTGCGTTTTTACTGCCGATTTTGCAAAAAATGAATCTGGACAAGCGCCATCCGCAGGCGCTCGTGATTGCTCCAACGCGTGAGCTGGCGCTCCAAATTACACAGGAAGCGAACTTATTGGCGGCTACGGAGCCAAGCTTGTCGTTGCTGGCTGTTTACGGAGGACAGGATGTAGAGCGTCAGCTTCGCAAGCTGAAGGGCGGCGCACAGTTGATTATCGGTACACCCGGACGATTGCTGGATCACCTGAGACGCGGCACGCTGGATCTGAGCGGTGTTAAAATGCTGGTGCTGGATGAAGCCGACCAAATGCTGCACATGGGCTTTTTGAACGATGTAGAGACGATTCTTCAGGAAGTTCCGTACCGGAGGCAGACGATGCTGTTCTCTGCTACGATGCCAGCAGGTATCCGCAAATTGGCTCGTGTATATATGAACGAGCCTGTGGATGTAAAAGTGAAGTCCGCTTCTTCCGTTCCGGTGAGTCAAATCCGTCAGGTCGTTGTACAGACGACGGATCGGGGCAAGCAGCAGGCATTGGTGGACATGCTGAATACAGATCGTCCGTATTTGGCTGTAATTTTCTGCCGTACGAAGCGCCGCGCTGCTGCGCTAAATGAGCAGTTGCAAGAAATGGGCTTCCAGAGCGGCGAGCTGCACGGGGACTTGTCCCAGAACAAGCGTGAGCAAGTAATGAAGGCGTTCCGTGAAGCGAAGCTTCAACTGCTCGTAGCGACCGATGTAGCCGCACGCGGCCTGGATGTGGAAGGCGTAACGCATGTCTTTAACTATGACATGCCGCAGGATGCCGAAAGCTACATTCACCGCATCGGGCGTACCGGCCGTGCCGGAGGCAAAGGTGTGGCGGTAACGCTCGCCACGCCACGGGATGTTCCAGAGCTTCGGAACATCCAGAAGGTTGCTGGTGTTACCTTCACCAGCAGCGAGGGCGGCGGACAGCGTAGACCTGCTGCCAATACAGCTGAGCGGCAGGGCGGAGAACACCGCTCAGGCAGAAACGACCGCCGTTCCTTCGGCGGCAACGGTTCCGGCGGCGGACGCCGGGGCAGCGGCCGCGAACAGGCGGGTCGCCGTGACGGCGCAGGCCGTGGCCGCACCGAGCGGGAGCAGCCGCGCGAAGAGCGCGCTGCATCCGCAGGCGGCGAGCGTCGCTCCAGCCGCAGCAGCGGTGGTCCCACGCGCGGAGGCCAAGGTCGCTCCGCAGGGCAAAGCAGCGAACGCGGCGGGTATGACCGCAGCAGCGGTGGTCCCGCACGCGGAGGCCAAGGTCGCTCCGCAGGGCAAAGCAGCGAACGCAGCGGATATGACCGCAGCAGCGGCGGTTCCACACGCGGAGGCCAAGGTCGCTCCGCAGGGC
>NZ_JBSQBM010000002.1:0-22726 GCF_059417685.1 Paenibacillus sp. LT-B23 | reverse complement strand
GTCCCGCACGCGGAGGCCAAGGTCGCTCCGCAGGGCAAAGCAGCGAACGCAGCGGATATGACCGCAGCAGCGGCGGTTCCACACGCGGAGGCCAAGGTCGCTCCGCAGGGCAAAGCAGCGAACGCGGCGGGTATGACCGCAGCAGCGGTGGTCCCACGCGCGGAGGCCAAGGCCGTTCCGCAGGGCAAAGCAGCGAACGCAGCGGATATGACCGCAGCAGCGGCGGTTCCACACGCGGAGGCCAAGGTGGTCGTGGTGGACAGGCCAAGGGCGGACCGCGCGGGGCACAAGGACAGGGAGGCCGTCGCGGACGGTCCAGATAAAGCAAGAGTGTTCTCATAGAACGCTCAACTATGGTTATGATAATAGCCCCGGAGAGGCTCATCTTCCGGGGCTATTATCATCTCCACCCATGCCGCCGATGCGGCAGCATCATAGGATGACATAAGCAGCATTACTGCGCTGAGCAACTAAAGAAAACCAGCAGCATAGCTGCCTTAAAAACAACTGATTAACTTGGCGATAACAGTTGTTTTTAAGATAGATACGGAGGTTATACATCATGCAGGAACAGGATATGGGCAAACGCGCTATGGTGTCAGCGTGGATCAGTCTGATCAGCAACATCCTATTAACCGGCATTAAGATCATTACAGGCGTCATGTTCAACAGCAAGGTGCTGGTTGCTGACGGTGTGCATAACGCCGGCGACGTAATCGCCTCGGCAACGGCACTGGGGGCGATGCGTATATCGAGTCTGCCGCCGGATGAGGATCATCCATATGGTCACGGCAAGGCAGAGGTTATTGGAGCTAGCGTGGTGGCGGTTATTTTGTTCGCAGCCGGCATATTTATCGGCTACCATTCCATTATGGCGCTGTTTGAACCGATGCCGAAGGAGCATATACTGGCATTGGTGGCGGCGATCATCTCCCTGCTCTGGAAGCAATGGCTGTATATATATACGATCCGTATCGGAAGGGCAGCTAATAGCCAGGGTCTCATTGCTACGGCCAAGGATCATCTGGCGGATGTATATGCCTCCGCTGCTGCTGTACTGGGTATCGGTTTGGGTTTGATCGGGGAGCACTGGAGCATTCATATTTTATCCTACGGTGACCCGATTGCCGGGTTTGTGGTCGCATTGCTGGTTCTGAGGCTGGCGTGGGAAATGGGCCGTGAATCCATAGATGTACTGATGGAGAAGGCGATTGCAACCGAGGAAATCGAAAGCTATGCCGAAGCAGCCCTAAGTGTAGCCGAGGTTCAGCGAATTGACCGCATCCGTGCCCGTGAGCACGGTCATTACATTATTGTGGATATCCGCGCTTCTGTAGATGCCTCTCTGACCATTCAGCAGGGACATGATATTATCCGGCTGATCAAAGGGGCTGTGATGAAGCAGGAACCGAGGGTTTACGAGGTGCTTGTGCATCTTAATCCATGGTACGCGGACACCCCTGACAATGCTAACCTGGCGCCGCAAGAGCATGATAATAACAGTGTGGCAGACAAGGAAAACAATTATTAGCCACAGCTCAATCGTGATACGCTGAACAGACGACGCGAATTGACAGATAACTTGCAGGGAGGGTATGCTTTTATAAGCTGAAAGATGTTGAATAAAAGCGAGGTTACCCGAAAATATGCGAAAATTATTAAAATGGCTGGGTATTTCTGTGACTGCGGCAGTTCTTTTGGTGGGCGGATATTATGCTTACTCTATATATCATTTTACAAATCAAATTTCGGTCGCTACCGGTCAGGATTCGAAATTTAAGCCGCAAGCACAAAGCCAGTCCCCAACGAATGTACAACCTGTAGAAGTGTCTCTTCCCCCAGAGTGGGATGGAAAAGAGAGAGTGAATATTTTGCTGCTGGGCGGCGATTCACGCGGGGAGGATTCAGGACGTTCTGACTCTGTTATGGTTGCTTCAGTTGATCCTGTCACGAAGAAGGCTACGCTTATGTCGATCCTGCGTGATACGTACGTCGATATTCCGGGCCATGGACAAAGCCGATTGAATGCCGCATTTTCTTATGGCGGGCCTGACTTGACCAGACAAACGGTGAGCGACCTGCTGGGCATACCGATCCAATACTATGTATACACGGATTTTAATGGCTTTATTGCGCTGGTGGATTCTGTGGGCGGTATTGATCTGGATGTCGAAAAGGATATGCACTACACCTCCAAAGCAGATAAGCACCAGTTTGATATTGATCTGAAAAAGGGAATGCAGCACATGGACGGTAAAACGGCCTTGCAATATGTGCGTTTTCGTCATGATGCCACTTCCGATTTTACGCGTACGGAGCGGCAACGTAAATTTATTACCGAGCTGGGTGGCAAAATTCAGTCGACCTCGTCTCTGATTAAGCTGCCAAGTATTTTAAACAGCATTTCTCCTTATATTGAAACGAACCTGAGCACAACAGAAATGCTGCAATTGGCTTCATTGGGCTTTAATATCGATGCCAAGACGATTGCGAAACAGCAAATTCCACCGAATGAGCTGGTGCGAGAGACAACGGTTAAGGGGGCGCAGGTGTTGGGTGTGGATCAGAGAAAGCTCAAGCGCTTTGTACAAAACCTGTTTGAGCAAGAAAATAAACCTGTAACCACAACGACGGATTCTGCTGCTACCAAGACAAACGATACTCCGTAAAATTCCAAAGCAAGCAAAGTTTGTATGAAGTTGTACAACTTTGTTTGCTTTTGTGTATATTCGGGTATAACCTTGTATATTTTGACCTAAAAATATATCTTATCTGTATGAAGGATCATTACACTTATTTGTTTAAAGAGAAGGGGAATGTCATGTGGAAACAACTCCGGCATGGAAAGACCGATTCAAAAAGTTTTTTCTGAACAACAAGTTTGTGTTATTCCTGCTGGTACTGCTGCTCATCGGTTTAAATGTATTGGTGCTCACCAAAATTTCGTATATATTTACCCCCGTTATTGTGCTGCTGAAAACGATCATTCTTCCTGTCATTTTGTCCGGTGTTTTGTACTATCTGTTCAATCCGCTGGTTGATGTGCTGGAGCGCAACAAGGTCAAACGGATCTACTCCATTATTGTGCTTTATTTGCTTATCATAGGGATTATTACCGTCGTGATTACATCAGTAGTGCCTGTGATACGCGATCAGATTCAGGGGTTGATTCAAAATGTGCCTGCATACAGCGAACAAGTACAACGACAATTCGAGAAGCTGATCGGCAGCGATTTTGTGAATCAGTTCCAGAATACTATTCAAATTAATCCATCTGAGCTGGCCTCCAAGGCTTCGGAAAAGATATCTGCTTTCATCAACAATGCATGGACGGGTGTGGGGAGCTTCTTGGGCGCATTAACGGAAACTGTGCTTTCTATTGCCACGGTTCCATTCATTTTGTTTTACTTGCTGAAAGATGGACATAAGCTGCCACAGACGATTCTGAAAATGTTCCCGCCTATGCTGCGTAAAGAAACCGACCGTATAATGGGTGAAATTAACCATCAAGTCAGCTCGTATATTCGGGGGCAGATTATTGTCAGCTTCTGTATCGGAGTGCTGTTGTATATCGGCTATCTAATCATCGGACTGGACTATTCTCTGACGCTTGCCGTCATTGCTTCCTTTACGAGCGTTGTTCCGTATTTGGGCCCCGTGATTGCCATTACGCCTGCATTAATTGTAGCTTTGGTAACATCTCCGGTTATGCTGCTCAAGATGGTCATCGTATGGACAGTCGTGCAGCTCATCGAGGGTAAATTTATTTCTCCGCAAATTATGGGCAAGTCTCTCCGGGTGCATCCGATCACGATTATCTTTGTCATTCTGACGGCAGGCAATCTGTTTGGAGTGGTAGGGATTATACTGGCAGTTCCGGGCTATGCTGTATTGAAGGTTATCGTCACCCATCTGTTCAATTTCTTTAAGAAACGTTCACATCTCTATGAAGCAGATAAAGCCAGAGAGAGTCTCTACGAAAAATAGAACTTTCCGGTCGATCACAGCACCTCTTGGGTAACTGTGGCCCTACGTGCTATAATTAATGCCTATTCTTATTCCAAAACAGAAAGGTCAGACTTTTATGATACAACTCAGCATTCTTGACCAATCTCCGGTATCGGAAGGCATGACGCATGCGCAAGCGTTACAAAAGACCGCTGAGCTTGCTATAGAGGCGGAACGCTTGGGTTATCACCGTTTCTGGGTGTCGGAGCATCATTCGGCCTCCAATCTTGCAGGTTCTAGCCCGGAAGTATTAATTTCGCATCTGGCGGCTCGTACATCGAGCATTCGCGTCGGCTCGGGCGGTGTGATGCTGCCGCATTACAGCGCTTATAAAGTAGCGGAAAACTTTCGTGTGCTGGAAGGGTTATATCCGGGGCGTATGGATTTGGGTTTGGGACGGGCCCCGGGAGGAATGCCAATTTCCACCAGAGCCTTGCAGGAGGGCAAAATCAGGGGCGGCGTTGATCTGTACCCCGAGCAACTGGATGATCTGCTAGCCTATCTGCATGACAGTACAGGCAGTGAGCATCGCTTTGGATCGTTACAGGCGATGCCGCTCGTAGAAACCGTGCCGGAAATGTGGCTGCTCGGCTCCAGCGGCGACAGCGCAGGGCTTGCAGCCGAACGCGGCGTGGGTTTTGCATTTGCGCAGTTCATCAACGGCGCAGGCGGCACAGAAGCGATGAAGGAGTATCAGGAGCATTTTAAGCCTTCGCAGCATAGTGACCGTCCACGTTCACTTGTCGCCGTATTTGCTATCTGTGCGGATACCGAAGAGGAAGCCAACCGATTGGCTTCCAGCATGGATTTGTCTCTGGTGCTGCTGGAGCAGGGAATGCGTTCCGGAGGCACTCCTTCGGTGGAAAAAGCACTGGCTTATCCTTATACGCCATATGATCGGATGCGCATCCGTGAGAACCGCAAGCGCATGGTGGTTGGCTCACCCGAGCAGGTGAAGCACCAAATTGAGCAATTGAGTGAGGCTTATCATACACAGGAAATCATGGTCGCAAGCATTATTCACGATTTTGACGCCAAGTTGAAATCCATACGTCTCATGGCTGAAGCATTCGGGCTGCGCTCTATACAGTCTTGATGCTGCTATCAGGAGATTAGAAGATCACAGCTTTGAGGAGCTGTGGTCTTTTTTTGTGAAATTTCAGGGGCATTTTCGGAGAAATGATTCGTATGCTAAAGTGAAATGCGCCAATCAACACTTGATAATGATTATCAATATCTTTATTATATAAAGATAGGATGAAGTTTTGATGAATATCGTGCGTTAAGCCCGTGACTATATATTAGATAAGGGAAAGGAATGATTCCGAATGTTTCGTCTGAAAACGGCTAATCTGGATATTGCTTATGAAGATCGGTTGATTGTGGAGGATCTGAACGTTGAAATACCGCAAGGGAAAATCACAGCATTGGTGGGCGCAAATGGCTCCGGCAAGTCCACCATTCTGAAGACGATGGCTCGTATCATGAATCCTAAAGGCGGCAGCGTTCTGCTCGACGGTAAATCCATTCATAAGCAATCCACCCGGGAGGTAGCGAAGCAGCTGGCTATTTTGCCGCAAAATCCGACTGCACCAGAAGGATTGACTGTGACGGAACTGGTATCTTACGGACGTTTTCCTTATCAAAAAGGCTTTGGCTCCATGAAAGCAGATGATCGCAAAATGGTAGAGTGGGCCATTCAGGTGACAGGAATGAGCGAGTTCCATGCCCGCCCGATCGACCAGCTTTCTGGCGGGCAGCGCCAGCGTGCATGGATTGCCATGGCGCTTGCGCAGGATACGGATATTTTGTTTTTGGATGAGCCGACTACTTTTTTGGATATGGCGCATCAATTGGAAGTGCTGCATTTGCTAGAGTATTTGAACACTTCGGCCGAACGTACCATTGTCATGGTCGTGCATGATTTGAACCATGCAGCCCGGTACGCCCAGCATATGATCGCGATCAAAAAGGGGAAGGCCGAGGCTGTAGGAACGCCAACCGAGGTCATGTCCCCTGACGTGCTGCGCGAGGTGTTCGGTATTGAAGCGGATATCGTAACAGATCCTCGTACGGGTGTACCGCTGTGTCTTCCATATGCTTTGGCCGGACAACCAGCGGTAAGCCAAGCCGTAAAGGGATTGAATCTGGAAGAGAATCAATTAGTAGGCTCCGTTTCCGAGCGGCGTGAAGCCAGACCACAGGTAGCGGCAAGAGGATAAAGGAGACCTAATGAAACCACTGGATTATGATCAGCTTGAGCAATTGGCGCGAATAGTGACAGACACACCAGAAGATGCGGTATACTCCGGGCCTGTGGCAGAATGGCTTGAACCGGATAAGCTTGGCTCTGTGATGGAGTATTATGGTGAGTTGCTGCGTGCGGAAGACGGCTTGACCACAGCCGTTTATTTTGTGAACCAGTTGCGTGGTCTTGTGTTTGCTCAGCATTTTATGGTGTCTTTGTGTGAACGCCGTCTCGATTTGTCGGTTTCCAATCTCAGATTTCATATTTGTTATCAAGGGAAGTATCCCGCCATCAGCTTTCAGGTCATCGACACAACTGAGCTGAACAACATCAGGCAGGACGAGCATCATTCATCCGGGCAGGCGCAACAGGCGTTGCGTGACTTTTACAGCTTGCAGATCAGACCGATACTGGAGGCGATGGCTGCGGCTGGAGACGCATCTGTTGGACAGATGTGGGGACAATTTCCGCTGACTTTGCTGTATTTTAAGGATAGAGTCCAGCCATCGCTGACCGATCCACAGGATGTGGAGCATTTTGAACAAGATTATGATTATGTGACGCGGGAGCTGGAGGGAGAGGTATTCGGGCGTAAAAGAAACCCGTTTACGGTTCGTCTTGTTGAGCTGGATAACCCTTACCGTCCCGGTGAGAAGGCATATATGAAACCGTCCTGCTGCCAATATTACAAGACAGGTGGAGGCCAGCGGTATTGTTTTGCGTGTCCAAGGATGTCCGCTTCAGAACGTGAAGAACGCAGACTCGAAGTGGCAGCGTCCCGCTAAAGCATCGAGGGATGTTGGCATGTCCGTTTCGTTTTGGGTAAAATAGGTGATGAAACTTAAACCAAGCGAAACAAAGGAGGATGCTATATGTCTGTCTATTCACATCATGCCGTAACACCAGCGAATCAGGAGGTTCCTCTGGATACCTACACCGGTAAGGTGCTGGTCATCGCAAATACCGCAAGCAAATGCGGACTTACCCCGCAATATGGGGATTTGCAAAAGCTATATGATGAATATAAGGATCGGGGACTGGTTGTATTAGGCTTTCCTTGTAACCAATTCGGCGGTCAGGAGCCGGGCAGCAGCGAGGAAGCGGCTGAATTTTGCCAACTGAATTACGGGGTTAATTTCCCGGTATTCGCTAAAGTGGACGTTAACGGCCCGGATACAGCACCTCTGTTTGAATATTTGAAAAAGCAGCAGCCTGGAGAGCAGGAAGACGGTACGATTCAATGGAATTTTACGAAATTCATTGTGAATCGTGAAGGTGTGCCTGTGGATCGCTTTGAACCCAAGGAATCGCCAGAGGTCATGAAAGCAGCCATCGAGCAATTGCTATAATAGCTTCTGCTTCATCAGAAATATGCGTTTAGATAAGGTTGAATTTCCGGTGTTTTTCCGGGGTTCGGCCTTTTTTGTTGTCTGCATTTCACATTTGGTTGATCGTTGCAGTAGCATTTGGAAGCCTGATATAAGGCATAATCAAGCCCCGTACGGGAAAAACTGAATGAAGCAAAGAGTCGTTTCAGCAAACGGCTGACTTTGTATCTTCCTGACTTTAAAAATGTGGACAAATTGTGAATATCATAGAAAGCTATTGCAATGTGAAAAATGTCACATTATAATAAGTGCATGAAGTGAAATAAATCACAATCAACAACGCAGTTACGTGAAACAATTCACAATTATCATACATTGTATGCCCACACACCAAGGAGGAATTTAACATGAAAGTAGCAGTTATCGGATGTACACACGCAGGTACGGCAGCCATCGTCAACACAGCCAAATGTTATCCAGATGCCGAAATTACCGTTTACGAGCGTAATGACAATATTTCGTTTTTATCTTGTGGTATTGCACTGTACGTAGGTGGTGTCGTCAAAGATCCGCACGGATTGTTTTATTCTTCCCCGAATGAACTGGCTGAGCTGGGTGTCGTGACCAAGATGCTTCATGAGGTAACGAATGTCGATACAGCAGGCAAAACGCTGCAAGCACGCAATCTCCAAACAGGAGAAGAATTTACGGACACCTTTGATAAATTAATTGTAACTACGGGCTCGTGGCCTATTATTCCGAAGCTGGAAGGTATTGAGCTTGATCATATCTTGCTCTGCAAAAACTATAATCATTCCAATGACATCATTGAGAAAGCCAAGCATGTACAGAACATTACGGTTGTCGGTGCCGGATATATCGGTGTTGAGCTGGTGGAAGCTTTTCAAATGAACGGCAAGAACGTAACGCTGATCGACAGCGCTGATCGTATTTTGAATAAATATTTGGACCCGGAATATACAGACCGGATTGAAAATTCCTTGAAGAAGCATGGCATTAAGCTGGTGCTGGGAGAAACAGTGAGCCGTTTTGAAGGAAGTAACGGTAAGGTGAATAAAGTGGTGACATCCAAAGGAGAATATGAAACAGAGCTTGTTATTCTCTGCATCGGCTTCCGTCCTCAAACGGATCTGCTTAAAGGTCAGGTAGACATGCTGCCCAACGGCGCGATCATTGTGGACAATTATATGCAAAGCAGTTGCCCGGACGTATTTGCCGCAGGCGATAGCTGTGCAATCCGTTACAACCCGACAGGCAAAACAGCTTATATTCCATTGGCAACCAATGCTGTTCGTATGGGTACGCTGGTGGCACGCAATTTGGTTCAGCCGACCATTGCCTATATGGGAACACAGGGAACTTCGGGTATTAAAATTTATGAAGATAATATTGCAGGAACAGGCTTGACGGAAGCGGCAGCAGCGGACGAAGGTATGGCTGTAGAGGCTGTCACCATTGAGGACAGCTACCGACCTGAATTTATGCCAACCTCCGAAAAAGTACTGCTGAAAGTTGTATATGAGCAGGAGACACGGAGAATTGTTGGGGCACAAATTATGTCGAAGGTGGATTTGACGCAATCCATTAACACGCTATCCGTAGCCATTCAAAATCATATGACCATTGATCAACTGGCCTTTGTCGATTTCTTCTTCCAGCCGCATTATAACAAGCCTTGGAATTTCCTGAATGCAGCCGGTTTGCAAGCCTTGCCGCCAATGTCTGAACGGAAGCCAGTTACCGTATAATTCATTTTGTCTGTGACATTGTTCATAAGTTTGTCAACAATCTGAGACGTATGGACGAATCCTTATAGTACAATATAGAGTAGCATAAGGATTAGGGGGTAAGTAGCTTATGGGTTTGTTTTATATCCTTTTTCTTGTAGTCGTGGCGCTGGGAGGCCTCGGTGGAGTTATTTGGTTCTTGAGAGCAGTTGAAAAGGAAGAATACAACTAAATGTAAAGCGCATAGTAGCGCAGTAGACGTAATAATACATGAAAACAGTCCTTTACCCAAGGGCTGTTTTTTTAATATTCAATAAAGTGATTTTTTTCACAAACAAAATCACTGATTTTAAATAAAATATGAGAGAGAACATTCGAGTGAAAAGATGTTAAAGGAGCGGAATATATGGCAAGTTATAAACCGGGGCAAATAGCCGAAAAGACGGTAGAAACAGGAGTGGCCAAAGCGAACAATCCATGGACTGTGGCGGTGGTATTGGGATTTTTGGCAGGTGCATTTATTGCGCTTGGTTTTTTGCTGGATATACGTGTTATCGCAAGCGCACCCAAAGAATGGGGAAGTATCGCTACCTTTATTGGAGCAGCCGTTTTCCCTGTAGGTCTGGTATTGGTATTGATCGGCGGCGGAGAATTGCTGACTGGTAATATGATGGCTGTGCCACTGGCGAGATGGGCAGGACGGATCAAGACTGGGGCGATGTTCCGTAATTTGGCGATTATTACGCTAAGTAATTTTGCGGGTGCGTTGTTTGTTGCCTTTTTCTTTGGTCATGTGCTGGGTCTAACCGAGACAGGACCTTATTTGGACAAAGTGGTGGATATGGCGGGACACAAGTTGCATGAAAGCTTTTTGCAATCGTTTATATCCGGTATTGGATGTAACTGGCTGGTAGCGCTGGCTGTATGGTTGGCGTATAGCACAGATTCGATCGGCGGCAAAATTATGGGGATCTGGTTCCCGACAATGGCCTTTGTAGCTATCGGATTCCAGCACGTTGTTGCCAACATGTTTCTGATTCCGGCGGCTATTTTCGCAGGTCATTTTTCATGGGCAGATTATATCATGAACTTCATTCCAGTTTGGCTGGGGAATTTGGTGGGAGGAAGCCTGTTTGTAGCCGGGGCTTACTGGTTGGCGTATTTGAAAAAGCCTCATACCGCTGTGCATCCTGTGAATGATTCATCTCAGGCACCCTCGTCTACTGCAACAACTCCGTTGAGTGACCATGCCTGATTAAGCTGGGCATAGAAAATGGGAACAAAGCAAATCCGCCATGGCAGGTCCGGGGGAACGAAACCTGTCATGGCGGATTTTTTTGGGAGTGGTCCATGATTTGGCATGGAGGATGAGTGTGCTCTCGTCCATAATGCCTTGATCTCTTTTACCCTTGGCATTCAATAATGAAACAGGTATGGATCAAAATATAATATAGAATATTAGAAATCCGTTTTGCTGTGAGCAGCAAGCGGATTTTTTTGATCTTTTGGACGGATTTGGGTTGGCAAAATCCTTCTCTTGCCATAGGACATAGCTGTATATATGATAAGAACAGTGTAATTTTTGGAAACGGTAACGGAAAGGAGCACCAACACCATGGATCATCGCAACAGCGCGCCTCCTGAGGCTGTGCTTCAGCAAGACTTGCAAAGGGGGCAGCGAACGACGGAACGTACGGACGGTGTTTTTCCGGCTGTATGTCCGCTGGATTGCCCGGATACGTGCGGGCTCCTGCTCCACAAGGAAGATGGAAAGATCGTCAAGGTGACCGGTAATCCAGATCATCCCATTACAAAAGGGGCCATTTGCAACAAAGTTCGCAATATGACGGAGCGAGTGTATGACCCCGAACGGCTGCTCTATCCGTTAAAGCGTGTAGGTTCCAAGGGGCAAGGGAAGTTCGAACGAATTAGCTGGGAGGAGGCAGTCGATACCATTACAGGCCGCTTCAAGGAACTGATTCGCACGGACGGCCCGGAATCTATTCTCCCCTACAGCTTTTATGGCAATATGGGCGTGTTAAGTGTGGATGGGATGGATCGCCGTTTTTTTAATGCGCTGGGTTCAAGCCAACTGGACCAGACGATTTGCAGCGTGGCTGGGAATGAAGGCTGGGCATCCGTCATGGGTTTTAAGGGCGGCACCAGTCCGGAGGATACAGAGGATGCTGACCTCATTATTGTATGGGGAGGAAATGTCATCAGCACCAATATGCATCAGGTGGTATTGGCCGAGAAGGCACGTAAAAAAGGTGCCAAGGTGATCGTCATTGATGTCCACCGCAATCGGACAGCGCAATGGGCGGATTGGTTCATTCCGCTATACCCGGGAACAGATACCGCGCTCGCGCTGGGTGTTATGCACGTACTGTTCGAGCAAGGGCTGACGGACGATGAATTTTTGCGCCGCTATACGGTCGGTCATGAGGAACTGCGCGAGCATGTGAAGGCATATACTCCACAGCGGGTCTCACGCATTACAGGCGTGCCGGAAGCAGATATTATTCGTCTGGCGGAGATGTACGGACAGGCGCGAGCGGCGTATATCAATATTGGCAACGGACTTCAACATCACGATAATGGCGGTATGAATGTACGCGCGGTTACATGCTTGCCTGCGCTCACCGGGCAATGGCTGAAGCACGGCGGGGGAGCATCGCGTTCCAACGGTGCTTACGGCAAATTCAACGGCGCCAATCTGGCACGTCCTGATCTGCGTAAGAACCCGGATGCCCGGGTGATCAATATGAACCAAATCGGTGAAGCGCTGTTACAGAAGGACGAACCGATTAAGGCGCTGTTCGTGTACTGCAGCAATCCGGTTGTCGTAGCACCGGATGCCGATCGGGTGACGCAGGGGTTTGAACGGGAGGATCTGTTCACGGTCGTTCACGACCTGTTTCTCACCGATACGGCCCGCTATGCAGATATTGTACTGCCTGCGGCGTCTTCTTTTGAAGGCACAGACCTGTATAAATCGTATTGGCATCATTATATCCAGATGCAGGAGCCGATCATTGCTCCACTTGGGGAAAGCAAAAGCAACTATGAGCTGTTTAGCCTGCTCGGACAGGCTATGGGCTTTGACGAGGCTGCTTTCACGGAAAGTGAAGAGGACATGATCGCGGGTGCACTTGATAACCCAACGAATCCTTATCTCAACGGTGTGACTTTGGAAGCCTTAAAAAAGTCACCTTTTGTCAAACTGGACATGACGCCGAAGGCTACCTATCTGGATCGTCTGACGACGCTTTCGGGCAAGATTGAGCTGTATTCAGAAAAGATGAAGCAAGCGGGTCTGCCCGCGATGCCTTCGTATGTGCCACTGATTGAAGGATACGACGGAGAGCATCGACCGCAAGCGGACGAGCGGTTTCCGCTGATGTTTATTTCGCCGCCAAATCATAATTTTCTGAATTCCACGTTTGCGAATTTGTCCAAGCATCAGCGGCTGGAACGGGAGCCTTTGCTGCAAATTCATCCGGAGGATGCTCAGGCAAGAGACATCGCGGACGGTGATCCGGTTACGGTATGGAATGACCGGGGAACGTATGAGTTGAAGGCCAAAGTCACGGATCTGATGCTGCCCGGTACGGTGATTAGCCAAGGGTTATGGTGGGAAGGTAAAGGACGCAGACAGCGTGCTAATGTGTTGACCTCTGATCGGCTATCGGATATGGGCCGGGGAGCTACTTTCTTTTCAACAGTGGTGAATGTGAAGCGTCAATGAAATAATGTGTTGTTATGGTGTCAGATGCTAAAGGAGAAACAAAATATATGAAATGGTTGGATTCTTATCCGAAAGAAGTAAAAGTGTTTCTCGTCGCCAGCCTGATTAATTCCGCCGGAAGCTCTCTAATGTGGCCGTTGGTTAGCATGTATGTGTTTGACGAGCTGCACCGCAGTATGGCAGATGCGGGGATTGCGATTTTGGTGCAGTCTCTGGGCGGGATTTTTGGTCAGGTGTTAGGAGGAGCCCTTTATCACCGCATTGGGGCCAAAAAACTGATTGTCGGCTCACTGGCAATGAACGCGTTGGGACTTCTCACGCTTCCTTTCACCAGCGGTCACTGGATTGCGTTTGTTATTATGATGGGCTTTATCGGCTTTTTTAATGTCGTATCTGTGCCCGCGATTCAGGCATTTGTAGGTTTTCGCTTTGCTGACCGCCGTGGAGAGCTGTTCAACATTATCTATGTTGCCAATAATATAGGGGTGGCGTTGGGAACGGGATTGAGCGGCGTTCTGGCCGATCTCTCCTATCAGCTCAGCTTTGTCATGAACGGGATTACCTCTGCGGTATTTGCCGGATTTTTCTGGTCCTATCTGAGCAGGGTAGATCGGGAAGAGGGGGAAGTTCAGCTCAGCAAGTCCGTGAAGAAAAGAACAGAGGAAATACCAGCGCGGCTGCTCTTCCGTGATACCAGGCTGTATCTCTTCGTCGGATTGGGATCGCTCTTTTTATGGTTCGGTAATTCGATCTGGAATACGGGAGTGTCCCCGTATATTATTGAGCAGGGTTTGCCTAAAACGATGTACGGGCTGCTATGGACACTGAACGGTGTGCTTATTTTTGCTGCACAGCCGATTATTTTCTGGCTCAAGCGTCTTTATGCCCGGCATGCTTCGGCTCAAATGACGTGGGCCGGAGGATTTTATTTGGTTGCCTATATCGTCATGCTAGGCACACAGAACTATACGGGGATGATATTCGCCATGGTTTTGGCAACCCTGGGAGAGATGCTGATCGCACCAGCGGTTCCGGCATTTTTATCCGACCACGGAGGTCGGGGAGCACCCTTTTACATCGGGTTAGTCGGGGGGATTGGCGCTGCCGGACGGGTGATGGGGCCTTATATTATGGGGAGGCTATATGATGGCGGAGGTCTGCCACCCACACTTTGGCTGGCAGCGGGCGTGGCGGTTTTGTCCATCCTGTTCTTTATTCTGCATAGCGGATTGAACCGTTCCCGCTGTGAAGAGGATGCTTTTGAGACTACTACGTCCAAGGCAGACGTTTCCAGTTCTTAAGTCCTAATAAAGACTGTGACAAGCCCGTGATTATGGTACAATAAATGACGAATGGTTGCTGCCTATACTTCAGGAACGCCTTCACAGGAAGGATTGAAAGAAATTGCTTACAAGTCAACCCCTGACGATACGTCATTCGGAGATGAAGGATGCTCCTGATCTGATTGCGCTGGATGAATTGGTATGGAATGAACGAACGGCCCCCGCCTCGCTGTCATGGAAGTCGCGTGGGGAGTTTTTGCGCAATACGCCTCCGGGCTCTCAACTGGTCGCTATCGAACAGGGAGTGCTCTGCGGTTATATCGGATTTCGTTCTCCAACGCTGTTGGCAAGTAATTGTCATGTGTTGGAAATAAATATAGCCGTGCACCCAGCCTATCACCGCAAAGGTATTGGGACAGCGCTTATGAGTGCCATGAAGGATATTGCAGCCGCTGAGGGCATTCGCAAATTAAGCTTGCGGGTACTCTCGTGCAACACGGAGGCCCTTATGTTTTATGAAAAATGCGGATTCTCGATTGAAGGACGTTTGCATGAGGAGTTTTACATAGCGGGCCAATTCGTGGACGATGTGTTAATGGCCTCTTTCTTGAAATAGACATGGATTCTACAGCGCAACCAGCTTCTTATAAGCCTTCTATAAGCCGTTCATAAGGAACAGCGCCGCAGACCCTAAACGGGCTACGGCGCTGTTTTATGGTGCAAGGTTACCGAAGCTGTTTCCACTCGCTCTGGAGCATGCCGTACACAGCATGATTCATATAGCCATCGGGCAGCAGTTCCGCTTCGCGGATAATACCTTCGAGCACGAAGCCCAGACGTTCCGGGATACCCCGGCTACGGCGGTTGGTGGTGGCGCAACGGATTTCGATGCGGTGCAGGTCCAGCTCTATCAGCGCATATTCGATGAATACGCGGCATGCGCTAGTCATGAGACCTTGTCCTTCGTAACCGTGTCCAAGCCAGTATCCAATACTGACCGAACGGTGAGTCCAATTGATTTCATGGTAGCTGATAATGCCAGCCAGCTCGTTATCCAGCCAGATTCCAGCGGTCACACTCCCGTTCTCTGCGGCTTGCTTCAAGGCGCTCTGCACGAACTGCTCTGTGTGGCTGATTTCCGTGGTGGAATCCACCCATGGAAGCCACTGACGCAGGCGGTCACGGGACATTTCGATCAGCTCAAACAGAGGCTGCACATGCTCTTTGGTGAGCGGACGAAGGACTGTGCGTTCGTCCAACGCGTATGTAAACATGATTGATCCCCTCTTTCACTCGGAAAATCGCTAAACCAGCCAGTTTAGCATTTAATCCCATGCTACCTTATTCTGAGAGAGTCGTCAAAACGGAGAGGAAGCTGCAAACTCAATAGGTCCCACCCGGAACCGTCCATGCTCATATACATACTTCAGCTCCAAATCCCCTACAAATTCGGTTGGGGATACGCTACCGGATACGGTGGCGTGCAGAGGACGTTGTTCGCCATCATACATGACGACAGAGCTGAAATCGAGGTGGTCTGTAAAATGGGCTGGATCATCGTAAAACGCCGATGCTTTGGGGTCGAGCGTGTGTGTGATGCCATCAATCGTAACTTCAATATGCACCTGCTGGTTGTGGTCACGCAATTCTACACTGCTGTGAACCCGCCGGGACACAGCATCTGCCGCCGATTCAACCGGATATTCGTCCATGGTCTGGGCGTTGACGATATGAAGCTCCTGCAATTCGACACCCGTACCTGAAGCGCGGGTCAGAATGACCACGGCTTCGCGAACGCCATCGCCGTTTACATCCGTATAGTACAACTGCGGTGCGGTGGCGATATCTGCCGAGCCTGACCATGCGAAAGCACGGCGTTGCTGGCCGATTTCCAGCGTAGCTGTACGGAATAGTCCCTGGGAAGGCTCCATAACATACAATTTGACGGATGAGTCTTCAGGAGCGACGGCTAACGGACGAGATTGTATGGGTTCAGGCACCGGGTCTGGTGAAGGATGACCGGAAATCATACCGGAAGAGGACAACAGCATGGACAGCAGGATCACGATGAGTAGCTTAAACACGGGCGGGTTCTCCTTTTCCGGGTAAAATAAAAGATATATACACTATAACGAATTTATTTGTCAGAAATGTTAACTCTTTTTCATAACTTGTTACTTTTTTGAATGAAGAGGGCATAAGGTTTTTCATTTTATTGAGTTATGCGGTGTGAAAGGGTATATTTAAGGGAACCAATTTTGTACAGATTACACGGAAGAAAGGTTGATTAGCGTGGAGAAGCCGATCACTCCCCCCAATTTTATTAAGAGTGTCATTGAAGAGGACTTACGTACTGGTAAGGTAAAGGAAGTTGTTACACGCTTTCCACCGGAGCCGAACGGATATTTACACATTGGACATGCCAAAGCCATCTGGATCAATTTCTCGTTGGGAGATGAATTCGGAGGACGCACCAACCTGCGTTTTGACGATACGAATCCGGCGAAGGAAGACACGGAATACGTAAACTCCATTCAGGAGGACGTGAAGTGGCTGGGTTACGAATGGGAGGAGAAACATTTTGCCTCCAACTATTTTGACGAAATGTACAAGCGCGCCGTTCTGCTGATCCAGAAGGGTAAAGCCTACGTGGACGATCAAAGCGCGGACCAAATCCGCGAAACTCGTGGCACACTGACCGAACCGGGGCAAAACAGTCCATACCGCGACCGCAGCGTGGAGGAAAATTTCAAGCTGTTTGAAGAAATGCGTGCAGGGAAATACCAAAACGGTGAAAAGGTGCTGCGTGCCAAAATTGATATGGCTTCGCCGAACATTAATTTGCGTGATCCGGTGATTTACCGTATTTCGCATACCGAGCATCACAACACGGGTGACAAATGGTGCATTTACCCGATGTATTCTTACGCTCATCCGCTGGAGGATGCCATCGAGGGTGTAACGCACTCGCTCTGTTCGCTGGAGTTTGAGGATCAGCGGCCGCTGTACGATTGGGTTGTAGCTGAATGCGAGATGGAAAAGGTACCGCACCAATACGAATTTGGACGGCTGAACCTGGCTCAAACTGTAACCAGCAAACGCAAGCTCAAGCTTCTGGTAGATGAGAAGCATGTAGACGGCTGGGATGATCCGCGTATGCCGACGATTTCCGGCTTGCGCCGCCGTGGCTATACGCCGGAAGCGATCCGCAGCTTTGTATATGAGACGGGCATTTCCAAAGCCTACGGCGTGATCGACCTGCAAGTGCTGGAGCATTTTGCACGTGAGGACTTGAAGCTGCAGGCACCTCGTACAATGGCGGTCATTGATCCGTTGAAGGTGGTCATTACGAACTATCCTGAAGGTCAGGTTGAAATGCTGGAAGCAGAAAACAACACGGAAAATCCGGAGCTGGGCACACGCCAAATTCCGTTTTCGCGTGAGATTTATATCGAGCGTGAGGATTTCATGGAGAATCCGCCGAGCAAATACTTCCGCCTGTTCCCTGGCAATGAAGTACGTCTCAAGCATGCTTATTTCATCAAATGTAACGATGTCATTAAGGATGCCGACGGTCATGTAACGGAAATCCATTGTACCTATGATATAGAAACCAAGAGCGGATCTGGCTTTACCGGACGTAAAGTGAAAGGTACAATCCATTGGGTGGAGGCTACTCAGGCCGTTCCTGCTGAATTCCGCCTGTATGAGCCTTTGATTAATGCAGAAGACCCGGAAGCGATTGAAGAGGATGCAACGGAAAAAACCTTCCTTGACCAATTGAATCCGAACTCTCTCGAAATTGCTCACGGTTTTGTCGAGCCGAATATGAAGGAAGCACGATCGCAGGACAAGTTCCAATTTTTCCGTCATGGTTATTTCAGTGTCGATCCGAAGCTTTCCAAGCCGGGTGAGCCTGTATTTAACCGTGTAGTATCACTGAAAAGCTCTTTCCAATTGCCCAAGCAATAGTTATTGGACAGCGTGGACGGATGGTAGCCTCGTGCGACCAAGTCAAAAAAGGAGTCTGCCATCGGCAGACTCCTTTACTTTACGCTCACGGGCTCTATATATAGTGATAATTGGCGATATTTAGACATTCCCTCCCTGTTCGTAACGGGCAAGCAAGTGAAAAAAAGGGTGTCACATCCCATAGATGTTTTTAAGGGGCTTCTTCTGCTCGTTTGTGGTCGTCGGCATGAAAGGGCTGATAACCGTTCTTGTACAGCATGTACCACATGATGGTGAATCCCGCAAAGCCGAGCAAGGCGAAGAAAACGCCTGCGTTGTACATCATTTCACCACCGAAATTCTGGAACAGCCAGCCTCCTGCAAAGCCTGCTATAATGCCAGATATCCCACTCCACGTCAACGTATATACGGCCTGCCCGGATGAGCGGTAAGCTATCGGTGTGAACAGGACGGTCAACTGGGTGCCTACATAAAAATAACCACCGAAGGTGACGCAATGAAGTGCCTGAATGAACATGATCTGAATCGGGTCTGTGGCCAAAGCCATTAGCTCCCAACGTAGAGCAAACAGCAAACTAACAAGGGCCAGACAGCCGACCATAACCGTCATTTTTTTCTTCAAAAAGCGATCAAACAGCAAAAAGACAATGATTTCGAATACCGATGACATAAAGACAGCGAAACCCAGCATCAGCTTGGACCCGCCCAGTTCGGTGATATACAGGGACATAAAGGCGCTGTTGATCGAATTCGGAATGGATACCAAGATCCCCAGCAAAATGAAAGATATAAAGTATCCGTTCATTAAAATGCTGCCAAAGCCACGCAAATGAATGGTTGCCGTTTCAACAGTGCTTTTCAGCGGTGGAATCGCCAGGGTACAGATCAAGGCAGCCAGAAGCAGCACCGTAAAGATGTTGGATATGCTGGATACCCCCGTTTGGTCAATGATCAGGCCAGCGACGGCCGCCGTCACAGCCCAGCCGAAGGAGCCCCAGATGCGGAAGGAGCCGAATTTTCGGTCCGTGCCCTCAATGTAGCTGAGAATAAGACTGTTACTTTGGGCAAACAAAGGACTTTGGAAGAAATAAAAGCCAATCATCGACACATAAATCATGACATACGTATGGACATGAAATAAAGCTTGCAGCAGCAGTAATGTACCTGCAATCATAAACAGTAAAATACGCCGAAGGTTACGACTCCGGTCACTGGTATAGCCCCAGAAGGGATTTGCGAATACCGATACAAAAGGCCCAATCGCCATCAGGCTCCCGATCTCAAGCTTGTCCATGCCGATCTCTTGCAGATACAACGGGAAGAAGCTGGAGAAAATGACCATGGCTCCATACAGAAAAAAATTGTACAGCTTTAAGGAGTATAGAGGAGTCTCTTGAATTTCTCTATTTTGCAAGACAAGCCATTCCTTTCTTAGCCCGGTAGAGAATAAAGCATAGGATGCCGATCTATGGGAAGGTTCTCTATTCAATGTATCATGTGTTGAAAGGGTTAACAAACCAATAAATTAACAATTATGTAATATGTATTTATTTGTATTCAGTTGCTGTGGTTTTAAACAAATTTGATGATTATTTTAATTTTTTGTGTAGTTTTATTCTTTGCCACTATAACGAGTAATTATATAGACGAACTAAAGCATTTCAGTCTATATATGGTGATTCAGTCCGTTATTTAGCTTTTTGTGAAATCTTTATTTATAAAGACCCTCTAAGGGCTAAATTTTATGCAAGTAATAGCCGATACATAATCCATAATCAGGGGAAATTAGAATTATTTTTTTCTTAAAAATACATTTGTGTAGATGATTCATAAAATCAGAATCTATTTCTGTAAAAGTAAGTATATAGATGAACGGAATTATCTTTATCTATATATATTGTTGGTTTTTGCGAAGTTCTCAGGTAGAAAGGAATGAAAAATGGCATCACAACATCATAGACACAATTCTCTGTACCGACGTTTTCCTCGGCTTCTTCTGCTTCCGGCGGGAGAAGGAGGTAAATTGTTACCTTCTGCAAATGGCGAACCCAATGTAGTACTGATTCGTGGAGGACGCTCTCATTATTTGCATCATCCTGAGCAGCCTTCACGGGAAGCGGAATTATTTGTTGCCGGTTTTAAAGAAGTTGTGCCACAAGCGCACGTTATCTTTTTTGGAGTAGGACTGGGGTATCATATCCGCGAATTTCTGAGTAGACATCCGAATACCAGCTTCTCCATCATTGAGCCGGATGCTACTGTCATGAATATTTTTTTGCAGCACCTCAACGAACACGACTGGCTGGCTGATGAGATGATCGAAGAAGTTATGGTAGGAGCAATTACTGGGGAGACGCTCGGTACACTGCACAGGTTGATTGACCGTGTATCTGGAGTGCTGGTTGTTCCGTGGCTCCCGTATCGCTCTTTATTTACTGCGGAACTGAAGAAGTTTAATGGAATATTGTACAGGATGGTGTCCAGCAAGAAGGAGAAAATGGCTATCAACCATGTTTACGAGAAAAAGTGGGCACTAAACAGTATGCATAATATCCCCTTTATTTTACATAGTTCGGATTTTCTGTACACGGGATCAGAGCATATTGCAGGCAAGCCAGCCTTAATAATATCAGCTGGTCCTTCCCTTAACGACGAAATTGAGCACCTGCGCTACATTCGGGAGAATAATCTTGCATACCTATTTACGGTAGGGTCGGCAGTGAACACGATGGTGGAGCATGGCATATACCCGCATGGCACGTTCAGTTATGATCCGAACGAATACAACGTAAATGTCATTCAAAAGGTGATCGACAAGGGAATTGATTCTATTCCACTCATTTTCGGCAGTACGGTCGGTAAACACACACTTGATGATTATCCAGGTCGTCTTATGCATATCATCATCTCTCAGGATGAGCTTTCCATGCACATATTGCGCACGCCGGAGGGACATAAACCGACGATTATTAATGATGCTCCTTCTGTAGCGGTCATTGCACTCCAATGTATGATCCAGATGAAAGCAGACCCTATTGTGCTGGTGGGGCAAAATTTAGCTTATCGTGATGAACAATATTATGCTGAGGGGATTACTCATGCCCAAGGTGTTCCAGCTAGTGCGGATTTGCCGCGTGTACAGGGCGTTCATGGCCAGCAGGTGGTTACACGACAGTCTTTTATCAAAATGAAAACAGAAATGGAATTTTACATCAGTACAGCGAAGGGAACCGAATTTATTAACACAACGCGTGAAGGCGCTGCTATCAAGGGAACATCTTTTCAGAACTTGGAAGAGGTAATCCAGACGCGGTTAAAAGGTCCGATTGAGGATTCGTGGCTGCAAACCAGCAGTAATTCGGAATACGATCTCTTGTATCTGAGGTCACGCATTGAAGAGCATCAGCGGGCTGAAGAGGTCTTTCAAGCAATTATGGAACAGATTCACCACGCTCTGCTCGATATCAAACATAAGCTTAGTCTGAAGCAGTTCAATATGCTAAACGTGTCCTTCGGGCAGTTTGATGACTTGTTTGCCGCATTATTAGGCAATTGTTTTTTCAAAATGTATGTTCTGCCTCGTCATCGTATGCGGTATGAGTTTTTGTACAGCAAAATGGATGCCATTCAGAGCAGTAGAAATCCTCTGATCAGAGGGGAGCAAATTCTGCTGTACTTCGGGGATTTCATATGGAAATGTCAGCAAGATTATATGGAAATTAAGAGTGAGATTCATGAATTTCACCGTTCCATTCACACCTAAATAAAAGGAGCACGTATATGAGCAAGAAAAAAAGAAATAAGAATCATGTAAATCGAATGATTAAGGCAAGTGTACTGACAACACAGGTGCTCAACCTGGCAAACCCTTATGTGTCGGCGGCGTTTGCATCGGAGAGTGTAAGCAACAACGCGACGGAGAATGTATCAGTGTCTGATGGGTTCGTCCAAGAAGCTTCTTCATCCAACGTGGCTTCATCGGTCTATATGCAGGCGCAAATAGACGAGCCCCCATACTATACATGGCTTTCACCTCAGGCAAGCGGCGTTTCTTTTTATGAAAATCTGTTTATGGCATTCAGTGAAGAGGTGCAACTGGGCGCAGGCCATCTGGTGGTGTATCAGGAAGATGGCAGTGAAGCGGGACGGATTAACGTAAGTGGAGGTACAACCTTCGGGGGAACGATCCATATTAGTGGTCAGCATGTACGGATGGAACTGGACCATCCACTGGCAGACAACACTCAGTATTATGTAGAAGTTAGCTCGGGTATGTTTGTAGATAGTGTGGGCCAAGGATCATATGCCATTTGGAACAAGAACACATGGAGCTTCCGGACAGCAGACGTCACAGCGCCGAAGCTGGTAAGGAAGGTATCACCGGAAGGTAT